>JAWXVE010000036.1:0-21622 GCA_044425575.1 Eubacteriales bacterium | reverse complement strand
CAGTGCGAGTGGTAGCCACAGAACCTCTTTTGCATACACAGATTAAAACATTGCCATATCCAGGATTCCCTACAGATATGCAACCACAGATTGCAGTTGCTCTGGGTCTATCCAATGGAACTAGCGTGGTAAATGAGAGTATATTTGAAAATCGCTTTAAATATGTAGATGAATTAACAAAAATGGGTGCAAGTATTAAGGTAGAAGGAAAAGTGGCAATTATTGATGGTGTTGATCAATATACAGGAGCCAACTTAATTGCACCAGACCTTAGAGCAGGTGCAGCATTAGTGCTAGCAGCGCTAGGTGCAAAAGGTCATTCTACAGTTGAGGATATTCAGTACATTGAACGTGGATATGAAGATTTTCCTAAGAAACTTCGAGAACTTGGAGCATTCATCCAAAAGGTGGACTCTCAAAGAGAACTTAAAAAGTTTCGATTATCAGTAGGCTAGATGATTAGAATTAAGCAATAAAATAAGCAATAAAAAAGGAGCAAATATACTTGCTCCTTTTTGTTCGTTATACGATTTTTAAAACAGATAAATCTTTTCGCTTCAATAAGTCATAGCAATCACGTTCTGTCTTAACAATTGGTCGACCAGGATTTGCCTTATTAATAAACATAACTGTAGCTACTTCATCATTGGAAAGGAGTACATCTTGTCCAATGTATGTATTCACTACATGTTCCATAAAGGTCATAATATAGCGAGGGTCATACTTCTGATAGCCTTCTTGTTGGAACAAATCAATTACCTCAAATGGTGATAACGGTCCGCGATAAATACGTGCAGAAGTCGTAGCATCATAAATATCAGCAATGGAAACAATCTTTGCAAAAGGATCAATGGCATCAGCCTCTAGTCCGTATGGATAACCAGAACCATCACATTTCTCGTGGTGCATTAAGATTGCATTTTTCACGTGGGAATCTAAAGGTGTATTTTTAAATAATTCATAACCTTTATAAGGATGCGTTTTCATTACTTCATACTCATCGTAAGTTAATTTTGCGGGTTTTTTCACAATTTCTTCTGGAATCAATAACTTTCCGACATCATGTAATAAGCCGGCAAGAGAAAGCTTTTCAATGTCTTCGTCACTCATACCAAGCCACTGGCCAAATACGACACATATTAAGGATACATTAATGCAATGAGTGTAAGTGGAATCATCGTATTCACGCATACTGTGTAACATATCAAAAATACTAGATGCACTTGATGATTTCATAAATAAATCAAGCACATGGGTAACGAGTGCACGTGTGTCTATTGTTTTGTGATGAGTCACAATATCATTAACGGCTGCTTCGTAGGTGTTTTTAGTAGCATCAAAAGTCTGCTTGTAGGCTTTAAATTCAGAAGAGTGCACTGTTTTATCTCTTAAAGATTCGTGAACTGGCTCGTTAACTTTTTCTTTAATTAGTTTTCCTTCTGCATTTGTCTTCAGCTGTACAGAAACTACTGCGTAAAATGCTAACTTCGTTATACTTTTATCAGTTAGCACTAGATTCTTCTCTAGAATAGTTTGGCCGTTGTATGCAACTACATCCATTGCTAAAACCAAACCTGGTATTAATTTAGTAACACTTAATTTAACCATGTAACTACCTCTTATATTCTGTTTTAATAGTAGAATGCCAAATTAATGGTATTCAAATCCTGTGTAAATAGTTATATAGTTCAATTATAAAAGTTATCTGACAATCTGTCAACAAATAGTGACAATTATCTTAAGTTATTATCTTAAGTTAACTTGCCGACTAACAATTTTGTTGACAAATCCAAAGCTATCAGTTATAGTAAATGTATTAATTTCATAGAATTTCTCTTATTCAGAGTGGTGGAGATACAAAGGATCGATGAAGCCACGGCAACCCCTTTAAGGAAGGTGCCAACCTGAGCGTGTTACGAACAATAAGGGGGTTTGTCCGATTTTGTGCAAATTCACTTATTATGAGTGGATTTTTTTATTGCTTCTATTTAGGTTAGGGTTTCTGAGAAGACAAAGTGAGAGGTAGGATTGAGAGAGGTATTTTCTTATGAGATTGTAGCAAATTATCAGATGATATATGGAAAGGAACAGAATATGGAAAAATTATTATTTACATCAGAATCAGTAACAGAGGGGCATCCTGATAAAATGTGCGATGCAATTTCAGACGCAATTCTTGACGCTATGATGGAACAAGATCCAATGAGTCGTGTAGCTTGTGAAACTTGCACTACTACGGGACTAGTAATGGTTATGGGGGAAGTGACTACAAAGGCATATGTTGATATTCAAAAAATCGTACGTGATACGGTAGCAGAAATTGGGTATACTAAGTCGGAATACGGGTTTGATGCAAGCACGTGTGCAGTTATGGTGACATTAGATGAACAATCGAAAGATATTGCTCTTGGAGTGGACAAGGCCTTAGAAGCTAAGTTGTCAGAAGCGGAAATAGGAGCCATTGGAGCGGGTGACCAAGGGATGATGTTTGGTTATGCAACCAATGAAACCGCGGAATATATGCCATATCCAATCGCTCTTGCTCATAAGTTGTCTATGCAACTTACCAAAGTAAGAAAAGATGGCACGTTAGCTTATTTGCGACCAGATGGCAAGAGTCAAGTTTCGGTAGAATATGATGAAGCAGGAATTCCATTAAGATTAGAGGCAGTTGTATTGTCTACCCAACATGATGAACAGGTTACCCAAGAACAAATCCATGCAGATATTAAGAAGTATGTATTTGAACCAATTTTACCAAAAGAATTAATAGATGAAGATACAAAATATTTTATTAATCCTACAGGAAGATTTGTAATTGGCGGTCCACATGGAGATTCTGGTCTAACAGGTCGTAAGATTATTGTAGATACTTACGGTGGATATGCTCGTCATGGCGGTGGCGCTTTCTCAGGAAAAGATTGTACAAAGGTAGATCGTTCGGCGGCTTATGCAGCTCGTTACGTTGCTAAAAATTTAGTGGCGGCAGGACTTGCCAAGAAGTGTGAGATTCAATTAGCGTATGCAATTGGAGTAGCAGAACCTATGTCGGTTATGGTGGATACATTTGGTACAGGAGTAGTTGAAGATGACCGTTTAGTGGAAATCGTTCGTAAACATTTTGATCTAAGACCGGCGGGTATTATACAGATGCTAGATTTAAGAAGACCAATTTACAAACAAACAGCAGCATATGGTCATTTTGGTCGAAATGATTTAAACTTGCCTTGGGAAGCATTAGACAAAGTTGCTGAACTTCAACAGTATCAATAAGAATTATATTTCATATAGAAAGAAGCCGTAATAAATCGTGTTATGGCTTCTTTTTCCGTTGAACCATAGTTTATAAACCGCAGTAAATAAGTTGAGAAAGTAGATAGAAACTGCTATAATGAAGGAACTTGAGAAAGGGAAGGTTATTATTATGTCATTTACCCATTTACATGTTCATACAGAGTATAGTTTGTTAGATGGTTCCAATAAAATCAAAGAATGCGTGGACCGAGTAAAAGAACTTGGAATGAATAGTATTGCAATTACTGATCATGGCGTAATGTATGGTGTGATTGATTTTTATCGTGCAGCAATGGAAGTGGGTATTAAACCTATTATAGGGTGTGAAGTGTATGTAGCACCTAAGTCCCGCTTCGATCGGGAAACGGTAGGAGGCGAAGATCGTTACTATCACCTTGTACTGCTGGCGGAGAATAACATGGGTTATTCTAATTTAATGAAAATTGTTAGCAAGGGATTTACAGAAGGGTATTACTATAAGCCGAGAGTAGATCGAGAATTATTAGAAGAATACCATGAAGGCATTATTGCATTATCGGCTTGCCTAGGGGGTGAAGTGCAGCGTGATATTTTAAAAGGGGATTTGGCAGGAGCGAAGGAAGCAGCAAAATGGCATGCCAATTGTTTTGGTGAAGACCATTATTATTTAGAACTTCAAGATCATGGGTTATCTAGACAACAAGAAGTCAATGCACAATTATTATGTATGAGTGAGGAATTATCAATCCCTCTTGTAGTGACTAATGATGTACATTACACTAGAGGTGATGATGAAAAAGCACATGATATTTTATTGTGCGTACAAACAGGCAAGAAGTTATCAGATGAAAATCGAATGCGTTATGAGGGCGGCCAATATTACATTAAAAGTGAAGATGAGATGAAACGTCTCTTTCCTTATGCACTAGAAGCCTTAGAAAATACGCAGAAGATTGCAGATAGATGCCAAGTGGACATTGAATTCGGTGTAACAAAATTACCGAAATATGAGGTTCCAGAAGGTTATACCGCTTCTTCTTATTTAGAAGAATTGTGCAAGATTGGATTAGAGGAGCGATATGCTCATGTGACAGATCAGATTGGAAGAGAGGAATTAGAAGAGCGACTGACCTATGAGCTTAGCACCATTAATAAAATGGGCTATGTGGATTACTTCTTGATTACGTGGGATTTTATTCATTATGCTAAGAAGAATGATATTGCAGTAGGACCAGGAAGGGGATCGGCAGCGGGTAGTATTGTGTCATATTGCCTTCATATTACAGACATTGACCCAATTAAATACCAACTGTTATTTGAAAGATTTCTTAATCCTGAACGGGTTTCTATGCCTGATATTGATATTGACTTCTGCTATGAAAGACGGCAAGAAGTAATTCACTACGTATGTGAGAAATATGGACATGACAAGGTAGTTCAAATTGTCACATTTGGAACTATGGCAGCAAAAGGGGTGATTCGCGATGTGGGACGAGTTATGGATTTGCCGTATACATACGTAGATTCCATTGCCAAGATGATTCCGAATGAATTAAATATGACCATTGAAAAAGCCTTGCAGAAGAACCCGGAATTTAAAAATGCTTATGAGAAGGAAGAGCAGATCCATTACTTGATTGATATGTGTAAACGCTTAGAAGGATTGCCGCGCCATGCTTCTATGCATGCAGCGGGTGTAGTAATCTGTCAGCAATCAGCAGATGAATTCGTCCCACTTTCTAGAGGATCGGATGGCTCTATTACGACTCAATTTCCTATGACCACCCTAGATGAATTGGGACTTCTTAAGATGGATTTTCTTGGTCTTAGGACACTTACCGTTATTCAAAATACTTGTAAGTTAGTTAGTCGTAAGCTACAGAGTACATTTTCAATTGACCACATATCTTACGATGATCAAAAAGTGCTAGATCTTATTGGCACGGGTAAGACAGATGGCATCTTTCAATTGGAAAGTGCGGGTATGAAAAGCTTTATGAAGGAATTAAAGCCTCAAAGTCTGGAAGATATTATAGCAGGAGTATCGCTGTACCGCCCAGGTCCTATGGATTTTATACCAAAGTATATTAAGGGGAAAAATCATCACGATCAAATCACGTATGCTTGTAAAGAGTTAATCCCTATCTTATCCCCTACCTATGGGTGCATTGTATACCAAGAGCAAGTAATGCAAATTGTGCGAGATCTTGGTGGGTATACCCTAGGGCGTAGTGACCTTGTGCGTCGTGCTATGTCTAAGAAGAAGCAAGCAGTTATGGAGAAAGAACGGGACACTTTTATCTATGGAAATAAGGAGGAAGGTGTACCAGGATGTGTGGCTAATGGCATTGCAGAGGAAGTGGCAAGGGAAATCTATGATATGATGATGGATTTTGCCAAATATGCATTTAACAAGTCTCATGCCGCTTGCTATGCGGTTGTAGCGTATGAAACAGCCTATTTAAAATGTTATTATAAAGTAGAATTTATGGCAGCTTTAATGACATCTGTTATTGATAACTCTTCCAAAGTGGCAGAATATATTTTAGCATGTCGCAATATGGGGATAGATATTTTAACACCTGATGTAAATGAAGGAGAGGTAGGATTTTCGGTATCTGGCGATTCCATTCGCTATGCGTTAAATGCTATTAAATCCATAGGACGGCCTATTGTGGAAGCATTAGTTGAGGAACGAAATGAGAGGGGACCATTCTTAGATTTAAGAGACTTTATTGTCAGGATGTTACCTCGTGACTTAAATAAGCGAGCAATTGAAAATCTCATTAAAGCAGGTGCCCTTGATTGCTTAGAAGGAAACCGGAAGCAATTTATTAGTGTATATATTCAAATTGTGGAACAGATTCAACAGAATAAGAAGAACAACTTAGCAGGGCAAATGTCCCTATTTGATTTTGCGGCAGAAGAAGAAAAGCACAACTTTCAGGTACAAATGCCAAATGTGATGGAATATGAAAAAGAATTTATTCTCGCTTTTGAAAAAGAGGTGCTAGGAATCTATATTAGCGGTCATCCGTTAGAACAAGATGAAGGAATTTGGAAAAAGACGATTACAGCAATGACAACGGACTTTGTGTGGCAAGAAGAACAAGAAGAAAATATACTAAAAGATGGTGCCAAGGTTACAGTGGGCGGTCTCATTGTTGATATTACTATTAAATACACTCGTAATGATAAGGCTATGGCTTTCATTACATTAGAAGACTTGGTAGGCAATCTGGAGGTTATTTTATTTCCTAAAGTGTACGAAAAGTATGTATCTTATCTGAAGGCGGATCGCAAAGTGTTTATTAAGGGGAGAGTGGCTGTAGAGGATGAAAGAGATGCAAAGTTAATTGCAGATTCCTTGTTGCCATTTGAAGATTTACCTAAGAAATTATGGATTAAATTACCAACTGTCACAGAATTTGAAGTGGAAAAAGAAACGCTAAGTCATCAATTTGCCTCCTTACAAGGAAGGGACATGGTAGTTATATATATAGAAGAAACTAAGCGGAAAATCATGTTGTCAGGCGGCAAAGGAATCCATGCAAGCGAGGAATTAGTGCACAAATTAGAAGAAAAATATGGAATTGAAAATGTGAAATTAGTCTAACACCTTCTAGTTACAAGAAGATTTATTAAGAATAGTGGGGGAAAATAGAAGTAATGGTTGTAATGCAAACGGATTTAGATTAGAATATAATAAATTACAGGAGGTAAGTGATGAGCAAGGAAATCAAAACAATTGGTGTATTAACAAGTGGTGGCGATGCACCAGGAATGAATGCTGCAATTCGTGCAGTTGTTCGTAAGGCAATACAAAATGGCGTTAAGGTTAAGGGAATTCAAAAGGGATACCAAGGCCTTTTAAACGACGAAATTATAGACTTTGAACCGCAAAATGTGTCTGATGTCATTCAGCGAGGAGGAACTGTTCTAGGGACGGCAAGGTGTCTTGAGTTTCTTACGGATGAAGGGCAACAGCTTGGCGTAGAAGCCTGTAAGAGGCATGGAATTGATGGCTTAATCGTAATTGGGGGAGATGGTTCTTATCGTGGTGCACGTGCATTAGCTTTAAAGGGCGTTAATACCATAGGAATACCGGGGACTATTGACTTAGATATTGCGTGTACGGAATATACCATTGGATTTGATACGGCCATTAACACAGCTATGCAAGCCATTGACAAAGTACGTGATACATCTTCTTCACATGAAAGATGTAGTATTATTGAAGTTATGGGTAGAAATGCAGGTTATATTGCTCTATGGTGCGGTGTGGCAAATGGTGCAGAAGATATCTTATTACCAGAGAAATATGACTTTGATGAACAACGTATTATTAATAGTATTATTGCCAATCGTAAAAAAGGTAAGAAACATCATATCATTATTAATGCAGAAGGAATTGGACATTCTACTTCTATGGCTCGTAGAATCGAAGCTGCTACAGGGATTGAAACGCGTGCAACCATACTTGGGTATATGCAGCGTGGTGGTTCGCCAACTTGTAAGGATCGCTTCTATGCGTCTATTATGGGAGCATATGCCACAGATATTTTATGTCAAGGGAAGTCAAATCGCGTAGTGGGCTACAAGCATGGGGAGTTTGTGGATTTTGATATTGAAGAAGCGTTAGAGATGAAAAAGGATATTCCAGAATATCAATACGAAGTAAGTAAATTACTTTCCCTATAGAAGCAAAGGATGAGAAATTACTAAAATGAAAAAAAAGATTTCTACAGTGCCACACGGTACAATAATTATGCTGGGATTCTTAATGATTATTATGATTGCGACTTGTTTGCTCATGACTCCGTTTGTATCCCGTGATGGCAATATGACCCCATTTATTGATGCACTATTTACAGCTACATCGGCTACGTGTGTAACTGGATTGGTGATTGCTGATACGTATCAAAAGTGGAATCTATTAGGACAACTCATTATCTTGAGTCTCATTCAAATAGGTGGACTTGGTTTTATTACCATTGGAGTATATGTTGCTGTACTCTTTAAGAAGAAAATTGGTCTCAAAGAGCGAGAGGTAATTCATGAAAGTGTAAATACCATCGAAGTGGCTGGCGTGGTACGTTTAACAAAAAGCATTATAAGAGGAACTTTCATCATAGAGGGAGTGGGGGCACTGCTCCTATCGATACGATTTATTCCTGACAAAGGCCTTGTAAAGGGAATCTATTATGGTATCTTTCATGCTATTTCTGCATTTTGTAATGCAGGATTTGATTTAATGGGAGATGTGGAAGCGTATACTTCACTTACACCTTATAAGGGGGATGTAATTGTAAACGTAACCATTATCTTATTGATTACCATAGGTGGAATTGGATTTATTGTATGGGATGATCTAATGAGAAATCGCTTTCAGGTGAAAAAGTACCTGTTACATACGAAAATTGTATTAACGGCAACAGTTGTATTTTTAATAGTAGGTTCTGTGTTATTCTTCCTACTAGAGAATAATAACTTAATGAAAGATATGACCATTGTTGAGAAGATATTAACTTCGGTGTTTAGTGCGGTTACTCCGAGAACAGCGGGGTTTAACACCATTGACACAGGTGCACTAAGCAATGGTAGTAAATTATTGACTATGTTATATATGTTCGTGGGTGGAAATTCTGGATCCACGGCAGGTGGTATTAAAACAACTACATTTGTAGTAATTATCTTCTTTGCGCTTTCTATGGCTCGTAGAACCCAAGGTACCAATTTATTTGGACGACGATTAGAAGAGGAAACCATTAAAAAGGCGAATGCAGTCATTATGATTAACATTGGACTAACCTTATTAGCATCTATGGTGATTTTTGCTGTGCAAGATTTTACTTTTGAACAAGTGTTATTTGAAACATTTTCTGCTATTGGTACAGTTGGAATGTCTACTGGAGTAACGAGAGAATTGGAACCCATTTCAAAGTTCATGATTATTATGCTTATGTATTGTGGTAGAATTGGTAGCCTTAGTTTTGCAGTAGCCTTTGCAAAACGTAAAATTATTCCCCCTATTCAGCTACCAGTGGAGAAGATTGTAATAGGATAGAAGATACGCAAGAGAGAAAGAAGGAAAAGAGTAAGATGAAATCAGTATTAGTAATTGGACTTGGAAGATTCGGACATCACATAGCATCTAATTTCATAGAACATGGCAATAACGTTATGATTATCGATCAAGATGAGAAGAAGATTGAAGATTTGATTCCGGTAGCAACAAGTGCTAGAATTGGGGATTGTACCAATCCGGAAGTACTACGAAGTCTTGGGATTGGAAACTTTGACATTATCATTATCTGTATTGGAACGAATTTTCAAAGCAGTCTTGAAATTACAAGTCTTGTTAAAGAGTTTGGTGGAAAGCTTGTAATTAGTAAGGCAACGCGTGATATTCAAGCGAAGTTTCTATTAAAGAATGGTGCTGACGAAGTAATCTATCCAGATAAGGATATTGCTGAAAAATGGGCAGCTAGATATAGTATGAATCATGTATTTGATTATGTGGAAATGGCAGAAGGATATGCAATTTATGAGATACCGCCGTTGGCAGAATGGGTAGGCAGTACCATTCGTGAATCCAATATTGCGGCAGATTATCACGTATCTATTTTAAACATACGTGATCAAGAGGGGAATTCAAATGTTTTACCATCACCAGATTATCAGATTCAAGAAGATGATCATCTAGTCGTATTAGGTAAGAACACAGTAATTGAGTCACTAGTGAAGCGAATAGGTTAAAAGAAATGAGGAATACATTGGCATGATCACATCAATGAGTAATGCGCGGATTAAGCAAGTGGTACAATTGATGCAACGGACAAAAGTTAGAAATGAACGAGACCTTTTTGTAATAGAAGGGGTTAAGTTGTTTGTAGAAGCTCCTAAAGAGAGGATTCGGGAAGTATATCTTTCTGAATCCTTTTATGAAAAGTGGGAAGAGAAAGAACTCTTGCAGGGACATGCTTATGAAATTGTATCGGATGATGTATTTCAGAAGATGACTGATACGGTGCACCCTCAGGGAATACTATGCACGGTTGCTCAATTTCATTATACCCTAGAGGATATGATGCAAGGAGCTAATCCCTTGCTCCTAATAGGGGAAGAGCTGCAAGATCCAGGAAACTTAGGAACGCTCATTCGAACAGGAGAAGGAGCAGGCGTAGATGGAGTGATTCTAACAAAGGGATCAGTAGAACTTTATAATCCAAAAGTCATACGATCCACTATGGGTTCTATCTTTCGCATGAAAACCATTTATATAGAAGACATGATACAAGTGTTGGAGCAGTTGCAAGCAGTAGGCGTAAGAATTTATGCGGCACATTTAGCGGGAACGACATACTATACAGATACGAATTTTAAAGGGCCGACAGCCTTCTTAATTGGAAATGAAGCACGGGGATTAGAGGAACACACAGCACAGCAAGCAGATGAGTACGTGAAGATCCCTATGAGTGGACAAGTAGAGTCTCTTAATGCAGCAATGGCGGCCGGATTACTCGTGTATGAAGCAAGGCGACAACGAGAGGGATGAGGATAAGATGCGTGACTAAACTTTTGTGAACATATTAAGTTAGTGCAAGAAAGGAATGAAAATCACATGAAATATAAAATTGGATTCATTGGAATGGGGAATATGGCATCGTCCATTGTAGGTGGTATGATCGAGAAACAAATTCTATCACCAACTGAAGTGATAGGGTCGAGACGAAATGTAAATTCCTTGGAAGAAATACAGAAAAAGTATGGAATTAGCGTTACTGGGAATAATATTGAAGTAGTGCAAGAATCGGAAATTCTAGTTCTTGCAGTAAAACCACAATTTATGGAAGAAGTCGTTAGAGAAATAAAAGATTATGTAACAGAGAATCATCTCATTATATCTATTGCACCGGGTAAAACCCTTGACTGGTTTTGCACCCAGTTTCAACAACAAGTGAAGATGATTCGGTGCATGCCAAACACACCAATCTTAGTGTTAGAAGGGTGTACTGGTTATTGTTGCAGTCAGAGAGTAAGTCAAGAATCCAAGGAAAGATTTGTTGAATTATTCAGTGTTGTAAGTAAATTATACGAAGTGAAGGAAAGCTTAATGAGCGCAGTTGTAGGTATTAGTGGGAGTTCGCCAGCGTATTTCTTCATGATGATAGAGGCTATGGCAGATGCAGGTGTACTTGCAGGAATTCCAAGGGATATTGCTTATGAAATGGCAGCTCAATCTATGTATGGAAGTGCGAAAATGGTGTTAGAGACAGGGCAACATCCTGGTAAATTAAAAGATCAAGTATGCTCTCCTGGGGGAACTACCATAGAGGCAGTTGCAACCTTGGAAAAGACAGGTTTTCGTTCTTCTATTATAGAGGCAATGGGAGCATGTATTGAGAAGTCAGAATCTTTGTAACTAAGAAGCTATTTGCAGAAAAACTTGACAAATTTTAATCTCTTTGCTATGATAAGTGAATCTTGATAAAGTAACAAGTTTGTAACAATTGTCAAGAATATGAAACAACTACAATATGGAGGTTATTATGAAAGCAGATAGGATAGGCGTCCTGAGAATGATACTTTTCGCCATAATTATGGTGGCAGGAATGAGCCAATCAAAAAGTGCATACGCATCAATTACGTCAGTTGAATTAGTTAGTGTTGGAGTAGGTGCAGTACTAGAGGGAACTGTTGAAATTGAAGAAGAAGAACTTGAAGAGTTAATTGAGATTAAGGAAAAGGAACTGGCAAAAGAAAACCTAGTGAATAATCTAGTGATTGCAGATGTACAGAACCTAGTGAATGTAAGAAGTGAACCAAGTGCTGATTCAGAAGCGGTTGGTGTGTTGTATCAAGATTGTGGTGGTGAAATCTTAGAACAAGTAGACGGATGGACGAAGATTGTATCAGGAGATTTGATCGGTTGGGTGAACAACGATTATTTACTCTTTGGAGAAGCCGCTGCGGAAGAAATTCAGAAAGCAGGTCGTTATATTGCAATTGTAGATGCAGATGCCTTGCGAGTACGAAAAGATATGTCAGAAGACGCTGGAATCTATGGGTTAGTTGCCCAAGGGGAACGTGTAGAAGTAATTGAAGAGACAGAGGAGTGGATTGCCATTGAATACGAAGGGGATATTGGTTACTTGTCTGCATCTTATCTCGAAGTAGAATTTGAAATTGACCACGGCGAGACTATGGAAGCCATAGAAGAGCGTGAACGAGCAGAAGCAGAGGCTAAGGCAGCTTTACAACAAATGAATGATGCGGTAATTGCTAACACATCAGATTTAGACTTATTAGCAGCCCTCATCTATTGTGAAGCAGGTGGAGAATCCTATGAAGGACAATTAGCAGTAGCATCGGTAGTTATGAATCGCGTAAGAAGTGCAGCATATCCGAATACTATAACGGGCGTTATCTATGCTTCTGGACAATTTACACCAGCGGCTAATGGAAAAGTAGCACAACGTGTGGCACTTGGCTCCCCAGCTAGTTGTTACCAAGCAGCACAAGAAGCCTTAAATGGAGTAAGTAATATTGGTACGTATACACGCTTTAGACGTGCGGGAACAATAGATGGTTATGTAATTGGAAATCACGTATTTTATTAAGAGAATTAATCGCAATAAGTTTGGAACTTATTGCGATTTTTTTCTATTTGTAGTATGATGTGAAAAAGGAGAAAGTGATATGAATGAGATGGTTATGTGGTTAATGATATGTGTTTTGCTCGTACTAATTGAATGTGTCACTCTGGGACTCACCACCATTTGGTTTGCAATTGGAGCTTTAATTGCAATGTTTGCAGCCATGCTACAAGCCCCACTCTGGGTACAAAGTACTTTGTTTGTTGTTATATCCATTGCGATGCTAATCCTTACGCGCCCTGTTGTTGCGAAGCATTTCAACAAAAATCGTATTAAAACCAATGTAGAAGCAGTAGTAGGGAAGGAAGGAATTGTAGTAACAGCAATTGATAACTTAAATGCTACTGGAATGGTAACAATTAGCGGTCAAGAATGGACTGCTCGAACAAGTGAATCTGGTCACAAGATTCCTGAAGGTAGCATAGTAGTAGTGAAAGCAGTAGAAGGTGTTAAGGTAATTGTAGAAGAGAGAGAAGAGGAGAATTAACATGGGTGGATTTATTTTTGCAGTAATTGTATTAGCATTTATCGTTGTAATATCTTGCATTAAGATTGTACCACAAGCACAAGCGTATATTATTGAACGCTTAGGAACATACCAATCAACTTGGCAGGCAGGTTTGCACTTGAAAGTACCATTTATTGACCGTGCTGCTAAAAGAGTAATCCTCAAAGAACAAGTAGTGGATTTTCCACCACAACCAGTAATTACTAAAGATAATGTAACCATGCGAATTGATACTGTTATCTTTTTCCAGATTACAGATCCTAAGTTGTATGCTTACGGAATTGAAAATCCAATTATGGCCATTGAGAATTTAACAGCTACAACACTTCGTAATATTATTGGTGATTTAGAGTTAGATGAAACACTTACTTCAAGAGAAACCATTAATACAAAGATGCGTGCATCTCTAGATATTGCTACTGATCCATGGGGAATTAAGGTGAATCGTGTAGAACTTAAGAATATTATTCCGCCAGCAGCCATTCAAGATGCAATGGAGAAGCAAATGAAAGCCGAGCGTGAAAGACGTGAATCTATCTTAATTGCAGAAGGTGAGAAGAAATCAACTATCCTTGTTGCAGAAGGTAAGAGACAATCGGCTATTCTTGAAGCGGAAGCGCAGAAACAATCGGCAATATTACTAGCAGAAGCTGAAAAAGAGAAGATGATTCGCGAAGCGGAAGGTGAAGCAGAAGCTATTCTAAAGGTACAACAAGCCACAGCAGAAGGTATCCGATTGATTAAAGAAGCAGCTCCAGATGAAGCAGTTATTCGTATTAAGAGCTTAGAAGCATTTGAAAAAGCAGCAGACGGTCAAGCAACGAAGATTATTATCCCATCTGATTTACAGGGAATGGCAGGCCTTAGTACAGTTGCTAAGGAAATGTTTATATCATAGGTCATGTAGTAGGGAAACGGTGGAATTACTTCAAGCTGACCGATTCCTAGAAAGGAACGGATATTAGAATGAATTTAAAGGGACGTCATTTTTTGAAATTATTGGACTATACCACAGAAGAAATTATATATTTGCTTGATTTGGCAGCAGATTTAAAGAAGAAGAAAAAGGAGGGAGTCTTAGTTGACTCTCTTCGTGGTAAAAACGTAGCATTAATCTTTGAAAAGGCTAGTACACGAACAAGATGTGCTTTTGAAGTGGGAGCTTATGATTTGGGAATGGGTGCAACTTATCTAGAGCCTAGTGGTTCTCAAATTGGCAAAAAGGAAAGTATTGCAGATACAGCTCGAGTCTTAGGACGTATGTACGATGGTATTGAATACCGTGGATTTGATCAAGAGATTGTGGAAGAACTCGCAAAGTATGCAGGAGTACCAGTTTGGAATGGACTTACGAATGAGTTCCATCCAACTCAGATGCTTGCTGATTTACTAACCATACAGGAGCACTTGGGATCGTTGCAAGGGAAAAAGCTTGTCTACCTAGGAGATGCTAGATATAATATGGGGAATTCTTATATGGTAGCTTGTGCCAAGATGGGCATGCACTTTGTAGCCTGTGCGCCTACCACATACTTACCAGAAGAAGTATTAGTGGAACAATGCAAGGAAATTGCACAAGCAACTGGAGGAACTATTACTTTAACGCAAGATGTAGCAGAAGGTGCGAAAGATGCAGATGTAATCTGTACGGATGTTTGGGTTTCTATGGGAGAACCAGACGAAGTATGGAAGAGTCGCATAGAAGAATTATCACTATATCAAGTAAATAGTAAAGTGATGTCTTATGCAAAAAATGAGGCAATCTTTATGCATTGCCTACCAGCATTCCATGATTTGAATACAACCATTGGAGCGCAAATGGGTGAGAAATATGGTATTACAGAGATGGAAGTTACAGATGAAGTATTTGAATCAGCACAGTCAGTGGTATTTGACGAAGCAGAAAATCGCATGCATACCATTAAGGCAGTTATGTATGCTACCTTATCATAAGTTGAAGTAGGGAAAGTAACGGTTATTGTATGAAGACGGAAATATTACAGTTATTAAGAGCTAGTGATAGCTATGTGTCAGGACAAGAGATATGCCAGAGATTGGAAGTATCACGTACAGCCATTTGGAAAGTGATTAATCAATTAAAAGAAGAAGGTTATGTGATTGAGGCAGTTTCGAAAAAGGGATATCGCTTACAGGAATGTCCAGATCTAGTTACGAAAAGTGAGATTCACAGTCAATTAGATACAAAATGGCTTGGTCGAGAGATGACTTGTGTATCAGAAGTTGGTTCAACGAACCAAGAATTAAAGAAATTAGCCGAGGAAGGCGCCTGTCATGGGAGTACATACGTAGCAAATGTACAGATGGCAGGTCGAGGGAGACGTGGCAGAGAGTGGGATTCGAAAACAGGAAATCACATTACCATGTCTCTTTTGTTACGGCCTACCTTCGAGCCGAGTATTGCTAGTATGCTTACTTTAGTTATGGCGGTGAGTGTGGCAAAGGCCATAGAAGAGGTGACGAAGCTGTCTTGTATGATTAAATGGCCCAATGATATCTTAATAGAAGGGCGAAAAGTCGCTGGTATTTTAACAGAAATGAGTGCAGAGCAAGGTTATATCCATTATGTAGTGATCGGTGTGGGGGTGAATGTGAATGAAGAAGAATTGCCACCACAGATTGCAGAAATTGCCACTTCCATTCAGCAACAAAGAGGAGTGGAGCAGAACCGAAGCCGATTGATTGTACGCATACTTCATTACTTTGAACAGGAGTATGAACGCTTTTGCCAACAAGGAGATTTAGGCCATATCATGGAATGGTATGAGAAACATTTGCGCAATATTGGTTCAGTGGTTCGAGTGGAATCGCCTAGTGGTGTATATGAAGCAAAGGCCGTAGGAATGAATGAACAAGGAGAATTATTAGTAGAACGAGAGGGTGGCAGAATCGAAGCCATCTATGCTGGGGAGGTATCAATACGTGGAATCAATGGATATGTCTAATCGAATCATACTGTGTGTATCGAATGCATACTTAGAAAAGTATTATTATAATTCTTTATTTGAGGGGATACCCCAGTCTATTCAAGAGGAACTCAAGATTATGAGTGTACTTTTTACTCAAGATATGGGTGGAATCTTCTTAATTGCATTTGAGGAAGATGGAACGCTTATCTTAGAAACAGAATATGAAGAGAATGATTATGCTTATGATGAGATAGGGAGTGGACTGTTAATCGGAGAGGTTAAACGTCGCAAGGCGGAATTATTAGAATCTTTGAATTTATATTATCGAATCTTTATTTTAAAAGAATCACCAGCAGATGTATTGGAGGAATCAGAGAGCGTATGATACTAGTTGTAGACGTGGGGAATACGAATATTACTTTTGGAGTATATCAAGGAGAAGAATTAATTACTACATTTCGAATGATGAGTAACATACCAAAAACATCAGATGAGTATGGTATTACCATTTTATCCTTGTTAAAAAATCATCGTATTGTAGAAGAAGATTTAAAGGGTGTCATTGTGGCAAGTGTAGTGCCAGGGATTATGCATGCACTTGAAGGGGGAATTAATCGATACTTAGATGTACGCGCATTAATTGTAGGACCAGGAGTGAAGACTGGTATTAAGATTATTACGGAGAATCCTAAGGAAATAGGAGCGGACCGTATTGTAGATGCAGTGGGAGCTTATGAAAAATACGGTGGACCCATTCTAGTACTAGACTTTGGAACGGCTACTACATATGATTTGCTTACAGAGGATGGAAGCTTTACAGCGGGGATTACAGCCCCAGGACTTCGTATATCGGCAAAGGCGTTGTGGGAAGATACAGCAAAGTTACCAGCAGTAGAGATTAAGAAGCCAAAGTCTATTCTGGCACAAGAGACCATTTCTAGTATGCAAGCAGGGCTTCTCTATGGACAGATTGGCCAGACAGAGTATATTATTAATCAAGTAAAGAAAGAAAGTGGTTACGAGAACTTGAAGGTAGTTGCCACAGGTGGACTAGGCCGTATTATAGCAGATGAAACAGACACCATACAAATCTATGATCCATCTCTTACGCTAGATGGACTACGTATGATATATGAAAAGAATAGAAAGTAATAAGGATGAGTGAGTTACAGATTGGAACAGTTAGATTAGATAATAATATTATATTGGCACCAATGGCAGGCGTATCTGACCTGCCATTTCGTGTGTTGTGTAAAGAACAGGGTGCAGGACTTGTGTGCATGGAGATGGTAAGTGCCAAAGCCATTGCATATCAGAATAAGAATACAGAAAGCCTTATGGAGATTCATCCAGACGAATTGCCGGTATCGTTGCAATTATTTGGTTCGGATCCCTATGTGATCAGTGAAAGTGCTAAGAAAATCGAAGAAAGACCATTTGCGATATTAGATTTTAACATGGGATGTCCAATGTCTAAGATTGTAAATAATGGAGAAGGCTCTGCATTAATGAAGGACCCTAAGTTAGTAGAAGCTATTTTATCTAGCTTAGTAAAAGCTATCAAGAAGCCGGTAACGGTAAAGATACGAAAAGGTTTTGATGATGCTTGCATTAATGCGGTAGAAATTGCTAAGATTGCAGAAGCTTGTGGTGTGGCAGCAGTGGCAGTTCATGGTCGTACGAGAGAAGAGTATTATAGTGGAAATGCCGATTGGGAAATTATTCGAAAGGTAAAAGAGGCGATTTCAATTCCCGTTATTGGGAATGGTGATGTGACAGATTATAAGAGTGCAAAAGAGTTGGTGGAAACAACTAAGTGCGATGGAATTATGATCGGACGTGCGGCAAGAGGCAATCCATTTCTATTTCGCGAGATTGTGTCAGGGTTGGAAACAGGTACGCCAGTAGACAGGCCGGGTCAAGAAGAATTGTTGGCAACTATATTACGCCATGCAAAGTTGCAATTAGAGTATAAGGGAGAATATACGGGAATACGTGAGATGCGCAAACATGTAGCGTGGTATACAAGTGGTTTATACAATTCGGCAAGTTTACGCAATCGAGTACATCAGATGGAAACATTTGAAGAGTTGGAGAAAGCTATACGTAGTATTTTCTAGCAAAAAAAGGAATAATCAAGAAAATCATTCATATGGTTATGTATGAGCGAATTAATTGTATATTGTAAACGAATACAGCCAGAGAAGACTACAGTTCTTGCACATGCACTACAATTGGGAAAGAGAAGACTTAATATTAAGAGTGAATTAAGACAAGGTGAAACAATCTCGGCTCTCACTGTGTATATCATCTTAGAGAAGAAATACTTAGACCAGTGGAACCAAGAAAGAATTGAACAATGGATACAGGGGTATATAAAACGTCAATATCCTACTTTAGACTACACTACACTATGGTATGAACCTACTTTTGCCAGAGCTATAGGTGCTACTATTAAAGAGTGGCCATTTACATTCTTAGAGTCCATTCACAATCAGCTGCCTGCTACGGATCGAATCTACTTCATAGATGGTAATTATGAGGGAGTAGTGGAATTTGCTAAGAAGATAGCACAACAATGCAATCATTTTATTCTAGTAATTGGAAAAGTTCCTGAAGAATTCTGGGAACAGGCAGAGTATCAAGTGCGAATGGATATGTGGGAAGAAGTGGGAGAAGAATTGTATGATGAAACAGGATTGATGATTCGCAAAGTACCAACTATGCCAGTGATTCAATCCAACATAGAAAAACATTATCGGAATGATTATCGACCAATTGTCTATGACTTTGCAGGAAAGTTACAAGGGGAATGGAGACAGATTCCAAGAAATGCAATCTATATAGATTTAGTGCCAAGTAGCAGGAAAAGTGAAGTGATTTCTGTTAATCGAAAAGACGTAACATATTGTACATATGCGAATTTTCTTGACAATAGTAGAGAAAATGGGTATAATATCTTAGTTTAGTGGATAGATGAACTATCTACACAAGAGGGAGGACCACTATGTTAGAAGAAAAGAAGAATATCTTGACTTACGAAGGGTTACGCAAATACGAAGATGAATTGCAAGATTTAAAAGTAGTACAACGTAAAGAGGTTGCTCAAAAGATTAAAGAAGCTAGAGAACAAGGGGATTTGTCAGAGAATGCAGAATATGATGCTGCAAAGGATGAGCAACGTACCATTGAGACAAGAATTGAAGAATTAGAAAAGATTTTGAAAAATGCAGAAGTAGTAATCGAAGATGAAGTAGATTTGGAAAGCATTAATATTGGATGCATGGTTCGTCTTCTTGATAAGGAGTATAAGGAAGAGTTGACCTATAAGATTGTAGGCTCTACAGAAGCAGATAGTTTAAAGGGGAAAATCTCCAATGAATCTCCAGTTGGAAAAGCGTTAATTGGAGCAAAAAAAGGGCAAACAGTTAAGGTGGAAACACAAGTTGGCGTGATTGAGTATAAAGTATTAGAGATTGAACGCTCGAATTAATGGCACGCAAGGTAGATAAGGAGTAGAAGAGAGTGGCAGAAGGACAAAACAATGCACCTGTACAAGATTTGAATCAGTTATTAAAGGTACGTAGAGACAAGTTAGCAACTTTACAAGAGAATGGGAAGAACCCATTTGAAGTAATGAAATATGATGTATCACATCACAGCATGGATATTAAAGAGAATTTTGATGCATTAGAAGGCAAGACAGTAACTGTGGCAGGTCGTATTATGCTAAAGCGTGTTATGGGAAAGGCTTCTTTTTGTAATATACAAGATTTAAAAGGTGATATTCAATCTTATGTAGCTAGGGATGCCATTGGAGAAGAAGTCTATGCGGACTTTAAGAAATATGACATTGGTGACATTGTTGGCATTGAGGGAGAGGTATTTCGTACCCAAAAGGGAGAAATGTCTATTCATGCAGCCAAAGTTACTTTACTTACCAAGAGTTTACAGATTTTACCAGAGAAGTTTCATGGATTAACCGATACAGATGTTCGTTATCGCCAACGCTATGTTGATTTGATTATGAATAAAGAGTCTAAGGACGTATTTGTAAAGCGTTCTAAGATTATTACATCTATTCGCAATTATTTAGACAAAGAAAACTTTATAGAAGTAGAGACGCCAGTTCTCGTACAAAATGCAGGTGGAGCAGCGGCAAGACCATTTGAAACTCACTTTAATGCATTAGATGAAGATGTAAAACTTCGTATTTCTCTTGAATTATACTTAAAGAGATTAATCGTAGGTGGTTTAGAGCGTGTCTATGAAATTGGACGAGTATTCCGCAATGAGGGAACAGATGCAAGACACAATCCAGAATTCACATTGATGGAATTATACCAAGCGTATACAGATTACGAAGGTATGATGGATTTAAGTGAGAATTTATACCGTCATGTGGCATTAGAAGTATTAGGAACTACACAAGTTCCATATGGTGATGTGGTAGTAGACCTAGGCAAGCCATTTGAACGTCTTACTATGGTAGATGCAGTTAAGAAGTATGCTAAGGTAGATTTCGATACCATTGCAACTACAGAAGATGCCAAAGCACTTGCCAAAGAGCATCACATTGAATATGAAGACCGGCATAAAAAGGGTGATATCTTAGCATTATTCTTTGAAGAATATGTGGAAGAACATCTTGTACAACCTACTTTTATTATGGATCATCCAGTGGAAACTTCGCCACTGACTAAGAAGAAACCAAGCAATCCAGAATATACAGAGCGTTTTGAATTGTTCATAACAGGACGTGAAATGGCAAATGCCTACTCTGAGTTGAATGATCCGATTGACCAAAGAGAACGTTTTATGGCGCAAGAGGAGTTAAAGGCACAGGGCGATGAAGAAGCCAATAGTGTAGATGAAGACTTCTTGAATGCATTAGAGATTGGTATGCCTCCTACAGGTGGTATTGGATTTGGAATTGACCGCATGGTTATGTTGTTGACAAATGCACCGGCAATCAGAGATGTGCTTTTGTTTCCAACGATGAAGACGTTGGAGAAGTAAAGCCAGTGTTTGTGGGGGTTTGCAGAGATTCATTCAAAAAATGACGACAAAATGACGATAAATTCACAGTCGAATACGAATGGAAATGACTGTAAATGAAGTTGCAATCTAAATCTTAATCCTGAATTATTCATGATAATTTTTCTACCGCGACTAAAGTCGCATAGTTACGCTGTTTTAACTAAATTTTGCATTTCACTTACTAAGTGATAGAAAAAGAACCCAACTTTTGTTAA
>JAWXVE010000035.1:0-22032 GCA_044425575.1 Eubacteriales bacterium | reverse complement strand
AAGGGTGACAAAGGAGATACAGGAGCCGCAGGAGCTCAAGGATTAATAGGTCCACGAGGTGAGTCGGGAGCTCAAGGTGTTAAGGGTGATAAAGGAGATACCGGGCCAAGAGGAGATACAGGAACCACAGGACCTCAGGGATCAACAGGATCAACTGGACCACAAGGGCCAGTAGGACCAAAGGGAGATGCTGGATGTTGCTGTTGTACACCAGGACCAGTGGGAGCTACAGGTGCGCAAGGACCAGCAGGTGCTAGAGGAGCCACAGGTGCACAAGGACCATCAGGAGCCAGTATGTGCTCGTGTGAAATCACCTTTGGTAAAGTGATTGCGTTTTTAATTGAGAACGAATTCCCATTTACACTTACAGTAGATGGAGATTATCCTTTGACACTTGCGAGTACAATAGAGGAACCTGCAACCTTTTTTCATACGTGGTGTGTAGAGTTCCAAGAACAAGTAAACGTACCTTTATGCGAGATAGAAGGCGTTTATCTAACATTCCAAACAGAGCAAGAACGAGATACCTTTAATAGCTTACTGCTAGTTGTGTTAAATGAAACCTTAAGCTGTTGTCATAATTGTACCACTTGTGAAATCTGTGAAGATACATTGCCTGTAGACCAATATAAAAGTATTCTTAATATGCCAAAAGCATGTGCGTATGAATATTATCTAAGCGGTACTTGTGAATGTGAAGACACAGAATGTGAAGTGATTGCAAAGAGAGTAGATTTGTGTGATTTTGTTAATACAAAAGGGGAAAAATTAAGAGGAGTTATTGAGCATAAAAAAGTACTTGGCAATGCAGTTGGAACCATTGCTACAATGAAGCGAAATGTATTAGAGGAATCATTGGTGAAAGAAATAAAAGGAACAGGGCTGTCGACTGTATTACTAGCTTATGAAGAAGATGGCAATTATCAAACAGCACTTATTTGCCTTAATAAAGTGAAAGTTATTTCTTTTGAAGAGATAGAAGTCGACGAAAGTTTGAATTAATTCCTCTAGCTGAACATTATTACTTTACAAATCGCAAAGAAATGGATATAATCTAATTATTATGAAAAAATTAGGGAATGGAATAATAGTTTCTAGAATTGTGTCATAATAAGAAAGGAGATACCATGGATCGTTTACGGTATTTAATTGATTACCTAGTTGATGAATATGATACCAATCTTACCCAAGTGGAGTACGATTTTGATTCATTTCGAAGATTAGTAAATGTTAGACAGCCAAAAGAAATTAGTGATGAATTCTTAAGCATACAAGATGCTTATTTAAGTGCTATTTCACAAGAAAAGGGGATTGTTGAGATTGATTCGATTCCTGCTATGACTCATAACATGTGCGTGTGGCAAGGTGATATTACACGTTTGAATGCGGAAGCAATTGTAAATGCGGCAAATAAAGGGATGGTTGGATGTTTTTATCCAGGGCACCATTGTGTAGATAATGAAATTCATACGTATTCTGGTGTGCAGTTACGATTGGCTTGTAGTGAGATTATGAAAGCGCAAGGGTACGATGAACCAATAGGCGGAGCGAAAATTACAGAAGCATATAATTTACCAGCTAACTATATTATTCACACAGTTGGTCCAATTATTGGCTTATCTCTCTATAGAGAAGAAGAGGAACAATTACGATGTTGTTATAGAAATATTTTAGAACTTGCCTATGAGATGCACTTGGATTCCGTAGCTGTTTGTTGTATTTCAACAGGAGAATTCCATTTTCCAAATCATAGAGCTTGTGAAATTGCCATTGAAACCGTCAAAGAGATACAAGAAAAGTATGATGATAAATGTAAAGTGATTTTTAATGTATTTAAAGATGTTGATTATTATTTATATTGTGATAAGATACAACACTATATGTAAGAGTAAGTTAAGAGAGAAGAAGCTGCTATTTGGCGGCTTCTTCTCTTACTTTGGTATAAGGTGCAATCATATAAAATAGCGTTTCTATTATACAAGAAAACAAAAGAAAAGAAAGTGGAAAATCTGTGTAAGTTATGATATTCTATGGGAAATGGAAAATAGGAAAGGTAGGAACTAATTATTAAGAATCTAGAAAATGCTTGTAATGGATGTGGTGGATGTCAGATGAAACAGGAGAACAATAGCTGTGGTGGATGTCATGCAAAACAAGAAGAAGGTAGTTGTGGTGGATGTTGCCAATCAAATGAATTCCACTATGATGAATATGAGGTGATAGCTTGCTATAGTGCAGACTACCACCCGAATATGTCATAATCACTATTATTTGGCAGAAGATGGTGGATATACAATACCATCTGCTACAAATTGGGCAGTGTCTTTATCGCGTAGATAGGTAATGATGGCAAGGGAGAATGGAATACTAGCTCCTAGTGCATTGCCTGTAATGACGCAATCATCCACACAGACACTAGTATTCATATAATGGGGAACACTATCTGTCATAGAAGGGTAAATGGTGGATTTTACTTGAATTCCCAACGAAGCTAAGACTTTTGGTGCGGCACAAATAGCTGCAACAAGGGTCTTTTTTGCATGTGTTTCTACAATAAGAGATGCTAGTTCTGTGTGATGGTATAAGTTCATATGACCTGGACCGCCAGGTAAAATCAGAGCTTCCATATCCGTATAAGTACAATCTGAATAAAGTGCATCAGCTAAAACGGTAATACCAAGAGAACTTGTAACTTGAATAGATTCTTCTATAGAAACTGTAGTGACAGGAATGGATGCTCTTCTTAATAAATCTACAATGGTAAGAGCTTCCACTGTTTCATGATTTTGTGTCAAGAATACATAGACCATATTTATACCTTGCCTTTCTTAGTTCATTCATCATTATTATGGTTGGTTTATAGCAATAGAATAGCATGTATTATTCTGTGGGGCAAGTACGATTTGCCATCTAGTAGAAGTAAGAATCCATAGGTATCTAGGTCAAAATACCTTTTGCCCCCAACATATAATATACAATTAGCAACAATTCTGCTGTCGCTATTGCTATGGGAAGAGAAATATTAAATCTTTATTAAATGATATATCCATACTATTAAATAAATATAACTGTGTTGACTTATGCATATGACTATGATAAAAGTGTACAAATCATAAAGCCGAAAGTGTATTACAAGTTCAAGGAATGTAGTGACAATTAGGTCGTATAACGCACTATTGTGCAGTAAGAAAGGAAATAAGATAAGAGAATGAAACTGTTTTTTGATATTAACACACACATTCTGCCATTTGTAGAAGATGGTGCAGAATCATTTCAAATGACAAAGGAACTGCTAGAAGTAGCAGTGGCAAACAACACGCATTATATTATTGCTTCACCTCATCGCAAACATGTAAATAGGAAAACAAGTATCCATGAAATTAAATCATCCTATATAACCGTAAAACGATACATGGAAGAAGTAGGTATTCCTATTAAACTTTATTTAGGGAACGAAATTGAGTACGATAGTGCTACATTAGACAAATTAAAAAGTGGAGAGTTGCTTACCCTTGCTAATACCACTTATGTATTAGTATCCTTTTACAAGTCCGTAGAGTATAGCTATATAAAACGAGCAGTACATACATTAGTACGAGAGGGCTACCATCCTATTATTGCACATGTTGAGCAATACACTTCTTTGCAAAACATAGATGACATATTCATTCTAAAAGAAATGGGAGCATACTTTCAATTAGATGAGTCTAGTTTACATGGAGGATTTTGGTGTAAGAATAGGAAGCATGCAAAGGAGTTGTTAAAGTATAGATTAGTTGATTTTATCGTAAGTAATTCACATATAATACATAAAAACAGTACAAACATTTCAAAACATCGTGATTGGATTGAGAAAAAATACGGAGAATCCTATGCCGATAAAATCTATTGTGATAACGGACTTCTGTTATTAGAAAACAAAGAAATCGGATTAATTCATTTTGAAGTCAAGGAAAAAATAGGGCTTGCTTAGGTTGACACAAGTACCAATTCACTTTATAATAAGTAGATTAATGCATCATTTAGAATAAGGATGAATAGAGTAATTGGAGGAATCATTGTGAATACATACGGTGTAAATGAACTGCGTAAAATGTTTTTGGACTATTTTGAAAGCAAGGGGCACTTATCTATGAAGAGCTTTTCTCTAGTGCCTCATAATGATAATAGCTTATTGTTAATTAATTCTGGTATGGCACCACTGAAACCATATTTTACCGGTCAGGAGATTCCGCCTAGCAAGCGTGTTACCACATGCCAGAAGTGTATTCGTACAGGTGATATTGAGAATATAGGCAAGACTGCTAGACATGGAACTTTTTTTGAAATGTTAGGTAATTTTTCCTTTGGAGATTACTTCAAGAAAGAAGCCATAGCTTGGACATGGGAATTCTTAACAGAAGTGGTTGGACTGGACAAGAATCGCTTATATCCATCCATTTATGAAGACGATGAAGAGGCATTTGTAATCTGGAAGGATGACATGGGAATTGCTCCTGAACGTATTTTTCGATTTGGCAAGGCGGATAACTTCTGGGAACATGGTTCTGGGCCATGTGGACCTTGTTCAGAAGTTTATTATGACCGTGGAGAAAAGTATGGGTGTGATAGTCCAGATTGTACAGTAGGATGTGAATGTGACCGTTATATTGAAGTGTGGAATAATGTCTTCACTCAATTTGATAGTGATGGAGCAGGGAATTATGCAGAATTAGAACAGAAAAATATTGATACAGGAATGGGATTAGAACGCCTTGCAGCAGTGGTGCAAGATGTAGATTCCATATTTGATGTGGATACCATTGTAGCACTTAGAAATCGTGTATGTGAACTAGCAGGTAAGGGATATAAGTTGGAAGATAAGTGGGATGTATCCATTCGAATTGTGACAGACCACATTCGTTCTGCCACCTTTATGATATCAGATGGAATTATGCCGACTAATGAAGGGCGAGGTTATGTACTTCGTCGTATTATTCGCCGTGCAGCTAGACATGGTAGATTGCTTGGAATAGAAGGTAAGTTTCTTGCAAACTTATGCGAAACAGTAATTCAAGAGTCCAAGGATGGTTATGATGAATTACCAGATAAGCAAGATTTTATCTTTAATGTACTAACCCAAGAAGAGAATAAGTTCAACAAAACAATAGACCAAGGGTTAACCATTCTTGGTGAAATGGCACAGTCGCTTGAATCATCAGGATCTACTGTACTATCGGGAGAGGATGCCTTTAAACTTCATGACACTTATGGATTTCCACTTGATCTTACAAAGGAAATTCTAGAAGAAAAAGGATGCTCTGTAGAAGAAGAGGGCTTCCGTGCAGCCATGGAAGAGCAAAAAGAAAAAGCACGTAGCGCCAGAAAAGAAACGAATTATATGGGGGCAGATGCAACCGTATATGAAGAGCTTGACCCAGCAATTACATCAGAATTTGTTGGATATGAATCTAGCTCTGAGATATCTAGAGTCTTAGCGTTGACTACGGAAACAGAAGTGGTAGATGCTCTTACAGAAGGAGAAGTTGGAACGGTAATTGTAGAAGAAACACCATTTTATGCTACCATGGGTGGACAGCATGCAGATGTGGGTATGATTCTAACCATTTATGGTAAGTTCCAAGTGGAAGATACGATTAAGTTAAGTGGTGGAAAAGTGGGACATGTTGGTCGTGTGATTTCTGGTATGATTGATCGAAATGAAGTGGCAGTTCTTAAGATTAATGAAGAAAATCGTCAAGCGACTTGTAAAAATCATAGTGCTACTCACTTATTGCAGAAGGCATTACGAGAAGTAATAGGTTCTCATGTGGAACAAGCAGGTTCTTATGTAACAGCAGATCGACTACGCTTCGACTTTAGTCATTTTTCAGCTTTATCACAAGAGGAATTAGACCAAGTTGAGCATATGGTGAATGATCAGATTGGCAAGATGATTCCAGTGGTTACTAAGGAAATGGGAATTAATGAAGCCAAAGAAGCTGGTGCTATGGCACTCTTTGGAGAGAAATATGGAGAAACGGTACGAGTTGTTCAAATGGGTGATTTCTCTACAGAACTATGTGGTGGTACTCATGTGACGAATACGGGCTCAATTGTTGCTTTCAAAATTGTTTCTGAGAGTGGTGTAGCAGCTGGTGTTCGAAGAATTGAAGCGTTAACAGGCAGTGGAGTTTTTGCTTATTATAGAGAAATGGAAGAACGGTTAGAAACTGCTTCTAAGAAGTTAAAAGCATCCCCATCTCAATTAGTAGACAAGATTGAACACTTATTGGCTGAACTAAAAAGTGCAAATAGTGAGCTTGAATCTCTGAAGAGTAAAGCAGCAAAAGATGCCCTAGGCAATGTAATGGATCAAGTTATCAGTGTAAATGGAGTATCTCTACTTGCTACTAGTGTAGTAGATGTAGATATGAATGGTCTTAGAGAATTAGGAGATCAACTAAAAGATAAGGTTGGACAAGGCGTGGTAGTACTAGCATCAAGCCTTGATGGTAAAGTAAACTTAATTGCTATGGTAACAGAGGAAGCAATGGCACAAGGAGCTCATGCCGGCAATTTAATTAAGGGCATCGCTAATTTAGTTGGTGGTGGCGGTGGCGGGCGTCCGAATATGGCACAAGCAGGTGGTAAGAATCCTTCTGGTATTCCGGATGCTATTGGAAAAGTACAAGAAGTGTTGGCGGAGCAATTGAAGTAGGCATCAGTGATAGAAGGTCATTAGGAGGAGAAAACATGAAGAAGTATTTCACATGTAGTTTAGTGGGAATGATTAGCGTCTTATTACTCGTTGGATGCAAAGGAAATAATATCGTGGAGGAAAGTGTTACAAGCTCAGAACCACTTGTGGTTGCCATGGAACTTGCTTATCCGCCATTTGAAACGAAAAATGCATCGGGAGAACCAACTGGAGTAAGCGTAGATTTGGCATATGCAATTGGAGAATACATTGGAAGAGAAGTTGTCATTGAGAATACTGCTTGGGATGGTCTTATTCCATCTTTACAGACTGGAAAAGCAGATATGGTGATTTCTTCTATGACCATTACGGAAGAGCGAGAAGAAGTAGTGGACTTTTCTGACCCATACGCTAATTCCTTACTAGGCATGTTAACGAATATTGATTCTAATATAGCAAGCATCGACGATTTGAATCAAGACGGTATGAAAGTAGCAGTGAAAACAGGATCTACAGGCCACATTTATGCGACCAATTATTTGTCGAATACGGAGATTATTGTACTGGCAGATGAAAGTGCATGTGTAACAGAAGTGTCACAAGGGAAAGCCGATGCCTTTTTATATGACCAATTAACTATTTATCGTAATCACCAAGAGAATTTAGATACCACACAGGCTGTCTATATTCCGTTCCAAGATACAGAGAAGTGGGGAATTGCCGTAGCAGAAGGTGATGAAGAATTATTAAATCAAATCAATGAATTTTTAGCAGTTTATGTAGAAGAGGGAGGGTTTGATACACTAAGTGAACAATACCTCAGTGAAGAAAAAGCAGCCTTTGAAGAATTTGGTTTTAAATGGTTTTTTGACTTAGAGGACTAGATGGGAGGCACTTTGTGAAGAAGGTATTGATACGTACTGAAGAACTGACAATAGTGTCATTAATAATCAATGCAATTCTTGTAGTTGCATTGATTTTTGGCATTCTACTATTTGCCCTTAACAAGCTTGGATTGACCTTAGATTTTATGTCTTTAATGATTTATAAGGAACGTATTGTAGATGGATTTCTAATGACAATTGCATTGAGCATTGCTTCCTTAATCGCAAGCCTTACCATTGGTATTCTAGCAGCAGTAGGAAGTTATTCTTCTATTATAATCATACAATTCATATGCCACCTTTATGTGAAAGTAATTCGTGGTACACCATTAATTGCACAGATTTATTTATTTTATTATATTATAGGAACTGCATTTGGTGTATCTAATCGGTTTCTATCGGGTATTATTATTTTATCCGTATTTGAAGGAGCTTATATTGCAGAAATTCTGCGAGGAAGCTTTCTTTCTATTGAAAAGACACAACTAGAAATTGCAGATTCTGTAGGATTCACGAAAATGCAAACCATAGGCTACGTGGTGATTCCTCAATTAGTTGCAAGAACACTTCCTTCTTTAACAGGACAATTTGCATCTATTATAAAGGATTCTTCTTTGCTTTCTATTATTGCAGTGATTGAGGTAACTCAGACTATGAGAGAGATTACTGCTACTAATTTTCAGTTTTTTGAAGCATATTTACTATTAAGTGGGCTTTATCTTCTCTTAACCCTACCACTTTCTTATGTAAGCGAACGCTTAGAGAGGAAATATAATTATGCAAATAGAATTTAATCAATTAAGTAAGCAATTTGAAGATGGTAGATTGGTATTAGATAAAGTTAGTCTTTCAGAAGATATTCGCACCTTAGCAATTATTGGCCCATCTGGATGTGGAAAATCCACATTACTACGCATTCTTGGTGGGTTACTTATTCCAACTAGCGGAACATTTCAAGTGGGTGGTGAAGAGATTACTAAGGAAAATCTTCTCGCTTATCGGAAGAAGATTGGATTTGTCTTTCAACAAAATGGCTTGTTTTCTCATATGAATGCACTTGATAATATCGCACTTCCTCTCTGCAAGGTACACGGATACACCAAGGAAGCTGCAGAACAGAGAGCTAGAGAAGTCCTTGTAAAGTTCGGTCTAGGAGATGATATGCATAAAAAGCCATTACAACTATCAGGAGGACAGCAACAACGTATTTCCATTGGTAGAGCAATATCAGCCAACCCCAAATTTATTTTATTAGATGAGCCTACTTCTGCATTAGATCCTGAATATACCACAGAAGTGCTCACTCTTGTAAAGGAACTTAAGGAAGAAGGTATTCAGTTTATCATTGTAACCCATGAAATGGGATTTGCTAGGCATGCATGTGACCAGCTGGCTTTTTTATATGGTGGTAAAATATGGGAATATGGAACGAGTGAAGCAGTATTTACCAATCCTCAAACAGAGGAACTTCAGAAGTTTCTTGGTAAATTATTAGAGTGGAACGTATAAAGTAGTTGAAGGAGAGAAGTTGAGATGGTAATAGGAATAGTGATAGTAGGAATATTCCTTGTTATAATTCTTGTTGTTACCGTAATTGGTATTTTGAAGAGTCGCAAGATGTGCGTGGTATCTTATGAAATTCCTTCCGACAAAGTAGAGAAATCTATTCATATGGTATTGCTTGCAGATCTTCATAATAGAGAGTATGGAGAGAAGAATTGTGAATTATTAGAATCTATTAGAAACGTGCAACCAGAATTGATTGTAGTGGCAGGAGATTTTATGGTTGCTAAGGGTTGTGATTCCATAGATGAATTACAAGTAGCTCTTGATTTTACGAGAAAATTAGTGGAAATCTGTCCTGTGTACTATGCAAATGGCAATCATGAGCACAGTTTAAAACGTCGCAATGAACAAAATGGATTGTATACACAATATATAGAATTATTAAGAAAAGCTCATGTGGTATTTTTAGAAAATGATTCTATCTTATTAGAAGAGTTCGGAATTAGAATAACAGGACTTGATTTGCCAAGAGATTATTATAGGCGTATTCTGTTACAGAAAATGCAGAACAATACATTGGATACTTATCTTGGTCATGCTAGACAAGACGTATTTCAAATATTAATTGCTCATAATCCAGAATATTTTCCAGAGTATAGCAAGTGGGGAGCAGACTTAACTCTTTCGGGGCATATACACGGTGGCATTATGCGACTCCCCTACTTAGGAGGGGTTTTATCGCCGTCTTTACACTTGTTTCCCAAGTACGATGGTGGGTTATTCAGACAAGATGGGAGATTCTTAGTACTCAGTCGAGGGATTGGTATGCATACAATTCCCATACGAATCTATAATCCACCAGAAATTGTATCCATTCGAATTAAGAAGGAGTAATCATATGGCGATTCCGATAAAATTACAAGTGTTTGAAGGTCCACTTGACTTATTATTACACTTAATTGATAAGAATAAAGTAGATATTTATGATATTCCCATTGTATTAATTACAGAGCAATACTTAGCATATATTAAGCAAATGGCCTCTGATGATATGGATGTAGTAAGTGAATTCTTAGTCATGGCAGCAACTTTGTTGCAGATTAAATCAAAAATGTTATTGCCAGTAGAGACGGAAGAAGAAGGGGAGACGGAAGACCCAAGAGAAGAACTTATGAACCAACTGTTAGAATATAAGAAGTATAAGCAAATGTCTTATGAATTACGGGAACAACAATTAGAAGGGAATCGTATTCTCTACAAGACAAAGTCTATTCCTGAAGAAGTACAAGGCTATGTTCTTCCTATTGATTACCAGGAATTAGTTGGAGATTTAAGCTTAAAGCGATTGAATGAGATTTTCTGTGAAATGATAAAGCGTCAAGAAGATAAAATCGATCCCATTCGCAGTAAATACGGTAAAATTGAAAAAGATGAAGTGAATCTAGAAGAGAAAATGAGTTATGTACGAGATTATATTAGAAATCATGAAAAAGTAAGTTTTCGTTCTCTTTTGGAAAAGCAACCTTCCAAGATGAGTGTGGTAGTTACTTTTTTAGTGATTTTAGAATTAATGAAAGTGGGAACTATTACCATTGTACAAGAGCAACTATTTGATGATATTACCATTATGAGACAAGGTGGAATAGGATGAATCGAGAGAGTCAGTTCGCAACTATAGAGGCAGTTTTATTTGCAGTAGGAGAATCGGTATCTTTAGCTAGAATTGCAGAAGTAATTCAGGTGGAGAAGGAAGATACACGCATCCTATTAGAAGAAATGATGGAAGAATACAGTCAGAAATCAAGGGGCATTATGATGATTGAGTTAGACGGCTCTTATCAACTGTGTAGCAAGCCCCATTTATATGATGCACTCATACAAGTGGTTAAGTCACCAAAGAGACAAGTCTTAACAGACACAGTAATTGAAACACTTTCTATTATTGCTTACAAACAACCTGTTACAAGACTTGAAATTGAAAAAATTCGAGGCGTTAGTTGTGATCATGCCGTTAATAAATTATTAGAATATGATTTAATAAAAGAATTAGGTCGTTTAAATGCTCCTGGTAAGCCCCTTCTATTTGGTACCTCTGAGAATTTCCTTAGAACATTTGGTGTTACTTCTATACAAGACTTGCCTATGCCAAATGAAGAACAATTAGAATCTTTTAAACAAGAAGTAGAAGAAGAGATTAAGTTACAACTTCCAATTTAATAGATAATTGTATAGAAATAGAGATACTCATCATAGACTAGAAGAAAGAAAGTGCAGATGGGTTAGGAAATATATGGGAATAAGTAGAAATCAGAGGCTTAGATTATTGGTTGCAAGGATTAGTTGTATTGCAACAATATTCTCCCTATGGAGTGGAATGATTCATGATACCATCATAGTATATGCTCAGGAGACGGTGTCAGAACCCACCGCTCTTTATTCCATGGCCGCCGTTCTTCTAGATGGTAATACAGGAAGAGTGTTATATGAGAAAGACGGGAATGTAACCATGGCTATGGCCAGTACTACAAAGATTATGACATGTATTCTGGCTCTTGAATTAGGAGATATGGACGATCTTGTAGTGGTAAGCGACTATGCGCGAAGTATGCCAGAAGTCCATCTGGGAATGATAAGTGGGGAAGAGTATCGTTTAGGAGATTTATTATATTCTTTAATGTTAGAATCTCACAATGATACAGCTGTAGCAATTGCAGAGCATATTGGAGGTAGTGTAGAAGGATTTGCGGAACTTATGAATGAAAAAGCACGAGAACTTGGATGCGAACATACCTACTATATTACGCCCAATGGTTTAGATGCAGATATAGAAGTTACATTAGATACTGGTGAAAGCATTACACAATCCCATGAAACAACAGCAATAGAATTAGCAACTATTATGAAGTATTGTGCCAAGGAATCCGAACAAAGTGAAGAATTTCTTGCTATTACACAAACAGATAGCTATACATTTACAGCAAATGGGCGTACCTTTAGTTGCACGAATCATAATACCTATTTGACCATGGATGATACAGCAATATCTGGTAAAACAGGATTTACCAATGAAGCAGGTTATTGTTACGTAGGAATTGTAGAGGATGGTGAAGAATGTTACGTAGTAGCTCTGTTGGCTTGTGGATGGCCCAATAACAAAACCTATAAATGGTCTGATATGGAACAATTAGTCACCTATGGATATGAGGCGTATCAAGATACTACTTTGCAGGTTGAAGAGCTAGTAGCTCCAGCTGTACAGCCAGTTGAAATTGTAAATGGTCAGACAGATAAATTGCAGGATTCCATTGTACTAGAAGCAGTTTTATCCCAAGGAGAATTCCCGCTTACTTGGGCGATGAAAGAGGAAGAGCAATTTCGAGTAGAGGTGGTGCAAGAAGAAGTGCTAGAGGCTCCTATAGAGCCTGGAACCATTATAGGTAGTGCAACCTATTACATAGAAGATACTATGATTGGAACTCTTGATTTAGTCATAGAAGAAAATGTGGAAGCAATTGATTATAAGTGGTGTATTTTGGAAATTATAAAAAGAGGACTTGTATAAATGCTAGAAACAAGTTATGCTAATAAAAATAAATTGGAATTATAAAGGATTCTAAGAAAGAGAGTAAGATGAAACTAGACGTAAAATACTGGAAGATGTTATTTGTAGTAATTATTGCAATACTTTTTTATTGTGTCATACACAATTTATCTAGTGTGTTAGAGGTGCTAGGTGATTTTCTATGGTTATTTTTGCCCTTTTATATAGGAGGTGCCATCGCCTTTATCTTAAATGCGCCAATTAGTTTCTTTGAGAAGAAGGTGTTAGGGCGACTAAAGTGGAAGCAAACATTGAAACGTGTAATTGCATTTATTATCACATTAGTAAGTGGTGTATGTATTATTTATATTGTACAAGAAATAGTTGTGCCAGAATTAGAGGATACCATTGCATACTTAATTGAGATACAATATCCAAAATGGCTACTCGTTATGCAAGGGTGGCTTGTACAGGCAGAAGTATATTTACCACTTCTTCCTCTGGAAACATTAAACTGGGACTCTCTTGTTCAAGAGGCTATTTCCATTGCACAAGATACGGTTTCTGGAATGTTAACGCACACGGTTGGAATCGTGGGTAGTATTATTAGTGGAGTAACTGCTGCATTTGTTGGCATTATTTTTGCGGTTTATATTTTATTCCAAAAAGAGCGACTTGCACGGAATTTCAAGAAATTATTCTATTCAATCTTTCCGACGAAAGGCGTGGATCGTATGCTTGAAATCTTACGTCTAGCAAATGATACCTTTTCTAACTTTTTGTCAGGACAGTGCATGGAAGCAGTTATATTAGGAACTATGTTTTTAATTTCAATGTCCATCTTCCAACTACCATATGCATTATTAACAGGAGTGGTCATTGCGATTACCGCACTGATTCCTATATTTGGTGCATTCATAGGACTGGCAATTGGCGCTTTTTTGATTGTTATGGTGAATCCATGGCAAGCACTAGGATTCATTATCTTATTTCTAGTACTTCAGCAAATAGAAGGGAATTTCATATATCCTTATGTGGTTGGGAATACAGTTGGACTACCGGCAGTGTGGGTTTTAGTTGCCGTATCGCTAGGTGGGACTATGCTTGGTGTTCTGGGGATGATTCTCTATATTCCCCTATTTTCAGTTGCATACGCATTAATACGGCAAGGAGCCAATGCAAGGCTACTGAAAAAGGGAATTCCACCTGAAAAATATGAATTTGATTATGATTATGTGCCACCTATAGAAGTGGTAGAAGAAGAGCATACAGAAGAATAACATGAAAATTGACTAATTAAATTGTTTGAAATTAGTCAATTTTTTGCTATGCTATTGAATTGATATGTGATATACTAGTTTAGATGTGAATAGCTAAGGGAATTGCTTGTTACAAGCCAATTATTTTGCATATTCGCACAATTAGTTTAATTTTATAGAATCATAAATGGAGGGCTAAAAATGAGTAATTCTTCAAGTTTGGCGAGTAAAAGAATTCAAGCTTTACTCGATGAAAACAGTTTCGTAGAAATTGGAGCGCTTGTGCAAGCAAGAGCAACTGATTTCAACATGAAACAAAACGATACTCCTGCTGACGGTGTTATTACTGGATATGGGGTAATTGATGGGAATCTTGTCTATGTTTACAGCCAAGATGCATCTGTATTAAGTGGATCAGTTGGTGAAATGCACGCTAAGAAAATTGTAAAGCTTTATGAACTTGCAATGAAAACAGGTGCACCAGTTATTGGATTAATTGATTCAGCAGGACTTAGATTACAGGAAGCAACGGATGCGTTAAATGGTTTTGGAGAGATTTATCTTAAACAAGCGCTTGCTTCAGGTGTGATTCCACAGATTACAGCAGTACTTGGCACTTGTGGTGGTGGACTTGCAATGATTCCTACTCTAACAGATTTCACATTTATGGAATCTGATAAAGCAAAATTATTTGTAAATGCACCAAATGCTATTGCTGGCAATGAAATATCAAAATGCAATACAGCTTCTGCAACTTTCCAAAGTGAAGAAAGTGGAATTGTAGATGTAGTTGGTAGTGAAGATGAAATTATGGTACAGATTAGACAATTAGTAAGTCTGTTACCAGCAAGTAATGAGGATGACATGTCCTTTGCAGATTGCAGCGATGATTTAAATCGTGTGTGTGCAGATTTAGAAGATGCAGTAGAAGATACGAGTATTGTATTATCAACTATTGCAGATAATAACGAATTCTTTGAGGTTAAAGCAGATTACGCAAAGAGCATGGTAACAGGATTTATTAAATTAAATGGTGTTACGGTAGGGTGTGTTGCAAATCGCTCCAAAGTATATGATGATAATGCAGAAGTAGTTGCTACATATGATGCCGCACTTTCTGTAATAGGTTGTGAGAAAGCAGCTGATTTCATTACCTTCTGTGATGCATTTAATATTCCAGTATTATCACTTACCAATGTAAAGGGGTACGAAGCAACTATATGTTGTGAGAAGAAGATTGCCAAGGCAACTGCTAAATTAACTTATGCATTTGCAAATGCTACTGTACCAAAAGTAAATGTCATTATTGGTAGTGCATTTGGTAGTGCATACATTGCCATGAATTCCAAATCAATTGGTGCAGACCTTACAATGGCTTGGCCTTCGGCTCAAATCGGTATGATGGATGCAAAGTTAGCGGCTAAGATTATATGTGATGGTGAAGGAAGTGAAGCGATTGACGCTTGTGCTGCCGAATATGCCACTCTTCAAACAAGTGTAGATAGTGCTGCTAGTAGAGGATATGTGGATCAAATAGTGGAACCATGTGACACTAGAAAATATGTAATTGGTGCATTTGAGATGTTGTTCACAAAAAGAGAGGATCGTCCGGACAAAAAACACGGAACGGTTTAGAAAGGATGATACTTAATATGAAAAAATATTTAACATTATTATGTATGATTACCTGCACTTTATTGTTTACAGCATGTGGTTCAAAACAAGAGGCGTTATCAGTTGATACATCCGTACTGGACACATTTACAAGCTCTATTGTTGGAGTGATTACGGATCCGGTGTCAGCAGAGACTTACTTATCATTAGGGGAATACGAAATGGCAATAGAGGAAATGACTTGGCAACAAGCAGGACTTCTTATGTCAAGTGAAGTATTTATTGCAGGAATTGAATCTTATCAAGATGCACTAGAAGAAATTGGTGACAGTCCTGTAATTACTGCCATTAATAATGAAGTAGGTAATGATTCCATTGTTGCTACCGTTTCCGTAGACGGAAGACTTAGAGATGCAGAAATCGTTATTCTTTATGATGAAAAGTACGAGATAACAAGTGTTGTGACCAATGTGGATTATACATTTGGCGAGCAGATGACAAAAGCAGGTTTGAATACCTTATTGGGATTAGGCAGTGTGTTTAGTGTTTTAATTCTAATCATGTTTATAATTTCACGCTTTAAGTACATTGCAATCTTTGAAGAAAAATCTAAGCAATCTAGTACGGTGAGTGAAAGGGCAGTAGAACAAGTAGTAGAAAGAATTGTGGAACAAGAAGAAATAGCAGTAGATCAAGATTGTGAATTGGTTGCGGTAATTGCAGCTGCTATTGCAGCAAGTGAAGGTGCAACTACAACAGACGGATTCGTAGTTCGTTCAATTAGAAAACATAAATAGTTTAGGAGGACAATAAAATGAAAAACTATACAATTACCGTAAATGGAAACGTATATGATGTAGTGGTAGAAGAAGGAACAACAAGTGGAGTAGCCATGGCACCAAAAGCAGCGCCTACAGCAGCGGCACCTAAGGCGGCACCAAAAGCAGCTCCTGCAGCAGCAGTTGGAGCGGGTAGCGTTAGAATCGAAGCAGGTGCAGCAGGTAAAGTATTTAAGATTGAAGCATCTGTAGGGCAAGCAGTGAAGAAAGGTGATACTGTCGTAATTGTAGAAGCAATGAAGATGGAGATTCCGGTAGTTGCATCCCAAGATGGTACAGTAGCAAGTATTGATGTAACAGTGGGAGATGCAGTAGAAGCAGGTGCATTACTTGCAACACTTAACTAGTAATTCATAGGAATCTGTGTGTTACATACAATTAGGAGGTTAACTGAATGTCTTATATAGCAAATACATTAGACAACCTACTTCATCAAACGGCATTTTTCAATCTAACGATTGGTAATTACGTTATGATTGCAGTAGCTTGTACATTTCTATTTTTAGCAATCAAAAAAGAATATGAACCACTTCTTTTAGTGCCGATTGCATTTGGTATGCTATTAGTTAATATTTATCCAGATATCATGGCGCATGTGGGTGAAAATGGCGAAGCTGGCGGGTTATTATATTACTTCTATTTATTAGATGAATGGGCAATTCTTCCATCACTAATATTCTTAGGAGTAGGAGCAATGACAGACTTTGGACCATTAATTGCAAACCCTAAGAGTTTCTTACTTGGTGCAGCCGCACAGTTTGGTATATTTGCAGCATACTTTGGCGCAATTGCCCTTGGATTCAATGATAAAGCGGCAGCTGCAATTTCTATTATTGGTGGAGCGGATGGACCGACTTCCATTTTCCTTGCAGGAAAGTTAGGCCAAACTGCATTACTTGGACCAATTGCGGTAGCGGCATATTCGTATATGTCTCTCGTGCCAATTATTCAACCACCAATTATGAAGGCTCTTACTACAGAAGAAGAGAGAAAGATTAAGATGGAGCAACTTCGTTCCGTATCAAAGCTTGAGAAGATTCTCTTCCCAATTATTGTTACAATCGTTGTGTGTCTATTATTACCTACTACTGCACCACTTGTTGGTATGTTAATGCTTGGTAATTTATTTAAAGAGTCAGGCGTAGTAAGACAATTAGTAGAAACATCAACAAATGCACTTATGTATATTGTTGTTATTTTATTAGGAACATCAGTAGGAGCAACTACGAGTGCAGAAGCATTTCTTAATATGGATACCATTAAAATCGTTGTACTTGGTTTAGTTGCCTTTTCATTTGGTACAGCATCAGGTGTTATCTTTGGTAAGATTATGTGTAAATTGACACATGGCAAAGTAAATCCATTAATAGGATCAGCGGGTGTATCAGCAGTGCCAATGGCTGCGCGCGTTTCTCAAAGAGTAGGAGCAGAGGCGGATCCAACCAATTTCTTACTCATGCATGCAATGGGACCCAATGTAGCAGGTGTAATTGGAACAGCAGTTGCTGCAGGCACTTTTATGGCAATCTTTGGAGTTATGTAAGATTGTTACTTAGTAAGACAATAGAGTTTCATAAGAATAATCAATTATAGGAGGAAATAGAATGTCAGAACAAGTTAAAAAACCAATTGGCATTACCGAAACAATCTTGCGTGATGCACATCAATCACTTATTGCAACAAGAATGCCAACTGAATTTATGCTTCCAATTCTTAGCAAAATGGATCAAGTAGGATACCATTCCATTGAATGTTGGGGAGGTGCTACATTTGATGCATCTCTTCGTTTCCTGAAGGAAGATCCATGGGAAAGATTAAGAAAGATTAAAGATGGTTGTCCTAATACACCATTACAAATGTTATTTAGAGGTCAAAATATCTTAGGATATCGCCCATATGCAGATGATGTGGTAGATTACTTCGTACAAAAATCTATTTCAAATGGTATCGATGTAATTCGTATCTTTGACTGTTTAAATGACCTTAGAAACTTACAAGAAGCAGTTAATGCAACGAATAAATTCAAACAACAAGAAGGAAAAGGACACGCACAAATTGCTCTTTCTTATACATTAGGTGATGCTTATACCATGGAATATTGGATGAATATGGCTAAGAGTGTTGAAGAAATGGGTGCAGATTCTATCTGTATCAAGGATATGGCTGGTCTGTTAGTACCTTATAAAGCAACTGAGTTAATCTCTGCAATGAAGAGTGCTACGAAGCTTCCAATTCAACTTCATACTCACTATACATCAGGTGTAGCTGGTATGACTTATCTAAAAGCAGTAGAAGCTGGAGTAGATGTAATTGACTGTGCAATGTCACCACTTGCAATGGGAACTTCACAACCTGCAACAGAAGTTATGGCAGAAACCTTTAAGGGAACAGAATATGACCCAGGATTCGATCAAAACTTACTAGCTGAAATCGCAGATTACTTTAGACCATATCGTGATGAATGCCTTGCAAATGGATTGTTAAATCCTAAGGTTATGGGTGTTGATATTAAGACATTATTATACCAAGTACCAGGTGGTATGTTATCTAATATGGTATCTCAGTTAAAAGAGCAAAATGCAGAAGACAAATACTACGAAGTATTACAAGAAATCCCAAGAGTGCGTAAAGATCTTGGAGAGTGCCCACTTGTTACACCTTCTTCACAAATCGTTGGAACACAAGCCGTATTTAACGTGCTTATGGGCGAACGTTACAAAATGGCTACGAAAGAAACAAAAGCAGTACTTCGTGGAGAATATGGCCAAACAGTTAAGCCTATGAACCAAGAGATTATTGATAAAGTAATCCCAGGAGAAGAACGTATTACGTGTCGCTTTGCGGATACTCTTGATAATGAGTTGGATCAATTAAGAGCTGAGATGAAAGAATGGAGCCAACAAGACGAAGATGTATTATCATATGCATTATTCCCTCAAGTTGCTACTGATTTCTTCAAGTATCGCCAAGCTCAACAAGAAAAAGTTGATATGACACAAGCTGATACGAAGAATAATGCGTATCCAGTGTAGTGGAGTAGATTACGATACGGATATATAATGACAACAGCCAGTATTTCCCATTTAAGGACGCTTTCGCTCCGTGGAGATGATGGCTACTATACAGATATAAATTAACAGCCAGTATTTCCCATTCAAGGACGCTCTCGCTCCGTGGAAATCGTAGCAGTACTAACCGCTTACAGAACAAGCGGCAAGTGCTGACGATTGCCAAGGCCTTTCATAGGAAATAGCTGGCTGTTGTTGTATATCCGCACAGTAGTGGGAGTCATTCATACATTATTTTACAGATTTATCTAAAATTCTTAAAATTACGTTGACAATCAGTCCAAACAAGCGTATAGTAAACACAAAGCAATAATTCAAAGATATTTAAGAGGTAGCAGTCGTTCTAGACCCTACCGTTCTAACACAACTCTGAATCATTCCATGCTTTTATTACCAAACAACCAACATTAGAATAGCAAGAATGGCAGAGTGAAGAATTTGCTTCTTTTTCTGCATTTGTATGAAGTATGTATCGCTACTTATAACCCATTCTTGCGGAAAGAGAACAGGTGAAGTATTTGAACCAAGAACCAATTAACGAACTACAGGTCGAACCAAGTAGTGCATTACAGCAAGAGGCAAGAAAACGAATTAGCAACTTCCAATTAACAAGTGATTTATTCCTAGGTAAAGTTCTAGAAGATGCTAGAGCATGTGAAGAAGTCATTGGAATTCTTACAGGGCGTAACATTCGCATTCAAGAGGTTGAGTCGCAATATTCTATTAGGCAGTTAGAGACACGTTCTGTAATCCTAGATATTTATGCAGTGGAAGAAGATGGAACAAGGTTAACACTGGAGATGCACCCTAGGGCAGATGAGGATCATCTAAGAAGGAATCGTTATAACATTGGAAGTATTGACATGAATCTACTAGATAAGGGTGTAGAGTACGAACAATTGCCAGAAGTATATGGCATCTATCTTAGTAAAAAAAAGTTTGGTACTTCTAATGCAGCCATTCGAGAAGTGATAAGAAAATACAACAATGCGGAAGATTGTTGTGATGAAGCAGATTGTCCAGACAATGGCGTACATGAATACTATGTGAATCTAAGTGGGAAAGCAGATACCAAGGAGCAAGAAGCATTAATTAGATTTCTTGTGAATTCAGATGTAACAATAGAACATGAAGCATTTCCTAATTTAGTGAGACGAGTAAGATTTTTAAAAGAAGACGATGGAGGATTTGAGATTATGTGTGAAATTATGGATGAATTAATGGAAATGAGTAAGGAATTAGGCAAAGAACAGGGTATAGAATTAGGCAAAGAATCAGGTTATATGGAAATGCGTAAGCAAGCTATAGAAAAGCTTGTGAAAAATGCAGGTATGACACTTAGTCAGGCTATGAATACGTTAGAGGTACCAGAAGAGGAACGTAAGCATTATATGGATATGTTGGTTACTATATAAGAATACGATACAGTCACAACTATCCACTGCAAGGTATGATTGTATCTGCCACTACAAGATGACAAACCTTTGGCACGGTAGCATGTTTGGCACGGTAGCAGGTTTGGAATCTGTAGTGGTGATACTGATACATAATCATTTAGTCAGACTACAGCTACAATCAATTAGTTACGATAAACGACTAATTGATCCTTCCACCGATATTCTCACAGATGGGAGAATATTCCCCCCAGCTACTCCATCTAGCTCCTCTTCTGATAGCAACCCATTGCTAGGCTCTTTTAATAATTTCGATTTCTTTAAAACTTCTTGGTCTTTTGCTGTTGTCATAATACCGTCGTCTACTAATCCTTTTGGTGTGTTCATAATAAATACCCCTTTCTTCAGGTGATTCGTTATAAGTTATAACTAGATTCTACACCGTTTTGTCATAAAAAACAATTGTTTTTAGTAGTATTCGCAGAGAGAATATGATATATTGAATCTATTGAAAAGAATGTAGGAAAGAGCCCTGTTGGGTGAGGAATGTAATCATAAATTATTTAAAAGCAGTTCATCATATAGGTTGTTTAGTGAAAAATATTTCAAAATCCATGGAGTCATTTCAAATGCTTGGATATACAGCGGTAAGTGAAGTGACCTATGATTCGGAGAGACATTGAGATTTGTTTTATGAAACATGGTGATTATACCATTGAGTTAGTGTGCCCTATGAGTGATGCTTCTGTAGTAAGCTCTTTGATCAAGAAAATTGGGATAAGTGCCTATCATATCTGTTATGAGGTAGAGGACCTTGTTGTTGCTGGTGATTATTTAAGAACACAAGGATATTTGCCCATAGCAGAAGCTGCACCTGTCATAGAAGGTAGAAGTGTTGCGTTTTATTATGCTCAAAGGGAGTGAGCAACACAGATGAAGCTATTCTGATTACACATGAAATTAAAACATTGCAAGAATTATATACCTATATCCCTATAAATTAATAACTATTATTTACAGACTGGTTAGCTGTAACTAACACGAAGTCATAGCAAGAAATGAGAGAAAGAAGGATCAATTAGATGATTAGCATGAAGTTAATTAAGCAGGTTCCAGAGGCTAGAAATCACATTGTAAAGCATGTGATATGCCAAATTATATCACTTATATGTAATATTGTAATCATCAGTCTGATTGGAACAATCATTCACCAACTATATACAAACAAGCTAGAGGTTGCCGCCATTG
>JAWXVE010000114.1:0-3472 GCA_044425575.1 Eubacteriales bacterium | reverse complement strand
GTTAAATGGTGGCACAGATGTATGTGTAATCAAAAAGTTACTTGGTCATACTCATATTCAAAGTACCACGTTCTATCTACATTTAGCAGACTTTGAAGAAGGACTTGAAAGCCCTCTAGATCGTCTAAATAAGAAAAAGAAGGATGGTGAATATAATGATTGAAATTCAAGATATCCTTCTAGAACATGCAACTAGTTATAAAGAACAGTACCATGTTTCCTATCAACAAGAAAAGGTAATGAATGCCCTTATGAAATGTAGAACAGCTTCTCTTGGTGGACATGCTACCGTGTGTGAAGATTGTGGAAATGTTCAGATTTCCTACAACTCTTGCAGAAATAGACATTGTCCGAAATGCCAAACACTTTCTAAGGAAAAATGGATTTATAATCAAAAGTTTAATTTATTAAATACTGGATATTTCCATGTGGTAATGACTGTTCCAAATACCCTAAATACGATTATTCTCCAAAATCAATCTGTCTGCTATAACTTATTATTTAAAGCCGTATCACAAACACTTATGGAACTTGCATCTGATAAGAAATATCTAGGTGCTACGACAGGCTTTACTGGAATTCTTCATACATGGGGACAAAATCTTATGTTTCACCCTCATATTCATTGTATTGTGCCAGCTGGTGGATTAAACACTCTTAATAAGTGGATTCCGAGTAAGAAGAAATTTTTCTTACCTGTAAAAGTTATCTCACGTAAATTCCGTGGTAAATATTTAGCATTGTTGTTAGATGCTTTCAATAATGGTGCATTGAAATTCTTTGGTGATAATAAGGATTTAGAACACCTTGCTAGGTTTGAAAACTTTCTATCACCATTTTACAAAAAAGAATGGGTTGTATATTGCAAACCTCCATTCAAAACAGCTGCAACCGTTGTTGAATATTTGGGTAGATACACTCATCGTATTGCCATATCCAACCATCGTATTCTTTCTGCTAAAGATGGGACTGTCTCTTTTAAATGGCGTGATTACAAAGACCATAATAAGTGGAAAGTTATGACCCTTTCCGCTCATGAATTTATACGTCGATTTCTTCTGCATGTCCTACCAAACAGATTTATGAAAATACGACATTATGGCATCTTAGGTAATCGTAATAAAACAAAGAAACTAGTGATTTGTAAAACAGAAACCAACACACCTATTATTGAAAAACTAGAACTGTCCACCCTAGATCTTATTGAACAATTAATAGGAGAACGTGCTTTTTGTTGTCCCTGCTGCAACAATAACAACCTGACACGCTACACTCACTATGTTACATAATCATTTTCAATTTCATATCGTTCTAAGTCCTCACAGCCTTGCTATGGGGTAGGGGAACTATGCTTATTTTACCCTACTTTTTGCAGTATGAGAAGTTATAATAATAAAAGAGAGTCTATCCAACTATAATTTACACTTTTTCAATGGGGAATAAAAGAATACAATCCCCATAGACATTCTAGAACGCAGTTTCGTACAATGGAATTATCACAAAGTAATGCGTGGTTTTTGGTAAAATAAATGCAGGTATCTAAACTTTAGGTACCTGCATTTTTACGCATAACTTCGGATAATTCTCTATTCATTTCTATTAGAATTCACGTCCTAATTGGAACATCCAAGTTATTAACATTTCAACACAATCTTTATCTAAATTTTCAAGAAACTCCTCTGTAATTTCCTTGGAGATTTTTATATTCATCTCCTCCTCACCACGCAGGTTTTCTTATAAAAGGCGATTCCATACTCTAAAATATCTGTATATCCTTCCTCTTCTAATCCAACTCGGTATTTCCTATCTTCCACCTGATTCAAAGCTTCTTGTACCTTACTTTCTATTTCCACTACTTTTTCTGCCACTTTGAATTCCATAATACAAGCCTTCCCTCTATGGGTAATATATTTTACAATAAAATCAGGTCGTCCATTTCCACTTTCCCGATTAGAAATAGGCAAATACCCCTTCATTCCTTGGTAAAGCCCTATCATAACTCCATGGTAAAAGGTTTCTCTTTGGTTAGGAACAGTTCCATCATAACAACTAATGGTTCTCTCTAGCACTCTTGTAATCTCTTCTTCCATGATGTCTACATCTCCTGCTATGGTAGCTTCATATAGCTTAGTTAAATCTGCTGAGTAGACACATTCGTTCATCCAATCCATGATGTGTTCATCATAAATATAAGCTACTTCCTCATTTGGAATAGTAAGCGTTGCATATTTTTTGCGATTCTCGTATCTCTCTTTTACCTTCTTCAAATACCCTGTAAAGTACAGAAAGTTCCAGAGATTATCTTTGCTCTTATACACATCTTCATAAGTAATATCTTCGTGAATGGGTTTCTCAATACTTCCTCCTGACAGAAGGACTTCTATTTCAGCTTTTACCACCTCATCTGCCCCATAGATTAAATCTTTTACGATGCTATTAGAACTGGTGTTTGCCCAATGTGCTGTAGGATAGGATTTTGCATCCACTCGTACATCATTCATATAATTCATCAAACTCCACGGATTGTACACTTGGGTCTCACCAAAAATATACCCATTGTACCACTCTCTTACTAAATCAGTGCATTGTTCTCTATCATAATGTGCTAACATTTCTCGTACTTCGCCCTCTGTAAATCCAAAGTATTCTCCATACTCCTTATTCTCAATGGATACAGCAACTAGATTATTTAACCCGGTAAAGATACTTTCCTTGCTAATTCGCAGACATCCTGTAATGACTGCAAACTTTAGAGAATTGTTAGTTTTAAGGGCTTCTCCTAATAAGCCTCTGATAAAATCTACCATTTCTACATAAAACTTTCGAAAATATGAATTTTCTAATGGCACATCGTATTCGTCTAGGAGTAGAATCACTTTCTCTCCATAAACTTGTTCTAAACATTGGCATAGGAACTGAATGGAACCAACCACTGTCATATAATCTGCTTCTTGTGTTCTTAGTAATTGATACGTCCTCTTCTGCTCTTCAGTCAACCCTTCACGATCTAAGATTACACTATGTCGTTCATACTCACTAGCAATCATTTGACAGATTGCAGTATAACAATACTCAAATGTCCCCTGCTTCGCACTCTTGAAATTCAGCATAATCACAGGGTATTTCCCCATATGTGCTTGGTATTTCTCCCCTGCACTTGCTATTTTAAGTCCTTGAAATAATTCGTATGTATCTGATTTACCATTTGGGGGAACATGAGATGTCAAGTCTTTCTCAAAGAAGTATTGTAGCATACTAAGATTCAAACTCTTTCCAAATCTTCTTGGACGAGTGAATAATGTAACTTTTGACGTAGTATCTAATAATGTTTTAATCAACAACGTCTTGTCTACATAATAACAACCTAGTTGTATGATTTCTTCAAAATTATCGATTCCTATTGGTAATGGTTTATACTCATTCATTGATATGAAATCCCTTCTACTTATAAACATTGGTTGATTATATCATA
>JAWXVE010000113.1:0-3569 GCA_044425575.1 Eubacteriales bacterium | reverse complement strand
AATTCATCCATAGTAATCCATCCTTTTTGTTTTTTTTAGTATATCACAAAAAGGATGGATTGTCACCGAAAACCAACTAACTTCGGAAAGAACCAAAAAAGTCTTGACAAACAACACTCTAGCTGATAATATGTAATGGTATGCCGCATAGTGAGGTTTAAGAAATGCTTTTACAAAGTATTCACCGAAATTAGCGAGTAAGAGAACGAGAGTTCTTATGAATAGGAGGTGCCTATATGTACGCAATTATTGCAACAGGTGGAAAGCAATACAAAGTTTCTGAAGGTGACGTGATTAAAGTTGAAAAACTAGAAGCAGAAGCCGGACAAGAAATTGTAATTGATCAAGTTCTTGCTGTAAGTAATAATGGTCTTAAAGTTGGAGCAGATGTTGCTAATGCAACAGTTTCAGCTACTGTTATGGATCATGGTAAAGGGAAAAAAGTCATTGTATATCGTTACAAGAGAAAATCCGGATACCATAAGAAAAACGGACATAGACAATTATTTACACAAATCAAAATTGACAAGATTAATGGTTAATTAGGAGTGTGGTATGACGACTGCGTTAATTAGAAAGTCTAAAGATGGAAAATATGAATTTTTTCAATGTAAAGGTCATGCAGATTATGCAAAACCTGGTGAAAAAGACATTGTGTGTGCAGCCATTTCGGTGTTAGTCATACATACCATTAATGCCATTGAACAATTAACAAGTGATGCCAATCATATGATTGTAACCACAGAGGAAGAAAAAGGACTCATACAATGCCAATTCAAGCAGGAGCTATCAACAGAAGCTACCCTACTGGTAAAGTCGTTAGAACTCGGATTGCAATCAATCGAACAACAGTATAGTAACAAGTATTTTGAACTTAAATTTGAGGAGGTGTAACCTTATGTTAAATATGAACCTTCAATTTTTCGCCCACAAAAAGGGTGTTGGTTCTACTAAGAATGGTAGAGATTCAGCATCGAAGAGACTTGGTGCGAAAAGGGCTGATGGACAATTCGTGAAAGCAGGAAATATCTTATATAGACAACGTGGAACTAAGATCCATCCAGGTGTTAATGTAGGACGTGGTGGAGATGATACATTATTCTCATTAGTAGATGGTGTAGTTAGATTCGAACGTAAAGGCAGAGACAAGAAACAAGCTTCTGTATATCCGCTAGAACAATAGTACAATTAATTTGAGCTTCAAACACTAAGTTTGAAGCTCTTTTTCAAAGATGGAGAATATAAAATATGTTTGCAGATCGTGCGAAAATATTCGTTCGTAGTGGGAAAGGTGGCGATGGCCACGTTTCTTTTCGACGAGAAAAATACGTTCCTAATGGTGGTCCTGATGGGGGAGATGGTGGTCATGGTGGTAGTATTATCTTTCAGGTGGATGAAGGAATTAATACATTAACGGACTTTAGACATCATCGAAATTATAAGGCTCAAGGTGGGGAACCGGGAGGCAAGAAGAATTGCCGTGGTAAAAATGGAGAAGATTTAATTATTAAAGTACCAAGAGGTACCATTTTAAGACATGGTGAAACAGGCAAAATCATTCTTGATATGTCTGGAGACAACGAAAGAGTTGTTCTATTAAATGGCGGAAAAGGCGGAAATGGAAACCAACATTATGCAACTTCTACCATGCAAGCTCCCAAGTATGCCCAACCAGGACAAGAATCCCAAGAGTTAGAATTATTGTTGGAGTTAAAAGTGATTGCTGATGTAGGGTTAGTGGGCTTCCCGAATGTGGGAAAATCAACATTTTTAGCTAGGGTAACCAATGCAAAACCCAAAATTGCCAATTATCATTTTACAACGATTAATCCAAACTTAGGAGTAGTAGACCTAGGGGAAGGTCAGGGGTTTGTAATAGCAGATATTCCAGGATTAATTGAAGGTGCCTCTAATGGTATTGGACTTGGTCATGAGTTTTTACGTCATATTGAACGTACCAAGCTAATGATTCATATAGTAGATGGAGCGTCTGTAGAGGGACGTGATCCAATTGAAGACATTTATGCCATTAATCAGGAACTAGAAGCATATAACCCTACTATCGCCAAGCGTCCTCAGATTATTGTTGCAAATAAAATTGATGCACTCTATGTAGAGGATGGCATGGAAGATCCAATTATGGCAATACGAAATGAATTTGAACCAAAAGGAATCACGGTATTTGCTATGTCTGCTGTCACTGGAGAAGGCGTTAAAGAAGTACTGTATCATGTGCATTCTCTTTTACAAGATTTAGAAGAGGAGCCTGTTGTATTTGAACCAGAATATGTGCCAGACTTTTCTGATCATGGTTCCAAAGAACCATTTGAAATCTACTATGATGAGAAAGAAGATGAGTATGTAGTAGAAGGCGTACGAATTGAGAAAATGCTTGGATATACCAACCTAGAATCTGAAAAAGGCTTTACTTTCTTTCAACGATTCTTAAAAGAAACAGGCGTTTTAGTGGAATTAGAGAAACTTGGAATACAAGAAGGTGATACCGTGCGCATGTACGGATTATCTTTCGATTATTACAAGTAATAGGAGAGGATATGACAAGTAAACAAAGAGCATACTTGAAAGGTCTTGCTAGTAAATTATCACCAATTATGCAAGTGGGCAAATCAAGTCTTACACCAGAATTAACAGCTGCAGTAGCAGAAACTTTTAACACTCATGAACTGATTAAAATTACCGTACTTAAAAATTGTGCAGATGATCCAAGTACTATTGCACATATATTGGCAGAACGGACTCACTCCCAAGTGGTTCATGTTGTAGGGAAGAAGATTGTATTATATAAAGAAGATCGAGATAATCCAATCATTCAATTGCCAAAAGCTTAAATAGTAGGAGATGATGAGAATCATGATAGAGAAAGTCGGAATTTTAGGTGGAACATTTAATCCTATTCACAATGGTCATATTGCCCTTGGTTTGGAAGCTGCCAAAGAGCATGGATTAGATAAAGTACTTATGATACCAACCGGAATTTCTTATTGTAAAAATAATGTACTAGACGGAAAAAATCGTCTAAATATGGTGCGTATGGCTTGCAAGCCACATCCAATCTTGCATGTTTCTGACTTAGAAGTAAATCGATGTGGTAATACGTATACCATAGATACTATTAGAGCGGTTCGGGAGCAATATCCATTAGCTCAATTATTTTTTATAATAGGAGAGGATACTCTATATTCCATCGAGCATTGGAAAAATAGCGATACATTACTGAGTATGGTTACTTTGCTAGTTGCAATTCGGGGATGTCATAAGACAGAACAGTACAGCAACCAAATCGTTTACTTACAAGAAAAATATCATGCTACCATTGCTCTGCTTTCCATGATGCCTGTTGTTATTTCTTCAACAGAAATTCGGAATCGAATAGTAGTTGGTGAGTCGGTCACAGAGTTTTTAAATGATGAAGTTGATGCATATATACAAGAACATGGTATCTATAAGGAGTCTTTAGAATGAAACGTCAATTACTAAATCAAGAAGAAGTTGATTCGATTATTCGCTCTCTGCACAAGCACCTAGACAAAGGGCGTTATGAACATTCT
>JAWXVE010000034.1:0-22878 GCA_044425575.1 Eubacteriales bacterium | reverse complement strand
ACCTGATACCTCGTTCTAATAAAATTGGCTCATATCCATGAAGTGCTAATTCATAGGCACAAAATAGTCCAGCCGGACCACTTCCAATGACAACAGGCCTACTGGTCAGTTTTGTATCTCCACTACTAGGAAATCTATATTCCTTTTTCTCATAGAGGCCTACATTGTTATCTTTTATTTTCTGAAGGATATGTTCTTCCGCTGAAACTTCTACTGCCACCGTAATAATTTGAAATAAGTTAGGTTTTTTTCTACTATCAATGGACTTTTTTAATACTTGCACCTCTAATAACTGACTTGAATCTATTCTAAGAATGTGGCATATTTTCTTCTCCAATGCCTGTGGCTTTACGGGTAACGGTAATTTAATCTGACTTATTTGAATCATGGTATTCTTCTTACACCTTTCTCTTTCTGATGGTTCTAATGCTTACTAGCATGGGTACCTGCCACATATCCACTTGACCATGCCCATTGCAAATTATATCCACCACACATTCCATCTACATCTACCATTTCCCCAACGAAATAAACACCTTTTGAATACTTAGATTCCAAATGAGAATCAAGTTCGGTAATTACCACACCACCAGAGCTTACTTGCGCTTTTTCCATAGGATTCGTTCCTTGAATTGGGATAGACACCTCTTGCAATGCTTGCAGAACTCTTACTAGTTCTGGCTTGGTATAAGAATTACTCATTCTATGAATTGGCACACTTATTTCCTTTAGTAATGGAACGATTAACTTCTTGTGTAACATACCTAGGAGAAACACTTCCATTGAACAACTCTTATGGGTTGCCATTCGCTTCTCCACAAAATCATCTAGGCTGTCCTCATTTATATATGGCAAGAAATTCACTACAATATGAACTGCTTGTTTCTTATGTAGGGCAATTGCAGCTTCCTTACTTAATTGAAAAACCGCAATGCCCGATACTCCATACTCTGTTAATTGTAATTCACCTTCCTCAGTCCTTACGGAGGCTCCATTAATCCATAGTGTAAGTATGGCTTTCGTTCGAACACCTGCAACTGCTTTCCCATAAGCGGTGTGCCCTCGCAATTGTACAAGAGATGGTATAGGCGTTACAATGGTATGCCCTAATGCTTCTGCTAATTCATAACCATTTGTCTTTCCATTAATAGAAGTAGTTGCATTGCTTCCACAAGCCACAATCACGCCTTGATATTTACGCTGCAATTGTTCAATGGATTGAATGGTTATTCCACATTTTATTCGTACGGGCAATCGTTCCAATTCCAATCGCAACACATCTAATACGGTACTAGCCTGTTGGGTTACAGGATACTTGTAACCATTCTGTTCCATACTGCACATTCCAATTTCCTGAAAAAACACTTCTGTATCTTCGTTTCCATGTTGTGCGAAAATAGCTTCTAAAAAATCTTTTCGTTTAGAATCCGCTTCTACCGTTTCCCCATTGTGGCAATAATAGAATTGTATTGAATGGTTTTTGTTAGAATAATTACACCTACCATTTCCTGTGGCTAATAATTTCTTTCCAATACGTTCATTTTGTTCATAGAGGGTAACTTCACACCCACCTCGAGCGGCAGCAATAGCTGCCATGATACCCGAGGCACCTCCACCGATTATGGCTATCTTCTTCATTCTTCTCTCATTCTTCCTGTATTTCTAATCTATTGATGATAATTTAGCTAGAGTACGCCTCTAGGAACTGATAAACATCCTCTTCTGAATCTAGACGCTTAATCTGTAGAATCTCCTCTTGTAAATCATCTGGTAAGGATTCTATCATAATATCTGTTGTTAGATATAATGTCTGTAAATCATAGGCATACACTAATATTCGCCCCTCTTCACTGCGTAAGAAATAATAACTTGGGGCAACAATGGCTTCTTCTAAATAATAATTCTTACGTACTACTACTTTCGCCTCTGAAAAAGAAACTAAATTAGTACTTACAAATCCTTTTTGCTGGTCGGTTAAACTAGGAGCATCTGTATACACCACTAGTTCTTCCTCTAATAATGTGCGGGTAAGACCCATGTATTTGGCTGGCATCGATTCAATAATTTCTTCCATGGTTCCTGCTGCACCATCATATTCTTCTACCACATAAATTGTATCTGCTGTGATTTTCGCTTCTTGCATGGTAGATACTTCTTGGGTAACTCCTTCTTGAGTCTCTTGTGTAGATTCCTCCTCTACTTTGTCCATAGTATTCTCAGCTGCTTGCACCGTTGTTTCTTCTGGTAAGTATAATTGTAATTCCTTTTGCACTTGGTTGTAGATAATTGTGGAATAGGCTTGACTCGACAAGATTCCAGCAATAAATCCAACTAATCCTATGGCAACGTATAAGCTTACTCGATACAAATGATTCATGGCAATCTCCATTCTAATTCGTTTGTATTAGTATCTGCTTATTTTTTGTTTTCATACCAATAATCATGCCTTTCTCAAAGTCTGGCAACTTTGGGCCGTAAGGTACAACTTGACGTATGAAAAATTTTATTTTCACATTAATCATCTCATACGTTTTATAATTGGTGTTAGGAATCTGCCTCCTGGTATAGATTGTAATTCTCGCTTTGATATGCCCTTGATTAATATTAAGATAACAAAATAAACACAGGCTCCCACCACGCACATAATAGCCATTCCCACTACTTCAAATATCTTACTTGATGGTAACATAACGGAAAATACATTAGTTAGTATAAGAAGAACCAGACCCATTCCAAGAGATGCTATCAAGGACAGCAGTATATTTTTACGCAGAGGAATCGGTGCATGAAGGTGTTTCTTCAGTGCCAATGCATTTAAAATGCACATGGCTAATGAAAAGATAATCTTAGCATATACCACTGCATGAATACCTAGATTAAATGTTGTAAGCATAACATACAAGGCAGCAAGGTGAATTGCTAAAGCAATCAAGGCATTACGTACTGGAATGTGAATCTTATCAATTCCTTGTAAAATACCGTTAGACAAGGTAGAAATAGAATAAAATACAATGGTAATAGACCCCACTTGCAAAAGGCTCTGTGCTAATTCACTAGAATCGCTAAATAATAATTGTAAAATATCTGGACCAATCACCGTAAAGGCTACGGCGCAAGGAATGGCAATAATTAAGGTAAGCTTGGTTACTTTACGAATCTGACTAATTAATGCTTTCTTATTCCCTTGTGAAATACTTGCCGCTATGGCTGGCACCGTAGAAGCACATAATGCACTGGCAAAGGCGATTGGGATATTAGTTAGCACATTATATTTGCCTGTGTAAATACCCCAATGAACCGTTTTAATATCTTCTAATCCATTGGCAATCATTACTTGATTGTAGATTCTCTGATCTAGAATATTACTTATATTGTAAATGGCTGTGCTCATAATAACTGGAATAATAATGGTCAGTAAAATAGGAACAATTTCTAAATAAGTCTCCTTCTTAGTAGATCGATCATTACGAATTCTTTTCTGAATCTGGTTTCGGTAAAGTATATAAATCCCCACTAAAAAGAGTAATCCAGCAACAGCTCCTACCAATGGCCCTAGAGAACCACCAGCAGCTCCATATGCAGCTGCATAGTATTCATTATCTAATAAGTCTCCTACTAGGGTTCCATAATCATACAAGACCATTGCACCAAGCACGCTAGCAATTACCACAAACACTTGCTCTAACACTTGGGAAATTGCCGTTGGAATCATAGTGCCCATTCCTTGAAAATAACCTCTTAATACGCCCATGAGTGCTACAACTAGTAAGGTCGGTGCCAATACTTTTAAGGCAATGGCACTCAGCGGCTCTAACATAACAGGTCCTGCTAAGACATCGGCAAATATAAAAACAAGTACCGAAGATATTCCCCCTGAAATAAGAGCAAACACAAGTGCTCCTTTTAGAATTTTATTGGCATTACCATACTGCCCTACTGCAACACGTGCTGATACAAGCTTGGACACTGCCAAAGGTAAACTATAGGAAGAGATTAGCAATACAATGGCATAGATTTCATATGCCGCTGAATAAAACCCATTGCCTCGGTCTCCTATAATATTCGTTAATGGAATTCTCTTGACTAATCCAATAACTCGTACAATAATTCCCACTGCTGCAAGAATACTTCCTTGTACAATAAATTGATTTGCTTTGTTTTTACTTGTTTTCCCCATTTGTCAACCAATCCTATCATTTATCCTATGAAATCTCGTTCAATTTTCATCTTAGTTAATATTTCTTTTTGTTTTGCTTCCATAATCACTCGTTCGTCTTCTTCCATATGGTCATATCCTAATAAATGAAGCATACTGTGCAAAAGCATAAAAGAAAATTCCCGATAAACTGAATGTTCATATTCCTTCGCTTGCTCTACAATAACATCATAAGCTAACACCATATCGCCTAACATCAATTCCCCTGTATCTAGATCAAAGTAGTCAAATTGAGCAGTTGTATCTTCTAGCCTTGTAAAATCAGAAGGTGCATCATAATCCACATTGGGGAAGGACAAAACATCTGTTGGTGCATCAATCTTACGATACTCTTTATTATACACTCGAATTCCTTCCTTATCCGTAATCAATAGATTACAAGATGTTTCATACGGACATTGCTCATGTTCTAAAATATATGTAATCATATGTTCTACTGTTTCATTTATGGAAAAAGTTGGCTCTATATCTACTTCATAATCAATATAAAAAGTCATAATACAATCCCTCACTAATTAATATCTTTTTGATTTCTTTGTATTCATAAATGCTTAAATCACAATGATCATATCTCCCTGTATCATAATTATTCTGAATATAATCTTCAATCAAAGTTGCATAATCTAATGTAATCTCATCCTGTCCTTGTTCCTTCTTCTCATCATGAGCCTTTCCAATTAGACAAACAAGTTCATTGCACATAGTAATAATCGTTGCTTCTTTGGAATGAAACTTATCTTTGTTCTGTAATTCTAATATAAGCTCTATTACTTCAGGTGGAAACTCATACTTCGTTAATTGTACCTCGAAAGGACTCTGTTCCACGTCATCCTGAAATAGGACTTCAATTTCACCGTAGTAGCTTCCTGCCTTTGTTAAAGGAATATTAAATTCTAACTTCTGAGCAATGCGTTCTACTAAGTATGCCGTATGAATAGCCACTAAATATGTTTTCAGTGATTTTTCCTTTAACTGTACCATTAACTCAAATGTTTGGTCATTGATGGTCATATAACGTTCGTGAAATTTATGCACGACAAGAGTACTGAATTGTTTTAAGATAACAAGCAATAATACCGTAGTCAGAAATAAGTTAATAATAGGAATTGCAAAGAGGCTAAAAGACATAGGTTCGCTAGAGAACATGACAATCATAGCGGTCATCATAGTAATCTGAACTACAACAGAAATAACAATTGGACGAATGATGCCGAATTGATCATTTAGAAAACGAAATGCGAATAATACAACCATATTACACACAAAGAAAAGGGCAAATATCTGTGATGATTCTCCCACTAGTAATACAGTTTGAATTAATAATAAAGTACTTCCAACAAACCCAATATAGCGATTTGAAAATAACATTAAGGTAACTGCAATCACTGGAAAGAACCATGAGGTTACAGGTAATACTGGAAATGCCATGGCTACTAAATAACAAGAAAAATAAACGGTAAGGAATCGCATCTCATACAAATCATTATCATAAAGTAGCATTCCTTGTACTTTTTCTTGGAAATAGGTGAAAATAATAAATGCATTACCGATACATGCCATAACCATGATACTAATTAATTGATTAGTATCTAACTTCCATATAATCCCTGCTCCATAACTAATCACCACTGTGCTTAGGTACATGAAAATAAATTTCACCCAATATAGCACAGTAAACTTAACTTGCTTGTTCGTATCCTTCATATTCATAAAACTCCAATCAGTTTTCGAATTCTTCTTCATCTGTTTGCTCTTGCATTATTTCTTCTTCTATTTGCAAAATTGATTCTAGTTCTTCAATATCCACCCCTATAGGCTCTACACAAGATTCTAACACAACTACTTCACCTTCTGCAATCATACAATCATCTAATATTTCTATTTTAACATTATTTTCAATAATTTGAACCCCTTTTTCTTGGAAACTTTCTATGTATTCCTTTAATTTCTCTTCTAAATAGGCAGTTCCCTCTAATTCACTACGAATTAGTTGGGTTATTTGGTATTCTCTCACTTGGGTGCTTCCATAATAAATCGGCAAATAAAAATGGTCTAATATCTGTACTTGATACTTTTGGGTGTAAGAATCAAATTGCAAATAAGGATTACTATGTGCAATTACATGGAACATTTTCCCTCCTATTTCAATAAAATAATTAGAATAGGATTGCTCTGTATACATGATACCTTCGTAAGTCATTTGAACTTCTTCCTTAAAATCATACGTAGTTTGTAGTTGAATCGTTGCATCAGAATTCGTATATTGATAACCAACAATACTGCCGTCATCATTATAAATAGGAATATTTCCCTCTACTAAAATATCTCCTGCTACTACATTCTCTCCTACTGTTACTTGAGGCACACCCGCTCGTGTTACAATGGAGACAACTACCCCTTCCTGACTGGCTACTAAATTCGTGCAAATCTCTGATGTTATTTTATCTGTTTCGCTTTGTTGTATGGCAAGGTCACTTTCATAATATTCATTTTCCTTTACTGATACTTGTAAAGTGGTTCCCTCCAATGTAACACTGGTCCATGAAAGCATGGGAAATTCACTTAATATAATATCTTCTATCCCTTGCAACTCTAATTCTGATTTAGGGGTTCCATACCATATTCCCTTTTCTTTTAAGTAGTCTAATAAATATTCATCTGTAATGGTAGTATTTCCTGTCAATTCAAATCCCCATATAAATTGTGTAAGGACGACCATGGTCAATAGAATTCCCACTAATCCGCCTATAAATACTTTGCGTTTTATCATAGTTGGAACGAAAAAAGGTAGTCCATGTTTTTCTAACAAGACTACCTTTGTATTTGTTTTCTTCAAAAATGGTTTAATTCGAAAAAAAGAAGGAATGGACATATACATCACATAACTAGTACCATGATGTTCGATTCCCCACAATAACATATGGTGATTCGAGCATAGATTCATAAATCGTTCTGGGGAATACCCTGTAATCTTAATCTTTACAAATCCTTGCAAAAACTTCATTAATCCAATCATATGACTATACCTCCTACTCTTCTTACAAATACGTAATTGACTGAATGATTCCAGTAATTTTCATATCTTCATTGGTATAGTAATCAACTGCAAGTTGTTTCCCTATGATTTGAATTTGCTTTGTCTTACCTTGTACTAGGATGAGTTCCTCACAATAATCAAGAATACCCTTATAATTCTCAATGGTCAATTCCATCTCTCCTACTACCGTAATAATACTTGCACCTAATGTTAAATCTCTAGGCAAATCCAATCGTTCAATGAGCTCTACTTTCTTTCGTGTCATCACTGTCTTCCAACCATTCTTCATACATCACTATATGGCATGGAAGGGTAACTTATGATAACTTTTTCCATCACTAGGTAACAATATCTACGATAAATGCTTTCTTTGTTGGTTCCACCTTAGACACTTCATATGCTTGATACAAGCGTCTAGCAACCACTTCCACTGCTTCTTGGCTATTTCCATGAATACTAGCCAACACAGTGCCAACTTGAATTTCATTTCCTACTTTCTGGTGAAGAATAAGGCCAACACTTAAATCAATTTCACTTTCCTTTGTTTCTCTTCCGCCCCCAAGCATAAGAGAACACATTCCAACTTCTTCACAATCAATATGACTTATATAACCTTTTTCCTGTGCTACAACATCATGAATAATGGTAGCTTGTGGAAACAATGTTGTATCATATACCATAGCTGAATCTCCACCCTGAGCCTCTACAAATTCTGCGAATTTATGAAGAGCAGTTTGATCTGTAATGGTCTGTTGTAAGATTGCTTTTCCTTCTTCTATTGTGTCTGTTTTCCCTGCTATCTGTAACATATACGAACCAAGGGTCAGACATAGTTCTAACACATCCTGTGGTCCATTTCCTTGTAACGTATGAATTGCTTCTATCACTTCTAGTGAATTGCCAACTGCAAAACCAAGTGGCTGGTCCATATCAGAAATCACGGCAACTGTTTTTCGCTTTGCACCATTTCCTATTTTGACCATTTCTTTGGCTAATGCAAGGGAATCTTCCGTTTCTTTCATAAAGGCTCCACTACCTGTTTTCACATCTAGCACAATACCATCTGCTCCTGCTGCTAATTTCTTGCTCATAATAGAACTTGCAATCAATGACATGTGATCCACTGTAGCCGTTACATCCCTTAATGCATACAATTTCTTATCCGCCGGTGCTAGATCAGCCGTTTGTCCCATAATGGCAATACCAATGGTATTTACATTATTGATAAATTGTTCTACGGTTAATTCTGTGGTAAAACCTGTAAAACATTCTAATTTATCAATGGTACCTCCCGTATGTCCAAGTCCTCGCCCACTCATCTTTGCCACTTGAATTCCTGCTGCTGCTACCATAGGCGTAAGCACCAGTGATGTTTTATCGCCTACACCGCCTGTACTATGCTTATCCACCTTAAATCCACTGATTTCAGATAAGCTAAGTAAATCCCCGCTCTCGGCCATAGCCATAGTAAGTGCCACTGTCTCTGACTCTTCCATTCCTTGAAAATAAATAGCCATCATCATAGCTGACATTTGATAATCTGGTATCTCATCTTGTGTATATCCCTGTACCATATAGGAGATTTCTTCCTTGGTTAAGACTCCACCATTTCTCTTAGTCATGATTAAATCATACATTCTCATTGCTATTTCCTTCTACCTTTCTTACTTATGATACGGTTCCCCTTTCATAATGCGAAACCCTCGATAAATCTGCTCTAGCAATACCACACGCATAAGCTGGTGCGGAAATGTCATCTTAGAAAAACTCATATGCTCATCTACTTGAGATAAGATAGTCTTCGACAAACCTAATGAGCCACCTATAATAAATTGTAAATGGCTTGTATCATATAAACATCGAGATTCCATATGCTTTGAAAATGATATGGAATCTCGCTGTTTTCCTTCTATGGCAAGAGCAATCCGATAAGCATCTTCTTTAAAATGCTTGCAAATCCGTATAGCTTCTTTTTCCTTAATCTGCTCCTCTTCTATGATACTCATGTGATCAGGAGTCTGCTCATCTGCCACTTCAATAATATGTACTTTGGCATATCTTGATAATCTCTTGGTATATTCTGCAATGGCATCTCGATAAAAAGCTTCTTTTACTTTGCCAACTGCAATAATTGTTATTCTCACATTTATCCCTACTCTGGAAATAATTCCGTATATAATGATTCAATAATTGTTTCAAATAAGCCTTCTTCAATATTTAGAAATCGTGAGGATATGACACGTTTCATCTCCTCTGTTCGAGCAAAATATGCAATCTGCCTATCTTCTAATCCCTCTAATTCTTGGTCAATATTCTCTGCTGTCATAGTAGAATGACACCAAGCAAATATCTCTTTAGAAATATCTCTTTCTTGCTCACTTATCACTAGTAGCTTTTGATAATCTTTGGCTGATTTCATACCCATAATGATAAAGAATATGAATAAGAACCCTAGCACAAAAATCATCATATATTTCGATGTCTGATTAAGTGGTAAGGAAATAATGTCAATCCAATACAAGAACAAAGTAATGACTCCTACGCAACCAACTACAATGAGTAAGTATGCAGAAGATTTCAAATCTTTCGCAAGTTCTGTTTTTGTTTGGTATGCAAGATCATCCATACATTCCCACCTCCGCTACTTAGTTGATAAATATTCATGAATACCTTTAGCTGCTGTTTTCCCTGCACCCATAGCTAGAATAACAGTTGCTGCACCTGATACAGCATCGCCACCTGCAAATACACCCTTTTTGCTTGTTTCGCCTGTTTCCTCATTGACAATAATACATTCCCAGCGATTGGTTTCAAGACCTTTTGTCGTAGTACGAATCAAAGGATTTGGGGAAGTTCCTAGAGACATAATCACTACATCTAGATCCATAATGAATTCTGAATTTTCCTTAACGACTGGTCTTCTTCTACCGGAATCGTCTGGTTCGCCTAGTTCCATTTCTACGCATCTCATACCCGTTACCCAACCATCTTCATCTGCAATAATCTCAGTTGGATTCGTTAGCAACTTGAATTGTACACCTTCTTCTTTCGCATGATGGATTTCTTCCACACGTGCTGGAAGTTCTGCTTCACTTCTACGATATACAATACTTACTTCTGCACCTAGACGTAAAGCTGTTCTTGCTGCGTCCATAGCCACGTTACCACCACCGATTACAGCCACTTTCGTTCCAACCATAATTGGTGTACGTGCATTTTCTTCAAAAGCTTTCATTAGATTGCTTCTTGTTAAGTATTCATTTGCAGCAAAGACTCCATTAGCTTGTTCTCCACCAATTCCCATGAATTTAGGAAGTCCTGCACCTGACCCTATAAAGACTGCTTCATATCCTTCTTCTTCCATTAACTCGTCAATGGTAACCGATTTTCCAACAATACTATTTGTCTCAATGGTAACACCAAGGTTTTTTACATTGTCTATTTCTGTACGTACTACTGTTTCTTTTGGAAGACGGAATTCTGGGATACCATATACAAGTACTCCACCCACTTCGTGAAGAGCTTCAAAAATAGTAACGCTATATCCTAATTTAGCAAGGTCTCCTGCACAAGTAAGTCCTGCTGGTCCTGATCCAATCACTGCAACTTTTTTATGATTCGGTTCCGCTACTTTAGTAGGAGCAATCTTATGTTCTCTTGCATAATCTGCTACAAATCGTTCTAATTTACCAATGGATACAGAATCCCCCTTGATTCCACGAACACATTTTCCTTCGCATTGTGTCTCTTGTGGACATACTCTACCACACACAGCAGGTAGTGCAGAGGATTCTGATATCACTTGATATGCATTATCAATATTGCCATCTGCTACTTCTTGGATAAAACGTGGAATATCAATAGATACAGGACATCCCCCGATACATGGTTTATGCTTACAATTAATACACCTTTTCGCTTCTTCTACTGCTTCTTCTAAAGTATATCCCAAACAAACTTCTTCAAAGTTCTTGGCTCTTCTTGCTGCTTCTTGTTCCGCCACTGGTACTCTATGAAATACATCACCCATAATATTCACCCCTATTCTTTTCCACACGTGCAATTATGTGCAGCACGTTCTTTTTCTCGTGCAAAATCACTGTCTTCTTGTGTCTTATAGATTCTCTGACGTCTCATTGCTTCATCAAAATCCACTAAATGTCCGTCAAATTCCGGGCCATCCACACAGGCGAATTTAACAGAATCACCAACTGTAACGCGACAAGCTCCACACATTCCAGTCCCATCTACCATAATTGGATTCATACTAACTACTGTTTCTAAGTCATATCGCTTTGTCACTTGACAGACGAACTTCATCATAATCAGTGGGCCAATGGCGATACATATATCATAGGAGTGGCCTTCTTTTTCAATGAGATCTTCAATAGTTTGTGTAACAAGTCCACTTCTTCCATAGGAACCGTCATCTGTTGTAATATAGAGGTTGCCAGCAACTGCTTCCATTTCCTTCTCTAGTATTAAAATATCTTTTGACTTTGCTCCCATAATCACATCGGCTAAAACACCTTGTTCTTTTAACCATTTCACTTGTGGGTACACTGGTGCAGCACCAACCCCTCCTGCAACAAATAAGATTTTCTTATTCTTAAGAGAATCTAAGTCTTCTTCAATTAATTCTGATTCACAGCCAAGTGGTCCAACAAAATCCGCAAAGTAATCACCTTGTTCTAGCACTTGCATACGAAAGGATTCCGCCCCCATAATCTGAAAAACAATTGTGACAGTTCCTTTTTCTCTGTCATAGTCTACAATGGTAAGGGGAATTCGTTCCCCATCGTCATCAATTCTTACAATAATAAATTGACCTGGTTCACACGATTTAGCAACCCTAGGTGCCTCCACTGTCATCAGAAAAATTGTGTCGTTTAACTGCTCTTTTTTAACAATCTTGTACATACGTTCTCCTCTCATTCATACGTTAATGGAATGCTTTGATATTCATTCTCACTATTTAATGTGCCTCTTGATATTGCTCCTGCATTTACATCGACAAGGTACTCTACTCCTGTTTTATGAATAGTTCCTTGTCCATCATTATAGTATTCTAAGACAAGATAATAATGAATGCCGTCTGCTATTACAGAGCTATTACATGATGCGCTAACTATTCCTGATAAACCACCATAATCTCCCTGTCCCGTGGCAACTTTCATTTCTATCAATTCATTTACTAAAATAACTGCTTCCTCTGCTGAATACACGGATTCAAACTCCAATTCAAACGTTCGACTTACCACATCACTTAGTACCCCTTTCTCATTACATGCAACAAATTGATACTGATGCTTTCCTAGCAACATAGGAATTGGCTTGGTGTATGCGGTACTATTTTGTGTTGGAGATTCCCCGTCAATTGTATAGTATACACTTGTTCCTTCAAATACATTTACCGAAACATATTCTGGCAATGTATATTCGCCTGTATATACATTCACTTCTGGCATATAAGGCTTGGCTAATTCAATATAATACTGCTGACTTACTATGTCACTAGCAACTCCATAAGCATTCACATAAATTGACTTTACTTCATACTCTCCTTCCTCTAAAAATATGGGGGTCTCATATAGTTCAGAATCACTGGTAGGGTCACTTCCATCTATCGTATAATATATACTGCCTGATGTATTCCCTAGCAATTTTAAAGGTACAATTTCTGCATATTCACCACCAGTAACACTATAATCAGGAGAGTCAGCTGCATACTGTTGATAACTTTGCTTTATTGTAACATCATCTGCCTCATCAAGCAAGGTACTAATCTCTTCATATGCCTCTTGCTGTATATATATCAGTATTAAATTATCATAGACTTCTTGTAAAGAACTCCCTGTTTGAATAATATCAAGGAGTACCTCTATGGCGTCTTCCTCCCATTGTAAATCAATATAAGTCTTTGCCAGTAATAATTTTGCTTTTGGATCTACAGAATCCACTTGAATGGCTTTCTGTAAATGTTCAATGGCTTGTTCATACTTGCCTTGTTGTCGTAGTGCATTGGCTTTATCAATCTGATATTCATAAGAATGATTATACATATCAGTAATCATCCCCACAGAAATTAATATAACACAACACAGTAGTACAGAAATGGCTGTAAGAATCCATCTGCGAATTGGAAAGGGTGACTTCGGTTTCACTGATTGTATAGTCGGTTCTTCTTCCTCTTCCTTATCCACTGTTTCCTCATCGCTTACCATTACATCATCTATATGAATTTCTATTGAGTCAGTATAATCAGGAACTAATTGCACTTCCTGCCCACACGACGAACAATACATAAGATCTTGTTCGATTTCAAATCCACATTTTTTACACTTCATATAATCCCCTCGTTAACTCTTTGTTCCGTACTCCTTAAATCATAAGATAGATTCTACGCAATTATGCATGAGCATAGCAATGGTCATTGGACCAACTCCCCCTGGAACTGGTGTTATGGCACTACATATAGGTGCTACTTCCTCATAGGCTACATCACCACACAATTTATTTTCGCTATTTCTATGAATTCCCACATCAATTACCACTGCTCCCTCTTTCACATATTCCTTTGTGATCATTTGAGGTTTCCCCACCGCTACAATTAAAATATCTGCACGTTTGCATACTTCTTTTAAATCATATGTTTTAGAATGAGCAATGGTCACTGTGGCATTTTCTTGTAACATCAAAAGTGCCATAGGCTTACCTACAATATTACTGCGTCCTACGATAACACATTCTTTTCCTGTTATTTCAATTCCTGAACGCTTTAATAATTGGATTACTCCTGCTGGTGTACAAGATACATACCCCTTATCGCCAATACAAAGATTACCCACATTCATAGGGTGAAACCCATCCACATCTTTACTTGGGCAAATCCCTTGAATAATTGCTTCTTCGTTCAAATGGGATGGTAAAGGTAGTTGCACTAGAATTCCTTGTACTGTTTTATCCTCATTTAATGTATGAATTAAATCCTCTAGCTCCTCTTGGGTAATGGTTGAATCTAATTCATAGGCTCTCGATTCAATTCCCACATAGGCGCAAGATTTCTTTTTATTAGCCACATAGACGCTAGAAGCTGGGTCATTACCCACTTGAATCACTGCAAGGCACACGGATATGCCCTCTTTCTTCATGGTATCTACTTTTTCTTTTAATTCTTCCTTAATGTCCATGGAGATTTGCTTACCATCAATTATTGTTGTCATCTCTATTCTCTCTTCTTCATGTTCTAATGTTCTGATTGGTGTAGGTGTCTGATACCCTTTGTAGGTTCTAGAACAATCCTGTAATCATTCCATTCTCATCCACATCGATTCCATTAGCAGCTGGAACCTTTGGTAATCCTGGCATAGTCATAACATTTCCTGTTAATACTACAACAAAACCTGCTCCCGCTGCTACATACACTTCTCTTACTGACAATTCAAAATCAGTTGGACAACCAAGTTTTGTTGGGTCATCTGACAAAGAGTATTGTGTTTTTGCCATACAAACTGGCAAGTGCCCAAAGCCCAATTCTTCTAAACGTGATAATTGTTTTCTTACAGACGGTCCAAAGGAAACACCATTTGCTCCATAAATCTTCTTTGCTACTGTTTGAATTTTCTCATGCAATGGTAAATCATCTGGATAAAGACAAGTAAAGTTAGACTTCTTGGTTTCCATGGTGTGAATCACAGCTTCTGCAAGTTCCTTTCCACCATCTCCACCGTGTTCCCACACTTTTGCCAATGCAAATTCACAACCTCGTTCTCTACAAAATTGTTCTATGTATGCAATTTCTTCTTGTGTATCACTTATAAATGCATTTAAAGTTACCACAATAGGAACACCGTATTGGTGCAAATTGTCAATGTGCTTTGCTAAGTTTACAATTCCCCTCTTAACCGCCTCTACATTTTCTATACTTAAGTCTGACTTGCCAACGCCTCCATTATATTTCAAAGCACGAACTGTTGCTACTAGTACAACTGCATCAGGTTTTAGCCCTGCCTTTCTGCATTTAATATCAAAGAATTTCTCAGCTCCAAGATCTGCTCCAAACCCTGCTTCTGTTACAACATAATCGGCCATTTTTAATGCTGCTTTCGTAGCTTTTACACTATTGCAACCATGAGCGATATTAGCAAAAGGCCCTCCATGCACTAAGGCTGGCGTATGTTCCAAAGTCTGGATTAAATTAGGTTTTAATGCATCCTTTAAAAGAGCTGCCATAGCTCCTACCCCTTGAATTTGCCTTGCGGTAACAGGTTCTCCTTCTACAGTATATGCAACAATCATATTTCCAAGACGTTCTTTTAAATCATCCATATTAACTGCCAAGCATAATACAGCCATAATCTCAGATGCCACAGTAATAACAAAGTGGTCTTCTCTTACTACACCATCCATTTTCGTTCCCATACCAACTACCACATTGCGTAATACTCGATCATTCATATCAAGACATCGTTTCCATACTACTTGTCGTGTATCAATACCCAATTCATTGCCTTGTTGAATATGATTGTCTAACAAAGCAGCCAACAAGTTATTTGCTGATGTAATGGCATGAAAATCTCCCGTAAAATGTAGATTCAAATCTTCCATAGGAACTACTTGGGAATAGCCACCACCAGCTGCCCCGCCTTTTATGCCAAAGCAAGGTCCTAAAGATGGTTCACGAAGTGCAATCATAGTCTTCTTCTGTAATTTACTCAGTGCCTGTCCTAGTCCAATACTCACTGTTGTTTTGCCTTCACCAGCCGGTGTTGGATTAATGGCTGTTACTAGAATTAATTTGCCATCTGGTTGGTCTTGAATAGACTCTATGTACTCATCTGACAGTTTAGCTTTGTATTTTCCATATAATTCTAAGTAATCTTGCGACACTCCAATTTCTTTCGCTACTTCTGTAATTGGTAACATCGTTGCATTTTGTGCAATTTGAATATCTGTCATCCTATTCATCTCCATCCTTTTCTCTTATATACTCTTCAAATGCCTCCATAGACATAAGAACTTTTCTTGGTTTCGTACCCTCTTCTTCCCCCACAACTCCTTCTTCTGCTAGTTGGTCCATAATACGTGCTGCACGATTGAATCCAATTTTAAAAACTCTTTGTAACATTCCAATAGATGCCTTTTCCTTCTCAATAATAAATCGAGCTGCATCCTGAAAATATACATCTGTATCATCACAAGCACTGCTATTATTCTTTCCTTGTGATGATTCTACCGCTACTTGCTCAATTCTACTTGTAATATCTTCTTCATAAACATTCCCGATTGCCTGATTCTTTAAGAAATCTACCACATCTGATACTTCACCGTCAGATACAAATGCACCTTGCACTCTTCCCGGTTTGCTATATCCTTGTGGATAGAATAACATGTCGCCCTTACCTAATAACTTTTCTGCTCCATTCATATCTAGAATGGTTCTCGAATCCACTCCACTGGATACAGAAAAAGCAACACGACTTGGCATATTTGCTTTAATAAGTCCTGTAATAACATCTACGGATGGACGCTGTGTGGCAATAATTAAATGAATTCCTGCCGCTCTAGCTAATTGTGCCAATCGACAGATTGATTCTTCCACCTCTCCTGGCGCCACCATCATTAAATCTGCAAGCTCATCTACTATAATTATAATCTGTGGCATTTTCTTAAATGGCTCTCCAGTAGCAGAATCAATAGTTCCCGCCACCTTATCATTATAACCTTTTAAATCTCTCACATTATAATCTGCAAATTTCTTATAACGATCTGTCATTTCTGCCACGCCCCAATGAAGTGCTGCCGCTGCCTTCTTAGGATCCGTAACAACAGGAATCATTAGGTGGGGTATCCCATTATAGACACTTAGTTCTACTACTTTTGGATCAATCATAATCATCTTCACATCATCTGGATGGGCTTTATATAAAACACTCATAATCAAGGTATTAATACAAACAGACTTACCAGATCCAGTTGCTCCTGCCACTAACATATGAGGCATCTTTCCAATATCGGATACTACGGTCTTGCCACTAATATCTTTTCCTACTGCAAAAGCAATGTTAGAATCAAATGTTTTAAATTCATTAGTTTCAAATAAATCACGTAATGCTACTAAACTATTTTCTTTATTAGGTACTTCAATTCCCACGGCCGCTTTCCCTGGTATAGGTGCTTCAATACGAATATCTGTTGCCGCTAAGTTTAACTTAATATCATCTGCCAATCCTACAATCTTACTTACTTTAACTCCAAGTTCTGGCTGCAACTCATATCTGGTCACCGAAGGTCCTTGGCTAATATCTGTAACCGTAACTTTAACACCAAAGGTAAGCAGCGTTTGTTCTAATTGCATCGCTGTTTCTCTTAGTAATTTAGCTGCATTTTTATTTTCAGTGGGATCGCTTGCTTTCAACAAGTGAATCGGTGGAAATTGGTATGGGCGCTGTTGTGCGACACGTTGATTTCCCTGTTGTCTCCCACTAGGTGATTGTGCCGTTTGTTGCACTGTAGGTTGTTGTACTATAGGCTGTTGTTCTACTGGTTGTTGCATCACAGATTGCGCTGCCACCGCTTGTCCCCGCCGCGTCAACTGATTACTTGGCTGTTCCATATGAACGGTAGGGGTCTGTGCAACACTCTCTGCCTCGCCTAATTGATCCATATGAGAATCTGGATTCGTTACAAGTTCATTGGCTACTGCCGTAGGGGTTGCAACAATAGTTGATACTTGCGAAACAGGTTCTTGTACATACGCCTTAGTACTTTCACCTAGGGTAGTTGGTTCTACTGGAACATATTCATGCATATCATAGCGCTTCGCACCTTCTTCTAATTCGCAAACTTCCGTAACTTTTGTAATCTTAGGATTTTTCATCACTCCAGCAATTTTCTTCTCCATGCGAAGTTTTTTCGAATCCGCTTGGAACTCTTCTTGATCTTCTCCTAGTAATTCTCTATGTTCTCTATCTCTCGCAAGTTGTTCTTCTTTGCGCAATTTTCTCTTTTTTCTCTGCTTACTTGCTTCTACTTTGGCAGAATCATAGGCAATCTTACTCCCCTTCTTAATTCCGCGAATCATAGATTTCTTAGTCAGTATAATGGTGCATATGGCAATCATTAGAAGTAAAATCAATACCGTACCAACAACTCCCATAGCTTGTACCATTCCATATGCTAATATAGAGTAAATTACACCACCACCATTTCTCTGTTGGCTACTCTCTGTATAGAACAATTTAATCTGCTCTCCAATCGGTGCACCACTTGAAGTAAGTGTGTTCATAGGCTGTGCAATCAGCGATGCCATCATACCCACCACACCTAGTAAAACAAATGCAATTATAATCGTAATAATCACTTTCTTATTCTCTCGATTGGATAGATAAAATGCTCCTGCTACCACTAAAACAACAGGAAATATGTAAGCAATAATTCCCATACACCCAAACAGAAAGGCACTAATATAATTCCCTACTGTTCCAATAATCCCAAAATTGCTCAAAAAAAGTAATATGGCAACTACAAAAACGCACACCAAAAAAATTTCACGTTTTACCTTGTTTGCTTCTTCTTTTTTCTGTGCTTCTAGTTGCTTTGTATTTGTTCTCTTGCTAGTAGTATTATTCTTTGTAGTTCTTTGATTCGTTGCCAAGTTCTTTCCTCCATTGTACGCTCTTTAACTTTTCTATTATAGCAAAATAATCTTATTTTGTCATCCCCTCGTCGCAATGAGTTATTTTATAGATTCGTATAGTCGTATAATGGAGTGGACTAGTTACAGTCTAATAATATGCCTAACTTCTTCTAGTGATTGTATTTCATAATGAATTACAATTCCATGCTCTTCCCTGACTTTCCCCTGCGGATTAAACCAGCAACAGTCAATACCTGCTCCATTGGCACCTTGCATATCACTTGTTAAAGAATCTCCGATCACAAGTGCCTCTTCCTTCTTAAAATTAGGAATATGCAATTCTACATGTTGAAAAAACCGTATGTCTGGTTTTTGATAACCTACATCATCTGAAATAAAAATACCGTCTAGCACTTGATCTAGTCCTGTTTGTCGCAGCTTAATTTCTTGTGCGATACGTGTTCCATTGGTAATGACATATTGTTGTACTAAGCTTTTTGCATCAAGACAAAGCTCATATGCTCCCTCATATAAAACAGCAGATTCCCCTATGCACACTTGAAAAGTTGTATTAATATCCTTTGCACTAAGTCCATCTACCGATAGGTATTGAATAAAATCTTGAAAGCGTTGCTGTAACATCACACTTTTCTCAATAGTACCTTCTTCTAGTCGTCTCCAATAGCCTTTATTAATGGTGTTGTATACTTGTATATCTTTCTGCGTTAGTACAATTCCATAGTCAGTAAAGCATTGTTGTAGTGCAATATTTTGAGATGCTTTAAAGTCAATTAAAGTATCATCTATATCCCATAATAAATATTTATATTTTCTATTCATATTCTTCACTCCATTTATTCTAATGAGTTCCTGCGTGAGATATTATACGATACATGTTCACGAATAAGCAAGTAATACCAATAAGAATCATTAGAATGCCAAGCACTGTTAAAATAGACTGGTACACAGAGGATGTACCTGCAATTTCAAATATTCCTTTTAAAGTAGAACTGAGCATAAGCGCCACTACTCCTGTATGGTAGAAGTGTGTCGCGAAGAAATGTACGCTTTTCCTTTGTAATACAACCATACATAACAAAGCCGCACAAACTCCTAGGAACAGTGGGTACACAAAGAGAAACGTCATATGTATGGAGCTAACCCCATGGGAAAATTGACCGTATATAATAGGCACTGCCATACATAAAAGTGTTGAAATACCATATGGTTTCACTCGCTTTTGCATATAAAATTCACGCATTAATTTCTTATGATCCAATGTACACAATATCACTCACACTCCTTTCTCTATATTCTTTTCCATTTGTGGTAGGATAATTAATAACCTCTCCCATAAATACCATGGTGGAAGAACCACCGCCATCTAAATTATAAGCCACCTCACAATCATAAGATTGCAGGATGATTGCAATTTCTTCTATAGTTAAGCCTTCACTTTCGTTCGTTCTGCCATCCGATACAAGAAAAATATAATGATTTGGTTCGATCATGCCAATTGCTGTACGCGGATTACTTTCATCTTCATGATCCACTTGACTGCCACCATCTACTATAAGCTCTCCATCCATAATCAATCCTGGTCCAAAAGAGTAAATCTGTACTGCTCCAAGCTCCTCTAACTCCTTAGCTGTAATATCTAGTTCTTCTATTATTTCCATACTACCATCTTCGAAAATAACCAAATCTTCGTTTCCACCCTTTGTAGTAGTTTCGCGATATAAGTATCCATTACGCATCACATAACCCTCATCACGGAAGCCATAATAATCCCCATTAATCGCCAAAATCGCTTGGTTATTCTCTGCTATAGTAGAAGTTTTTTCTTTTACATTCGTTCCAAATGAATCTTCTGCCAATCCCGCTTGTAGACTGGCACTATCTGCTAGAATAATCTCAGCCACATAAACATCAGTTTCATATGCTCGTATGGTTTCAATTGTAATCTGTATGGAATCATCCATATAGCTCGTTGCGGTAATAATCGGTTCACTGACTTCTTCTACCGCCTCTTCCATTATAAGTTCTATTTCTTCTGTTACTTCATCCATGTCATCTGCTGTTTCTAATACAGCATCCACTCCTGTCACTTGGTCTATTGACACAATATTTTGTGGTACCACAAACCGATTTAGCAGCATAAATCCTACGTAATAGATGAAGAATACGGTAGCACAAGCTTTCCAGATTGTAGAAGCTTGTTGATAATTAACACGTTCTGCAAATACCCAATCCTTTTGCATTACATAACTAAAAAAGAACAAAGATGTATCAACAAGAATTTTCCCTAGCACTAAATTGGACATAACCATAGATAACCCTTTTGTTCCAAAAGCACTTGCCATCATAAGAAACACAAATAATATGATATATTGGATTGCACTTTTCCACGTTTTATGTTGCAGTCGAAATACGGACTTCTTATTGATAATATAATTGACCATTCCCGATAAAATACGTGCTACAACAGTGGCTATCATAATCGGTTCAAGTGACATGGCTCCTAAAATCAATGAGATGAAGTAGAATCCTATAATATCCGTCAAAAATCCAGCCAACGAACTAAGCAAAAAAGCAATCATTTGGTGATAGATTAAAATAGAATCCCTAACTGGTCGGAAATGAGATAATGTATTTTTCTGAAAGTACACTGTACTAATTGGAATCATTGTGAGTGGTACTTGCTCTGTCATTGTTTGCAATAAGTTGTACTCATACTCATAACGATTCCCTCTTGCTTTTAAAGCATAAGAAAGGTAGGAAAAAGGTATGCCTCGAAGTCCTGTTTGTGTATCGTTACAAGCCACACCTGTATTAAGCCTAAATAGAAAGGATGTTATTTTATTACCTAGGTAACTTTTTAATGGAACAGTTGGAAGAGAAAATGTTCTTGTTCCCAAGAGGTATGTATTGGGGTATTGGGTGAATCCATCATATACTTTCACCACGTCAGAAACCTTATGTTGTCCATCGCTGTCTACGGTTATAATACCAAGATTAATGGGAAAGCACACCATGGCTTCTTTTATTCCCGTCTTTAAAGCTTGCCCTTTTCCAAGATTCTCATGATGAGTGATTAAGACGCACCCCAATTGCTGAATCTGGTTGAAAATAGGCATATAACTCATAGAACTCCCATCATCTACCACTACTATCTGCTGAAATTCATTCTCTTTCAGCTCCATTACCAGCTTCACTAGTATCTCATCCGGTTCATATGACGGTATGACTATCACACAATTTTTCATGGGCACACTCCTATCATTACTCTAATCTATTCATTATAAGTCCAATACTTTAATTAGACTTTAAAAATGATTAGAAAAGCCCACAAGACATTTTAACATTTTATCTTGTAGGCTTTCTTCTAAATCCTTATATCACTCTATTACGTGATTGTACATCCTATTTATCTCCATATAGAGTCACTAGCTTTTGTAGATATTCTAAACGGTCAGCCGCATGTTTTGCAGCTTCATCAAAGAGTTCTGTTGCTTTATCTGGTGATTTACGCATAAGTGCATTGTATCGAACTTCTCCAGATAAGAAGTCTTTGTATTCCATAGTTGGCAACTTACTATCAAGGCTAAATGCCGCTTTGCCAGCCGTCTTTAATTCTGGATTGTAGCGGAATAAGTGCCAGTATCCAGATTTCACTGCTTTTTCTTCTTCCAATGGTGCATTGTTCATACCAATCTTAATGCCATGGCTAATACATGGAGCATATGCAATAATAATAGATGGTCCATTATAGCTTTCTGCCTCAGTAATTGCCTTAATACATTGATTGTAATCAGCTCCCATTGCTATTTGTGCCACATAGACAGAACCATAACTCATCGCAATACTTGCAAGGTCTTTCTTAGGTACTACTTTACCACCTGCAGCGAATTTTGCAATAGCGCCAAGTGGTGTTGCTTTAGAAGATTGACCACCTGTATTTGAGTAGATTTCTGCCCTCGCCGAGCG
>JAWXVE010000033.1:0-23006 GCA_044425575.1 Eubacteriales bacterium | reverse complement strand
GGATCAAATCCCTCAAGATTTAGCCGATGCATTTGTTGCTATTGAAGACGAACGGTTCTATGAGCACAATGGAATTGACATTAAGGGAATTATTCGAGCTGCTGCTTCTACCCTAGAAAGCGGAAGTCTGGGAGAAGGCGCTAGTACCATCACCCAACAATTACTGAAAAATAACGTATTTGAAGATTGGGTCAATGAAAAGGACGGTCAGAAGATTAAGCGTAAGATTCAAGAACAATACCTTGCCATTGAATTAGAAAAGGAAATGGAAAAAGAAGAAATTCTTGAAATCTACATGAATACCATTAACCTTGGACAAGGTACCCTTGGTGTAGAAGCTGCTTCTCTTCGCTATTTTAACAAATCCGCTTATGAATTAACTTTATCAGAGTGTGCAGTAATTGCTGCTATTACCCAGAATCCATCTGGATATAATCCTATTTCTTATCCAGAAGCGAATGCAACACGTCGTTTAAAAGTATTAGATAATATGTTAGAGCAAGACTATATTACACAAACCGAATATGATGTTGCCATTGCAGATGATGTATATACTCGAATTCAAGAAGTGAATCTAGAGACAGAAGGTACTTCTACCTATACTTACTTTGTAGATGCTCTGATTGAACAAGTACTTGATGATTTAAAGAATGATTTAGGATATAACGACACACAAGCTTACAATGCACTATATAGTGGTGGCTTAAGCATCTTTACTACGCAAGATCCAACTATACAAGCCATTTGTAATGATGTATATAGCAACGAAGATAATTATTCAGGTACAACAGAATGGTACCTTAATTATGAATTGACCATCCAAAAGGCTAATGGTGATTACGAAAATCACAGTACTGAAATGTTTAAGACTTACTACCAACAGACTAGTCCTTCTTTTGACTTGTTATATAATTCCAAAGAAGAAGCTTACGAAGCCATTGAAGCTTATAAAGAAGTCTATATTGGTGAAAATGACGAAATGATTTCTGAAACCATATCCATCACACCTCAACCTCAAGTCTCCCTTACCGTAGCGGATCAATCGACTGGCTATGTAGTGGCTATGATTGGAGGACGTGGTGTAAAAGAAGCAAGTAGAACCTTAAATCGTGCCACTAATGTTATGCGTTCCCCTGGTTCCACCTTCAAGGTATTAGGCGCATTTGCACCCGCTATTGATAGCGCTGGAAAAACATTAGCAACTGTATACAATGATGCACCATTCACTTATACAGACGGAACTCCAGTTTCCAACTGGTATAGTGAATACAAAGGGTTATCGTCCATACGGTATGCCATTGAGCAATCCATGAATATTATTGCAGTGAAAGCAGCTACGGAAATCACTCCTCAACTGGCATTTGACTACTTGCAAAGCTTTGGATTTACTACTCTTGTAGAACGAGAAGAAATTAATGGACAGATTTATTCTGATATTACCCAATCACTCGTACTCGGCGGGTTGACTAGAGGTGCAACCAATCTAGAACTAAATGCTGCTTATGCAACCATTGCCAATCAGGGAACTTATATTGAACCAACGCTCTATACTAAGATTTTAGATAACGATGGAAATGTCTTAATTGATAAGACTAATACAGAAACAAAGCAAGTGCTAAAGGAATCTACTGCATTCCTATTAACAGATGCCATGGTAGATGTAGTCACCCAAGGTACTGGAGCTTCTGCTAACTTTGGCGGTATGTCCATTGCCGGAAAGACAGGTACTTCTACGAATTATGTAGATGTATGGTTTACTGGATTCACCCCATACTATACCGCTACAACTTGGACAGGATATGACAACAACGAAAGTTTATCAGGAAGCCAGACTTCCCTATCCAAATCCTTATGGCGAGCTGTTATGTCAGAGATTCATGCTGACTTACCTAATAAAGCCTTTGAACAACCTGCTGATATTGTTACAGCAACTATTTGTAGCCAATCTGGCTTGTTGCCTGTGGCAGGATTATGCGACCATACATTAACAACAGAGTACTTCTTAGATGGAACCGTTCCAACCGAAAGCTGTAACGTACATTATCAAGGTACAATCTGTCATTATGATGGATTACCAGCTCAAGAGTTCTGTCCATTTAAAGGCACTGCAACACTAGAGCTTATTCCAGAAGAGAATTTAACAGGTACTACAACTACAGACGCATTAACGGATGAATCTACCGTAGATGGCGAATTAACTACCGATGCTACGGACACTACTGGTACTCTAGCAACCATTCATAGTAACTATACGTATTGTAGTCATGATGCTGAATTCTTTGCCAATCCTGATTACGAAGCGGTCATTGCAGCTCAGCTAGCAGAGATTAATCAACGAGTTGCAGACGCAGAAGCTGCTGCCGCAGCCGCCGCTACGCAGTAAGCTCTACGCATACACACAACAGAAAAGCAGTGAAGAATAGAATCCATATCCTATTCTTCACTGCTCTTTTTATATACTAACATGCCATATTCAATTCCCGTATGATTATGCTGTTTAAAGCTAGCGACGGGAATCGAACCCGTGACCTCCTCACTACCAATGAGGTGCGCTACCGACTGTGCCACGCCAGCAATATTTCACAACTTAGGTATTGTACCACAGTGGAATTTATTTTGTCAAGAATCATAATGCCTTTTTTAACTTCGCCTTCATTCGCTGCAAAGCATTGTCCGTTGTCTTAGGATCCTGGTTAAGCACCTTGGCAATTTCCGTATAAGACATTCCTGTAATATATAGCTCTAGCACCTGTAACTCCAGTCCACTTAGTTCTTGTGCTATAATTGCTTCCATATTAGCAACTCGTTCTTGGTCTAAGATTACACTTTCTGGATTCATCTGGTCATTAGTAGCTAGAACATTCATAAGAATTGCAGAAGCTCGCCCCTCTAACTCTCCCTCTAACATTACTTCTGCATTAAGAGAAATAGAAGTATTAAGAGGGGCATGTTTCTTTCGGTTAGATGATTGTACCGCTGTATACATTTGTCTTGCAATACATAAATCAGCAAATGTATAAAAACTTGCATCTCGTCCCATATCATAATCCCGTATGGCCTTAAATAGTCCGATCATTCCTTCTTGTATTAGGTCTTCATTATCTGCCCCTAAGATGAACATGGATTTTGCCTTGCTTCTTACTAGATTCTTATACTTTTCCATAATATAATCTGTAATAGCTTCTTCTCCATTACGCAAACGTACAATTAATTCTTCATCTTGGCATTGTTTATAACGTTCCACATTCCTCATAAATCCCCGCTATCTATCCCCTATTATAGTCGTTGTCTTACTACTTCATATGCCAGTATTCCTGCCGCCACAGAAGCATTAAGGGAATCAATGTCTCCCTTCATAGGAATCGATGCAATATAATCGCACTTTTCCCGAACTAATCGTCCTACCCCTTCTCCTTCACTTCCAATGACCACACCCATGGAACCTTTTAGATTCAAATCGTACATTTGAGTACCATCCATATGTGCACAGACAAACCACATGCCTTGTTTTTTCAGTTCATCAATGGTCTTAGCTAAGTTGGTCACTTTCGCTACTGGAGTATAATTCAATGCACCGGCCGAAGTTCTAGCCACAGTAGCAGTTAATCCTACTGCTCGATTCTTCGGGATAATTACTCCGTGTGCACCAGCTAGATTTGCAGTACGAATAATAGCTCCCAGATTATGTGGATCCTCAATGTTATCTAGCAGAAATAAGAATGGTTCTTCTCCTTTTTCCTTGGCTAAAGCTAGTAAATCCTCTACCTGAGCATACTCATATGCTGCTGCGTGAGCAATTACTCCTTGATGCTTCCCAGTTTCTGACATGTAATCTAAACGCTCTCTGTCTACATACTTGACAATCGTGTCATATTTTTTAGCTTCTCGCTTAATAGATACAATTGGTCCATCTTGACAGCCATCTAAGATAAATAATTTATCAATGGGCTTCCCTGAACGAAAAGCCTCCATTACTGCATTGCGTCCTTCTATGGTTAATTCTTCGTATGACATTTTAATATCTATTCCTTTCTACTTTTCCTTTGGTATCACCAAGTCTAATTCTAGTTTCTTAAGTCCAATTTCCACGAGGTTCAGCATTCGTTCTTGTTGGTTCGTTAAATAGAGGTACCCCATAACAGCTTCCAATCCTGTAGCCTTACGATAATCATTGATCGAGGCATTCTTTGCACTAGAATGTGACTTTGCATTTCTTCCCCGTCGATAAACTGCCAACTCATCTTCTGTGTAATCCTCTTGTAACACCGTGCCAAGCTGGGCTTGTAACTTAGCATTTACATACTTCGTTGTAATCTTATGCAGGGTATTGGTGGCACGATTCCCATTTTCTACTATAGCAGTTCGAATGATTAATTCGTAGACACAATCTCCTACATAAGCCAGAGTCAAAGGGGAATACGTATTGCTATCAACTGCCTCGTAATCAAATGTATTTCGTATTCCTTCAATAAGGTCTATACCTTTTTCCATTTTACCCCTTCTCTCGTATCTTCTAACAGGATTCCCTTATCTAATAAGATATCTCTAATTTCATCAGCTCTAGCAAAGTTTTTATTTGCCCTCGCCTCTTGTCGCTGTGCAATTAATAATTCAATGTCTTCTTCTAGAATCTCGTCTTTATGTTCCGTTAGAATTCCGCATATGTCACACAAGGTAGTCAACTCTTCTAATAAATAATCTAAATACTCTTTAGATGAACCACCTCCTGCGGTAGTGTTGGCGTATTTTACAAGTTCAAATATAGCTGATATGCCATCTGCTGTATTAAAATCATCCTCCATGGCTCTTTGGAATTTATCTCTATACTCCTTGGCATGTTCCATATATACTACTTCCTCTTTTGTAAGGGTATCCACTTTCCCTTGCTCTCTCAAATAGCGAAGGTTGTTAACTGCTGTAAGAATCCGCTCTAGTCCCGATTTGGCAGACTCCATTAAGTCTGCACTGAAGTTCAAGGGACTTCTGTAATGTGCTGACAGCATAAAGAATCGCAACACTTGCAAGTCATACTTCTCACTAATATCACGTACCGTAAAGAAATTTCCAAGAGACTTACTCATCTTTCGATTATCAATATTTAAAAAAGCGTTATGCATCCAATATTTGGCAAATTCCTTTCCATTGGCCGCTTCACTTTGGGCAATCTCATTCTCATGATGCGGAAATACAAGATCTTCACCACCTGCATGAATATCAATACTCTCGCCCAAGTAACGTTTACTCATAACAGAGCATTCAATATGCCAACCTGGTCGTCCTTTGCACCAAGGCGATTCCCAGTAAGGTTCATTTTCTTTCTTAGGCTTCCACAATACAAAGTCAAATTCATCTTCTTTCTGCGCTGCTCCTGTGACGAGTAAGGAACGATTTCCACCTTGTAAATCATCTAGATTCTTGTGAGATAATTTGCCATACTCATGAAAGCTTTTCGTACGAAAGTATACGGTTCCATCTTCTGCTACATAGGCATGATTCTTACGAATTAAAGTTTCAATCATCTCAAGCATTCCAGCAATTTCCTCTGTTGCAAGAGGATGGGCCGTGGCTGGTTTTACATTCAAGGCTTTCATGTCTTCCTTGCACTCTGCAATGTACCGTTTTGCCACTTCACTTGATTCAATGCCTTCCTCCGTTGCCTTTTTAATAATCTTATCATCAATATCTGTAAAGTTCGATACGTAATTAACCTCTAAACCTTGGTATTCCATATATCTGCGAACGGTATCGAATACAATCATAGGTCTAGCATTTCCTATGTGTATTAAGTTATACACAGTAGGCCCACATACGTACATACTCACCTTACCAGCTTCTAATGGAATAAATTCTTCTTTTTGTCTTGTTAATGTATTATATAATCTCATACTCTTATGCTTCCTATTCTATAGTTCGTTTTAGTTGCTTCATGTCTTCTTCCAATTCTAGTAGACGATTTACATAGGCACTATTGGCTCTCTGTAATGCACAGATATCTTCTTGCACTGGGTCTGGTAAATCAACTTGACACATATCTTCTCGCGGCATCTTCTCATTATGTCGTTTTACCACTCTACCTGGTACACCTACTACAGTAGAATATGGTGGTACTTCTTCTAATACAACACTTCCTGCACCTACCTTGGAGTTTTTCCCAATAGTAAATGACCCTAGTACTTTTGCTCCTGCACTAATCATGACATTATCTTCTATAGTTGGATGACGCTTACCTTGCTCTTTTCCTGTACCGCCTAGGGTAACTCCTTGATATAGCGTCACATTATTCCCTATAATAGCCGTTTCGCCTATAATGACACCATTCCCATGGTCGATAAAAAATCCCGTACCAATCTGTGCCCCTGGATGAATCTCAATCCCAGTTTTTCGTGTTGCTCGCTGTGATACCCATCTGGCTAAGAAATAATGTTTTCTCTTGTATAACCCATGGGAAACTCGATAATGCATCATTGCCTTAAAACTTGGATATAAAAACACTTCCATGGAAGAATGAATCGCAGGATCTCTCTCTCGTATGACTTTAATCTCATCTCTGACTCTTGTAAAAAAGCCCATCTCATACTCCCTCACTCTCTATCCTCATATTGTATTACTCTACCATAATTATGCACAAAAAGCAAAAAGATTGACAAAGTCAATCTTTTCCTTTTGTTTCTGCACTTTGTGCTGGCTTTAACTTAATGTTTGCAAAGTAATAAGCATACGTAACAGAATCTACTTTAGAACAAGTAATCGACTCATTATACAACTTCTTGAAAGAAAATATCCATCTTTATCTTTATTTTTCTCTGCAAAAGTTTATATTCTTCTAGAACACCTATGCAACATTGATTAATTGTCTCATATCCAAATAAAATAGAAGTAAGTTGTGCAATCGTTATCGTCCAAATCATCTGGTCTTGATCTACTTCTTGTAGTGGTTCAAATCTACTGCCTTCTCTGTGAATCACCCACCGAAACAATCCATGATTCTCTTTAATCATGCCATCTTGAATGAATAGGACAACCGCGATAGACTCTTCTATTACTTCCTCTCTAAGGCAACACCAATCTCCCATTTTGTCCAGTGCTATAATACGTCCCATCATATGTGGTTTCCCGACTTGTTCTTCTATGATAAATTCTTCTAGTACGGTCTCTTCCATAGAAAATTCGGGCAATAAACCAAACTCCTGTACACTTCCTTCTGCTGATTCATAGAAACAATACCCTATTCGTTCCCCCTCTTTCACAAGCCAGTACAGACTACCCTGCTGGCTTTCAAGCTCTAAGAGAAGCCTCTCATAATACGCAACGTCTCGTTCTACATAGCAAGTGTACCTTTCACTTAAAATGCTATTTGATAACACTACTAACTCATGAAGTTCATTACTACGAATGCAATTCTCTTGGCAAATAATATGATCGCAAGGTGAATAGGATGCTCTTCTCGTAATATACGTGAAATCATAAGGTTCATATATTTGAGGATTCGCTGGCATGAGAGCCAGAAATGGGATCTGCTGTTCATAAGACTCTCTAACAACTCTATGAAGCAATCCATTCATATAGCCCCTGTGCCTTGCTTCTGTTCTCGTTGCAACTGCTACTAAATAATAAATCTTCTCACGAGTTACTATGTCTGTATTCCAATAACACCAAAAAGGATTCATGTGGATCATGGCTTCTATGGTGCCATTCACTTTCTTCACGTACGCAAGAGAATCCACTACCTTATCATGATAATAATAATCTACAAACTCCTTGGAATCTTCTGGAAATACTTCTTCATACAATGCCTTTGTTTGCCTCAATTCTTGTCTACCACTTAATTGTTCAATCATCTAGATTCATCACCCTTGCTGCGTTACAAGGCAAATTGCATTAGATGCAATTCCTTCTTGACTCCCAGTAAATCCTAATCCTTCCTCTGTAGTCGCTTTTACATTTATAATATCTCGATCCACTGAAAGTGCATTTGCAATCTGTTCTCTCATCTGAAGAATATGCGGTTTCATCTTCGGTTCTTGTGCAATAATAGTAGAATCAATATTCACAATGTGGTATCCATTCTTCTGAAGCAGTACTCCTACCTCCTCTAATAAAGCAATACTTGAGATTCCCTTATAGGCAGGATCTGTATCTGGAAAATGTTGCCCGATATCACCAAGTGCCGTAGCACCAAGAAGAGCATCCATAATTGCATGAACAAGAACATCTGCATCAGAATGACCAAGCAGTCCCTTTTCATATGGTATGGTGACCCCACCTATAATAAGCTCTCTCCCCTCCACTAATCTATGCACATCATAACCCATTCCAATTCTCATCTAACTTTCCTTCCTACATATCCTGTAATACAATTACCGCTACAACGATTATCTCTATTTGCGGTCGGTAATATTAATAGCTGAAATAATAGCTGACACTGCTTGTCGGTCTGCATTATGTACAAGAGTGTATCGCATTAAATATTTGCATTCATCACCCTCTATTGGCAAGGTGACACATTCAATTTCACCCTTTTCTTTATTGCTTTTAATATCTTGGAAAAACTCTCTTACTCGCTCTTTGCTATCTGGATGAATCAAATCTGCATCTAAGATACTATTTGGTATATGTTCTTGATGCTGTGTGAATCCAATGCGATCCTCTACGCCGTTTGGCACTGTAATCTTCTGCAAAGTCAAGTCATAACGGTATACAATTTTATTGTTTTGTAAGGATGCAATACGGAATTCCTCTTCCCTTACTTGTAATTCTTCCTCTGCTTTCTTTCGTCCACTATCATCAAAAGCAACAATAAGATGCGCTTGTTTTCCCTCAACATCTTCAATTAGTGTTGCTTTTTCCACTAACCAGATATAGTCCCCATTCTTATGACGTGCTCTAAATTGCAATTCATAATTAATAACTTCTCGTTCTGCATATAGTTTCTTTAGATTTACAATTCGTTTTAATTCCATTGGATGGACTAAATCTTTGTATTTATCATGATATATTTTTTTAAATTCATCTTCTCTATAACCTAATAAGTTATAAATATTCTTAGATACGTGGAGCAATGTTCTGTTTTCATCAAATGCTGTAATGAGTGTAGCTGCATCAAGAGATTCATCAATTAAATCTTGATAATATCGTTCCTTCTTAAGAATTGCCTCTGTTCGCATTTGCTCATCAATATTCATAATAACTGCATATATTTGAATATGTTCGATATCTCTTTGAATTACCCTAGCAGTTAAACGTAACCACATAGTTCCAGTTTTCGTATAAGTTCGGTAAGTACACTCTTCAAAATCAGAACCTTGAATCACATTCTGGAACTTTTCTTGTATTAATTCTCGGTCTTCTGGCACCGCAACGTTCCACACATTCTCTGAAATACGTTCCCTTAATTCTGCCATAGAGAATCCAACCATATCACACATTTCATCGTTAATAAATGGCACTGAAATATGCGCACTCTGATATGCAATATCGAATATAACAATACCACCAGGAATGGAATCCATCAAGGTATTTAGGTTATGCTTTGAATTCTTCGAATCATTAATATCTGTTACAACTGCGTAGATATAAATCTTGCTATTTACCATGCGAACTGCTGTAATCCGATCAGATACCCACATAAGTTCACCACTTCGATGATGGATGCGATATTCAATATGTCGTGTTCCAAAATTACTACTAAGGTAGTTAATAGCCTCTTCATAAATATGGCTATCTTGGTAATAGATTAAATCCTTATAATGTTCTCTCGTTTTCTTTACCATCTCTTTGTATGAATATCCAAATAAAGTGGCAAGACCGGGGCTAATATAATCAACTCCTGCTTTTTTAGAAAGAACACCTCTTCGTACACCACCTCGTAATCCTTGGGCGATAATGCGGTATTCTTCCTGCAAATGTTTGAATTTATATATAACAAAGCAAACAATTATGGAAATCAAAAGGGAAATGGCCACCATAATATAGGCAAATCTATTGATAGAACTAATATTTTCACTTATAAGTTCTGCATCTACAAGCTCTGCTAAGTACCATGTGTTCGTATCAAAATTCTCTAGATTAATAGGTAATACTTGCACTAGATATTCCCGCCCTGCGTATTCATAGGAAAAGGAAATCGTCTTACCTGCCTCTAATAATTTTGTTCGGTACAGCAACAGTTCCGTTTGTTCTTCTGTAAGATCATCTGGTATTTCAAAGAAATCAGCGTTAATATTCATGTACACACCACTTGGGTCATTCATAACAATATCACCGTTTGTATTCAGCACACAAAATGTAGTACTTTCTTGAATATAGTTCTGCTCTACTAGAAATAAGGATGAAAAGTACTCAATGTCGTAAATTGCCACTAAGGAACCTAATTGCGTTCCCCTATCATACACAGGTACACTTAATAGAAATTGCTCATCGTACTGGTTGCCATCTAGAGATACCCGTTGCACAAAGCGGGAAGTTTTAGATAAGAGTCTAGACGTGTCTGCATATAGAAACGTCTCCCACTCTCCTTGGTCATTTAACATATTTCCGCTCATATCTACAAAGCCAACTTCTAAGAAAGCGGATTCCATTTCCAAACTTCTCATTTCACGCACAATTAAGTCTTCACTTTCCTCAAACGCTCGAAAAAGTGGATTGAGTGCTACTGTTTCCACACTAGTAAAGGGAGCTTCAAAGGCGAGGGAAAGGATGGTAAGATGCTCATGAGATGAGGCTTCCAAATGGTCATAATAATGTTCCACTTGCCAATCATGTAGCTCTGAAACGTATAAGGCACAAATAGATACCATCACCAGAAACCACGCGACTGGTATCATATACACAATCCTCTTATTATTCAGAATCTTCATAAGTTATCCTCCTACACTCAGACGATTTCACTTTCTTTTCCATATCATTCCTTCTATTATAACCTATAGTAAAGTGTGTGACAAGTCATTCCATTCCCGAATCAGCTCCGAAAGGTAAACTTTCTTAATATCCCACCAATAACCAGAAGATAACTATTCTTATAAATATCCATATCTTCTTCATAATAAAGGTGATTTCTCAACTGCCTTCATACATACCACCATTTAGAGCAATATCTAAATAATGTTAACCTATCTGCAATACTTCTTCTACTGCTTCAGCTACTTCCTCTACTATTTTTTTCCTCGGAAGCACATCCCATTAATAAAATTCCCTAGCTACCTACAACAAAAAAAGCCCCACAAACATTACTTTGTTTGCAGAACTTTCTAGTAGCGAGAAAGGGATTTGAACCCCCGACACCACGGGTATGAACCGTGTGCTCTAGCCAACTGAGCTATCTCGCCAAATATAATATAAAACAGACGTGGAATTCCTTCCATTGTCTATGGGACCTACAGGGCTCGAACCTGTGACCCTCTGCTTGTAAGGCAGATGCTCTCCCAGCTGAGCTAAGATCCCAGTATGCGGGCTAAGGCAATCCATAACCCGCTTTGCTAGTATACTAAATATGATGTTATAAGTCAATACTTTTTATAACAAAAATTACATTTTCTCTGGTGCTTCGAATCCCAAGAGTGAAATGGCTTCTTCTAAAATGCCACGTGTCATCTGCAACATTCCAATATAGCCTGCTTTTGTCTCTTCCTCTTCTTCCACTAAAATCTTTGTTTCGTGATAAAACTTATTACAAGCATTGGCCAAATCATATATATAAGCACAGATTCTATGAGGTGCTTGCTCCGCACAAGCCATTTCTACTACTCCATTAAACTTGGCAAGTTCTAACATTAACATCTTCTGAGCATTGCTACTTGGAATTTGAATGCGACCTGCTTCTATGATACCCCCTTGTTCCACATATCGTCTAAGAATGGACTTAATACGTACAATGGTATAGAGAATATATGGTCCTGTGTCACCTTCAAAAGAAGTAAAGCGTTCTGTATCAAATATATAATCTTTGCCTGCTTGGTTCGATAAATCCCCATACTTAATGGCTGATAAAGCTATCATCTGGGCAATGGTATGAGCTTCTTCCTCTGATAGGTCATCTCGATTATCAAGAATCTTGCGAAACATTTGCTCATGAATATCAGATAGCAATTGTTCCAATCTCATAACACCACCTTCCCGAGTCTTAAAAGGTTTGCCATCTTTTCCGTTCATAGTTCCAAATCCCAGAAAATCCAGTTGTGTCTGTTCTGTTACAAGTTGTGTCTTTCTTGCACAACGGAATACTTGTTCAAAGTATAACTCCTGCCTCTTATCCACCACATAGATGAACTGGTCTGGTTTCATGGTATCCATACGTTCTACAATTGTTGCTAAATCTGTTGTATTATAAAGGGATGCTCCATCTGACTTTAAGATCATACATGGTGGCACTTCTTTGGTATCTTCTGGCCTTGCCACATCTACCACTAATGCACCTTCGCTAAGATATGCATGCCCTTCTTGCTTCATCTTCTCTACCATGGCAGGAATCAAGTCTTGTACGTCCGACTCTCCTTTCCATAAGTCAAAGGAAACTTGTAACTTATTGTAATTCTTCTTTAAATCAGCTACGGATACTTGTAAAATATGGTTCCACAAAGCACGATAACCCCTTTGACCACTTTGCAATAAGAAAGTAGCATTCATTGCCCGCTCTTTATAATCTAGATCTTCTTTCGATCTAGCACTTGCTGTTGGATAGATTTCCTCTAACTGTGCAATGGTAAATGGTGCTTCTTGTGGATATTCCCCTTGGTAATCTTCTTGGAAATACACAAGGTTAGGTTGTCTTTCTTGTAACTCTGTTACAATTAATCCCATTTGTAATCCCCAATCACCTAGGTGAATATCACCTACAACTGTATGCCCTATATAACGTGCTATTCTCTTAACACTTTCACCAATAATAGCAGAACGCAAATGACCTACATGAAGTGGTTTTGCCACATTGGGTCCACCATAATCTATCATAATTTTCTTAGGGTTCTCTACTTGTGCCACACCATATTGATTTGCCTGTTCCATTTTGCTCAAATAATCTACTAGATACGTTTCCTGAATTTTACAGTTTAGGAATCCTGGCGGTACTGCTACCACTTCAAAGAACACTTCATTATCTTGCAAGAATTCCGCCACTTCTCCTGCAATCACCATAGGTGCTTTCTTATATTGCTTCGCACCAGCCATGGCTCCATTGCATTGAAATTCACACAAATCAGGGCGATTTGATAAAGTAACTTTACCAAGGGATTCTTCATAACCCGCCTGACCAAATGCCCGTTGCATTTCACTAGTCACTAAGTCTATTAATTTCTCCATACATTTCATTCCTCTCCATTAGACTCTCATCTCCTGCTCTCTCTGGACTTTTGAGTAGATACATCCACAGTATGATTGTCTATATAAGTCATATTCCTTAGATAAGGCAACCGATTGACCATATCCATTTTTCTTCTTAAAATCAGAAGGTAAGAATTCCACACCGTGCTTCCTTCCCATTTCTTGCCCTATGTCATTTAACATTGGGCTATTCTTCATAGGACTTATGGTGAGGGTAGTCGTATAATAATCATAGCCATATTCTTTTGTCACCCTAGCACACTGCTCTAATCTAAGGCGAAAACAAGCTTCACATCGCTCTCCGCCTTCTGGGCTGGATTCCAAACCTTTTGCCACTTCATAGAAATCTTCCACTTTATACGTGGCCTCTAGAATTGTAATTGGATACGTTGTCTCTTGTAATCCATTTAAAGTTGCAATGAATTCTCTTTGTTCCATAAGACGTTTCTCATATTCTTCTGAATCTGTAATATTGGGATTGTAGAAATAGATTATAATTCTAAAATATCTACTTAAATATACAAGTACATAGCTGCTGCATGGTGCACAGCAACTATGTAACAATAAAGTTTTTGGTTCTTCTAGCCCTTCAATGACCTTCTCTAATTCTTTCTGATAATTCATATTAATAACCATGCCTTTTTCAAAATTGCCGTGTGGAAAATTTAATTTTTCACACTAGATACACTAGCAATATCTACTAATGTTAACTCTTCCTTATTGGCATGTTCTAGACTAGTTAATAATGCTTTTGCTGTATCAAGAGATGTTAAACAATTCACACCTGTTTCAATAGCTGTTCTACGAATTAAGAAACCATCTCTGGATTTATCTCGTCCTTGTGTAGGAGTATCAATGACTAAGTCAATTTTATGACCTAGTATTAAATCCATTACCGTTGGTGATTCTTGATTAATCTTATTTACTTTTCGTGCTTTTACTCCTGCTTCTTGTAAAGCCACAGCAGTACTTCTTGTAGCATAAACAGTATACCCTAATTGCTCAAACCTTCTTCCAATTTCAATGGCTTCCCCTTTGTCTGCATCTTTTACCGTAATAATCACTTGGTTGTGTTTTGGCAAATCAATTCCTGCCCCAATAAAAGCTTTGTAAAGTGCTTCATCAAAAGTCTTGGCAATTCCAAGGCACTCTCCAGTAGATTTCATTTCAGGTCCTAGGCTAATCTCTGCACCACGGATTTTCTCAAAGGAGAAGACTGGCATTTTAATGGCAATATAGGCAGATTCTTTCTGCAATCCTACTTCATAACCAAGTTCACGAATACTCTTGCCTATAATAACTTGTGTAGCAAGGTCTACAATTGGAATTCCCGTTACTTTACTAATATATGGTACTGTTCTGGAAGAACGTGGGTTTACTTCTATTACATATACTTCTTCTCCACATACAATAAATTGAATATTAATTAATCCAATTACATGAAGGGATTTTGCTAATCGTCTTGTATATTCTGCAATCTTTTCTTTTACTGCTTCACTAATAGATTGTGCTGGATATACGGAGATACTATCTCCTGAATGAACCCCTGCCCGTTCAATATGTTCCATAATACCTGGAATCAGAATATCCTTCCCATCACACACAGCATCGACTTCGATTTCTTTTCCAACTAAGTATTTATCTACTAAGATTGGGTGATCTTGGGCAATGCGATTAATGATTTCCATGAATTCTTCCACATCTTCATCTGATATGGCAATTTGCATTCCTTGTCCACCTAACACATAAGATGGTCGCACAAGCACCGGATATCCAAGTTGATTGGCAACTACCTTGGCTTCTTCTGCTGTAAATACAGTTCCACCTGAAGGTCTTGGAATCTCACATTCTTCTAATATCTTATCAAATAATTCACGGTCTTCTGCTGCATCTACATTCTCAGCACTGGTACCTAGAATTGGTACTCCCATTTCCATAAGGCTCTTAGTAAGTTTAATGGCTGTTTGACCACCAAACTGTACCACTGCACCATCTGGCTTCTCAATATCTACAATATTCTGAACATCTTCTGGCGTTAATGGTTCAAAGTACAACTTATCCGCTATATCAAAATCAGTACTTACGGTTTCTGGATTATTATTTACAATAACCGTCTCATAACCTTCGTTACGAAATGCCCAAGTACTGTGTACTGAACAATAATCAAATTCAATCCCTTGACCAATACGGATTGGACCAGAACCTAGCACTAAGACTTTCTTCTTTGGCTTCGTCTCTGCCGCTTCATTTTGACTTCCAAAACAAGAATAATAATATGGTGTAGATGCTGCAAATTCTGCTGCACACGTATCTACCATTTTAAATCCAGCTACAATGTGATTATCATAGCGCATCTTTTTAATACTAGCTTCCTCAAGTTTGGTCAGTTTAGCAATGACGGAATCAGGGAATTCAATTCTCTTTGCTTCCTTTAATAAATCAACAGTTAGTTCTTGTGTTGATAAAGCCTGTTCCATTTCCACTAAAATAGCAATCTTATCAATAAACCAGTAGTCCACCATGGTAATATTGTGAATCTGGTCGTACGAAATACCTTTTCGAATGGCTTCTGCAATTACAAATACTCTTTGGTCATCTACTAAGTGTAAACGTTCTAATAATTCTTCTTCGCTTAACTGTGAAAAGTCATAACTCATTAGAGAATCTACATGTTGTTCCAAAGAACGAAGGGCTTTCATAAAAGCTCCCTCAAAATTAGTACAAATACTCATAACTTCCCCAGTTGCTTTCATCTGAGTCGTTAATGTTCTCTTTGCAGTAATGAACTTATCAAATGGTAATCTTGGAATCTTGACTACACAATAATCAAGAGCTGGTTCAAAGCTTGCGTACGTTTTACCTGTAATGGCATTCTTAATCTCATCTAGGGTATAACCTAAAGCAATTTTCGCCGCCACCTTAGCAATTGGGTATCCAGTTGCCTTAGATGCAAGGGCTGAAGAACGGCTTACGCGAGGATTCACTTCAATTACGCAATATTCAAAACTCGTTGGGTGTAATGCATACTGTACATTACAGCCTCCTGTTATTTCTAATTCATTAATAATATTAAGTGCCGATGTTCTAAGCATTTGATATTCTTTGTCACCTAACGTTTGGGAAGGTGCAACTACAATACTATCTCCCGTATGTACTCCAACTGGGTCTAGATTTTCCATATTACACACGGTAATGCAATTTCCATTGGCATCTCGCATTACTTCGTATTCAATTTCTTTCCAACCGGCAATACATCGTTCTACTAATACTTGTCCTACACGACTTAGACGTAGACCATTTTCAAGAATCTCTTCTAATTCCATTTGGTTCTTCGCAATTCCACCGCCGCTACCTCCTAAGGTATAGGCAGGACGAAGAACAATTGGATAACCGATTTGAGCGGCGAATACCACACCATCTTGTACATTTTCTACTACTTTAGAAGCTGCACATGGTTCACCAATCTTTTCCATAGTTGTCTTAAACTCTAGGCGATCTTCTGCCTTCTTAATGGTTAAAGCAGTGGTTCCAATAAGGCGAACACCATATTTTGCTAAAATCCCTTTTTCCTCTAATTCCATTCCCAAGTTCAGACCTGCTTGACCTCCTAAAGTAGGAAGTACGCTATCCGGCTCTTCTGTAGCAATAATTTGCTCTAACACTGCCAACGTGAGCGGTTCAATATAGACCTTATCTGCAATTTCCTTATCTGTCATAATGGTTGCTGGATTAGAATTCACTAGAATCACTTCAATGTCTTCTTCTGTTAAAGAGCGACACGCTTGTGTTCCTGCATAATCAAATTCAGCTGCTTGACCAATGATAATTGGGCCCGACCCAATTACTAGCACTTTTTTAATTGTCTCATTCTTAGGCATCTTACGCTTCCTCCATCATCTTAATAAATCGATCGAATAAGTATCCTGAATCTTGTGGTCCCGGACACGCTTCTGGGTGAAATTGTACGGTAAAAATATTTTTGCCTACATAAGACAAGCCTTCATTCGTTCCATCGTTCACATTTTCAAATGCGGGTACTGCAATCTGATTATTTAACTGCTTGGTATCAACTACATATCCGTGATTCTGAGAAGAAATATAAACTTGATTAGTAGCAAGATCTTTTACTGGATGATTGCCTCCTCGATGTCCATATTTCAACTTATATGTATCGCATCCTGTAGCAAGAGCCATTAATTGATGGCCTAAACAAATGGCGAAGATTGGTACGTCTGATGCATATAATTTCTTGATTTCTTCTATAATAGAAGCACACTCCTTAGGATCTCCTGGTCCATTGGACAGCATAATGCCATCTGGTTTACTTCCTAAGATTTCCTCTGCTGCAGTCAGTGCTGGGTATACCGTAACATCACAACCTCTTCGTGCAAGGGAATCTCCAATGTTGCTTTTCGCTCCCAGATCAAGTAGTGCCACTTTCTTGCCCTGTCCATTTAAGGTACGTACAAGACTTGGCTTTTGCTCGCGTTCTCCCTTATCATAGGCCTCTTGGTCAAAATGAGTACTTCCCGAAATTGCCCCATTCTCTTCTAACTGCTTGGTTCCTTCTATGGTATATGGTTGGCTACACGTTACTAGCTCCACTACTTTCCCTGTGGCATAGCCATGCAATCTGTTCATAACTTCTTCTATCTCGTAAGATTCATTCGTTGTAATACATCCGTTCATTGTACCCTTCTCCCGTAAAATCTGGGTTAATGCTCGTGTATCAATTCCTGTAATTCCAGTTACATCATATTCGGTCAAATACTCTTGTAACGTCATATCGCACCGAAAGTTGCTTGGCATTCTAGATACTTCTCTTACAATGAGTGCATCTGGCCATGGCTTTCTCGATTCTATATCATCTCTACATACTCCATAATTCCCAATGAGTGGGTATGTCATACACACTGCTTGTCCTGCATAGGATGGGTCTGTGAGAACTTCTAAATAACCTGCCATAGAAGTATTAAATACGATTTCACTCACAATTTCTTTGGTGGAACCCACGCTGATTCCCTCAAACACGGTGCCGTCTTCTAATATCAAAAAAGCTTTCATCTTATCTCTCCAATCTTGCTTTTCACTTGTCTTACTACTATGATTGCATAATTGGTTTATTATAACACACTTTCTGCATATTTGAAAACGGATTTTTAGATGGATTTATCGTTTCCCATACGCCCCCACAACTGGCATGGTATTTTTTTATCAAATTGGATGTTTTAACAGTGCCAATTTTGGATATAATATAACAATCAACGTTGATTCAAAATGACAAAGAAAGGTTGGATATACTTATTATGAACCAAAAAACAAAATTAATTGCACTGACTGGTTTATTTGCTGCATTATCGTATGTGGTATTTACGTTTCTACAATTTAAAATCTATATTGGTCCGGCAGATGCCACTTCTATTCACTTAGGAAATGCTGTGTGTGTGCTGGGTGCCCTACTCCTAGGAGGCCTTTACGGTGGATTAGGTGGTGCCATAGGTATGACAATCGGCGATTTAATGGATCCCGTTTACATTGTCTACGCACCAAAGACTTTTGTATTAAAATTATGCATCGGACTCATTACTGGCTTCATTGCACATAAAATCGGGAAAATTTCCACTACTACAAATCAAAAACGTGTAGTAACTTTTACTTTACTTTCTGCAATTGGTGGTTTACTATTTAATGTAATATTTGACCCATTAGTAGGATACTTTTACAAGATTGCTATTCTTGGCCGACCTGCAGCAGAAGTGACCTTCGCCATTAATTTATTTGCAACATCCATTAATGCAATCTTATCTACCATTGTGGCAGTATCTATTTACTTAGCACTTAGACCAATTTTAAAGCGAACTGGATTATTTATTACTTGTGGTAATCCAATACAAAAGGAATTAGGAAATGAGCATACGGGATATACCGAAGAAACTATTAGTAATCAATGATATAGCAGGAATTGGGCGATGCTCTATGAGTGTTGCACTTCCAGTAATTAGTGCATGCCAAGTACAGGCATGCCCTTTTCCTACTGCAATTTTCTCCAATCACCTTGGATTTCCAACTCACTATAAGCGTGATTTAACACAAGATATGATTCCCTATATGGAACACCTCTCCCTATTAGACATTGAATTTAATGGTGTATATTGTGGATATTTAGGTGATGTGAAGCAGATGGATTTCATTCGTTCCTTTCTAAAGAAAAAACAAGAAACTTCTCATCTGCAAGTGGTACTTGATCCCGTTATGGGAGATCATGGGCAACGTTACCGTAGTATGAGCGCAGAATTTTGCGAACATATGAAAGTCTTTATTCAAGTCGCTTCTATTATTACACCTAACATTACGGAAGCTTGTTTGTTAACAAATACAACCTACAAAGAATCTGGCTGGAGTCAAAGAGAATTACAAGCTCTTGGGGCGCAACTACAGAGTCTTGGCCCGAAACAAATTGTAATTACAGGCATGAAAGACCATACTTATTTCTATAATTATATCTACGAATCACCAACTTCTAACACCATGCTAGAAATTCCTATTGCGGGACCTTCTAGACCGGGTACTGGGGATTTATTTGCCAGTATTCTCTCCGCTCTTACTTTACGCGGGCTCTCTATACAAGATGCTACTGTAATAGCAAGCGAATTTATCGCTACGTGCACAGAAGCATCCAAAGAATTACAGATTCCCATTCAAGAAGGTGTTGCTTTTGAACTATTTCTCTGGAATCTTCACGAAAAAACTAGGGAACATTCCCTCTAATGGTCAATGCTCCCTGCTAATTTTACCTATTATGATTCATTCCTTATAAATGTAACGCCGTAAGTTCTTTTACCGTTTCGTCTACTAATCGCATACATTCTTTTGGAATATCACCAAATGCACTCCCTAGATTGGAATATCCTTTGGTCACTTCGCCTACTACCAGATTCTTAACGGCTCCATCTAAGGATAACTCATCGCCTTTTTGAATGGTGTAAGTTGCAGATTCTCCTTTAAAACCAAATTTTAGAATTTGAACTTGATTCTTGCTATTCAATGCTGGAAATACAATCACTTGAGAATTCATGTATTTCGTTAAAATAGGTTTTCCTGCTGAGAATTGTTGTTCCTTAATCTTCTCATAAAGTGCCTCCACTGAATAAGCGGTACTAAATTTCACATTCTTTGCTTTAAATCCAAAAGCCATACATTTTCTCCTTCCATTTTATATAAGATTCTATTTGCTAATCTATAGCAATTATAATAAAATTATACCATGGTATGGAAATTAAATCTATATTTTCCACACAAGAAAGAGCTTTAATAACTGTAACACCTCTCACATATTCTCACTTAATGTCCTTCGCAACTTTCCACTTCTAGCTTGTTCAAAGTATCCAATCGGTAATTTACATCAAATTAACAATTCCAATCAGCCCAAACATACCAACGCCTAAACTAGGCATGCAAATTCCTGGGAGGTCATAACAATATCGGGGACATATTTTTCTCACTAATACTCCTAGGATTAAGAAAACAACTGGATTCAGTATAACAAACCAAGTTGGCACATGAAGCAACCCACTAAGGATACAATAAATGGTAATCCCTGTTGGCACCAACATGATAAAAAGATACAACACAAAAAACAGTATTTTCACAGCACCAAAAAGTGCTTCTATTGTGTGATCCGCTAATTCAAAATCTTCTCCTGATATTACTGCTTTATAAGTGATTGGTGCAATACAACAGAAGGTATGGACAAAAAAACCTGTCATTCCCATAATAATTGCAATCAATAATAAAACTTCTGCCAAAACCTCATGTTGTCCCTGGATTTGTCTTGATAATGAATAAAGCCCTAAACTGCACAGGAAGGAACCGAAGAATCCTAAAACAATAGATATTTTAAATCTTACATTTGCCATTTTAATCCAATTGGAATTGATAATCGATGATTTTCCCATTGGCACATTGCCCTTACCTTTTAAATCAAGAAGTATATCTCCAATGGCACAAGTGATGCCTCCCAATAAACCCATAATTGAATACACTAAATTTAATTCCATAATTCCTCCATAATTTCCTTGTGGCATTCATCTATTCGTTGTTAGTTATAACTAACCCTAAAATTCATTATACTACGATTATGGAATTAGTCAAATTCCCTTTCCATTAACTTTGAAATATTTCACTTTTTCTTTCATTAAATAAGTTTGCTTATCTACGCTGCCACATTTGCATTTATTTTATCAATAACAGCTTTAATTCCTGTCCATACGGAAATTTGAATTATTCAAATACTCACTACTACTATGAATATATTATCACGTTATCCTAAACTCAACAATTAAAAAGTTTCATATAATGGTTGAGCGATCTGTAACAACGTGCAAAGCTTTCCATCTCTGCTTTTCGCTATCTCGTAACTGAATTCAATGCACGTTTTCCCCTCGAAAATTTCGCGACCAATATTATCTGATTGCATGTGATGGATCTGAGTTTAATATTGCACGCAATCCTGATGATATATCAGATGAATACCATCTCAAACTCCGAATCGTTCGTTTTAAAGTTGCACAAGGAGTGTATCCAAATATAATTACATCATTATCCGCTGAAAACTTCACTATGGAGGATATTGAACACTGTTATCATCTGCGTGGGGGAATTGAAACTTCATTTTGTGATTTGAAACATACCATAGGTGCTACAAACCTTCATTCCAAAAAGACTGAATTTATTTCTTTAGAGCTATGGGGTCGGCTAATTCTATACAACTTTTGTTCTATTATTATCCTGCATGTACCTCTTAAACACAAAGAACGAAAACATCAGTATCAAGTTAACTTTTCTCGTGCCATGAAGATCTGCTTTGATTTCTTACGGGGCGTAGCATCGTCTGATATAGAAAGCCTGATAAGTAAATACCTTCTACACAGTTCATAGCATACCCCTCTTGTGTCAAGTAATTGTTACGTACTTTTGTACCTTTTTATACAGAGAAGCCCTACGAAATCCACTATTTCCGTAAGGCTTGTGTTTTATTAATGCTAAGTTGGTAAAAATAGGTGTTAGGTAATTGCTAAGTTTATAACATTTCTGTTCCCGAATAATAATTTAGCCCTCGAATATTTCTTTAACATATACAACCGTTCCTTTAATATGCGAAAGGTTTTCGTTCAAAAATAGTACCATAAAGTTTTCGTTTGGAACATCAAACGGTGCTAAAATCCCGAACTCACTTGCTCTTTTATAAAGCTATTACTCTTTCTTAAACTGTCCACTAAATTATATTCATTTCCATCTGTATGCTCAGCGCTTTCAAAAGCTCCTTTTATCAATTCTCTGATTTCATTATAATCTCTTTCTTCCTCTTGTCTAATCAGCATCTTTAACTCCTTCTATCAATTATATAAGTTGCACTACTCCATAACTTTTAACAACTCTGGAATATCATACTTCAAAGTTTCAAAGACGACATTCAAATCAACATTTCCATAATCATGTACAATGCGATTTCGCAAACCATACATTGCATTCCACGGTATTTCACCTTTTGATAGCTTATATTCCTCTGATAGCTGTATTTGTCAACTCAATTCTACCCCAAAATCCAATTCAAAAAGGGTCCACATGTTACCAACATTTATGGAAGCATGTGGACTTGTCTTATTTTAATCGAATGGTAATTCTTCATTGCC
>JAWXVE010000032.1:0-23385 GCA_044425575.1 Eubacteriales bacterium | reverse complement strand
TGCTAACTTCTTCTACTTCTTCCTCTACTCCCTCACCAGTTGTATCATCCATTCGATATTCATCTAGGAGTAGCTCAAGCTCTTCCCCTGTCATACCAGCTACTGCCTCTGGCTGTACTTCTTCCTCTGCTGCTGGCATCAGGCTTTTACTATATAGACCAAGTGCGATGATTACTACAATGACACCACATAGCCCAATTCCTACTTTTATGAACTTCAACTTACTCTCTTCACTCATAGTCTACCTTCCTACTATCCACCGCTAAGTACTACTCACTTCTTAGCTCATCTTTATTCTTCCACTTCTAGATAGAATACATCTAGAATCAATTCATACATAGCCTGTGTATCCACATAGAATTCTTCATATTCTTCTCCAGTAATGGTTTCCCCTTCTAGGGAATGCATATTCTCTATATTGAAATCATAAAGTGCCACAGTTGTTGCCATGTACGCCATTTCATCTAGTGATACATCTGTAACTACATATTCATTGGCTATTTCGTAGATATCACCTACAATGGTTACATCACTCTTTAGCACTTCTATCATTTTATTAATAAATGCCACTATATATTGCTTTTGACGATTCAACCTGTCGCTAGCACTATCAAATTGAGTTGCATCTCGGTCACGCAGATACCAATATGCCACATCTCCCTCCAACAATACGGTCTCACCTTTTTCATATAAATATGGATTCACTTCACTATGTATCACATTCCCATCTGCATCATAGGAATAGTCAAAAGAATACGTATTAAATGACACATCTTCATTCATAGTCACTTCTACACCACCCACTGCATCGTTAATTGCAGTAATACCGCCCATATTAATGGAAGCATACCCATGAATTGGTAGTTGATAGAAGAGATTGGATACTGCGGATACACTTCTTTCGCAGCTTTGTTCTAATCCATCTCCGTATCCATGTTGGATTGCAATCTGAGCCGTTTCCGTCCACAGAAATTCACCCTCCTCGTTATAGCGTTCTATTTCAGTCATGGTATTTCGATTCACAGCAATCACATCAATCTGGCCTTCTACTGGATTGCACACTGCGAGGAAAATCGCATCCGATTGTCCACCACTTATTCCATCTTCTGCTTCCTCCACTTCTCCCTGATGGTCAATTCCTAGAATCAGAAAAGTAAGTATCTCTTCATTGTAGCGATAGAGCTTACCATTATAGACAACCATTCCTTCTTCCCACATACCATCTTCTGCATTCTCTAATTCAAATACCATACCTGAGCTTGATGCATTTCCATACAAACTATTTTTACCTACAGTTTTTACAAGTGCAATCATAATGAAAATTATGGCAATAACAATAACGATGATAAGCAATGCTATTAGCAGAATTTTTTTACTCTTAACTCCCTGTTTTAGCACTACAGAAGAATCCATCCCATTCTCACTGCTCATCTTTCTGCACCCCTCATCTCATTTGCCTCTTCATCACACTAGGAATACCACATAACGGTGATTATGTGGTATTCCTAGTTCGCAATGACATATGATTGAATAAAATCGTTAAAAATTGCTAACACAGACACGGATTTTAAAGTACCGATTATACATTATGTCGAAAAACTGTAAAAATAGTTGAATTTTGTAAGTTTGCTATTGTGGTCATATACTATTTGTGTTATATTTGTGAAGAAATCATATTACAATTTCTATTACAGTTCCTATTATTTGATTCGGTTTACCTCATAATCACCGTTATGTGGTACAGGGTAATATTAGATTCATTTTATCTAATTGCTTTCTATGATTACTTCCACTCTCCATGGTATAGATACGAGTTGTATTAATATTACAATGTCCTAGTAAATCTGCTAACTTTGCAATATCCTTACTGATTTCATAGAATGATTTAGCAAATAAGTGCCTTAAATTGTGGGGGAACACTTTACTTTGTGCTACTTTTGCCTCCTTACACAACTGCTTCATCTTCTTCCATATATTAGAACGATCCATGCACTTGCCGCTCTTGGTCACAAAGACACTTCCCGATTTTATTCCGTTTTTACTGCAATATTCTTTCAGTAATCTGCATAAATCCTTCGATAGGTAAATCATTCTATTCTTTCCTTTGCACTTTACGTCGCTTCGCCCACTCTTTATAGCACTTACTGTAATATACTCTAATTCAGATACTCGAATCCCCGTACTACAAATAGTTTGTAGAATGAGTGCGGTTCTATCATCTCCCTGTTCTTTAGCACAAGATACTAATCTAAGATACTCTTCCCTACACAATTCTTTATCCGGATTCTCAAAGATTGCCTTTTGTATCTTTAATGGTTTTACGCGACACATCATACAATCATCCCATGTAAGATAATGATTTACTGCAGCTAAGATGGAATTTACACTTGTTGGTTCGAAGTTTTTCTGCAAGTATTCCTTAAACTCTAGTACAATTCGCTTTTCTAAAGTTCTCTCCTCCAGATATTCTAAAAATTTCTTCACATCTCTCAAATATTTACTAATTGTATTTTTGCTCTTTTCTTCCTCTACTAAATATTGTTCAAATTCTTTCAATCTTTCCTTGTACCCTATTTTCATCATATGTATATTGATTCCTTCCCTTGAAGGATTGCCCTACCAGATAACAATCACTAGTGTGGCAATCCACTTCCACTTTACCAATGTAATAAGTATTAGCTCACTCGTATGATAGTGTATTATTAACACAATCCGTTGTCAAGTATTCCCACCGATTCATCATTTTATACCAATAAAAAACTACCACCTACTGTATGTCGTAAGTGATAGTTTTTCTTATGGTAGCAACATTGCCATAGTCTTGATTCCGTTTACTACAGTAATGCTACCCACTACGGAAAGTTGTCTTCCTAGTTGTTCTGGATTCCAAAAGGTATCATGATAATTGCACAACAGCCACCTATTTCCTAATAATTCTGTATAGCATCTCCTTAACTTCTTTGCAATATTTTCCCTAACAAAGTAAATAATCCAAAAGCTAGAATATCTGCCGCTACAATGGTGGATCCCACAGGGGTTCCTGCTAGTATCGAAACGACTAATCCAATGAGAGCACAGACAACTGAAATAATAGCTGCACAAATAGTAACCGACAAGAAGCTCTTACACACTCGCATTGCCGATACCGCGGGAAAGATTACAAGTGCTGTAATTAAGAGCGATCCTACTAGATTCATAGATAATACAATAATCACAGCCGTAATAACAGCAATAAGCACATTGTACGCTACTGCTTTTAATCCAACTGCCCTTGAAAAGTTTTCATCAAATGTAACTGCAAATATTTTATGATAACAAAATAGAAATAAAAATACCACAATTCCAGATAACCATAAGCACAGAGTAACATCTGACTTTGTTAAAGTAAGAATAGATGTGGATCCAAAAAGAGTACTACATACATCCCCTGAAATATTCACTGAAGTTGAAAATCGGTTGAGCAATAGATACCCAATCGCAAGAGAACCCACAGATAGCATAGCAATAGATGCATCTCCTTTTATCTTAGCATTTGGTCCAGATAAGAGTAGAATAATTGCACATACAAGCGTAATCATAAGAATTACAGGCATGTCATTTACCAGATTCATAACGCTAGCAATTGCCATTGCTCCAAAAGCAACATGGGATAATCCATCACCTATATAAGATAGGCGCTTCAAGACTAAGGTCACACCTAATAAGGATGCTGATAGTGCAATAAGCACCCCTGTTATCATGGCATACACCACAAAGTCATATTGCATATAATCATGTAACGTAGTAATAGCACTATGCATGATGATTCCCTCCATCCAACTGAATCTTCATTGTTTTACTATGAAATTCCAAATAATCTTGCTTTGTTCCGAAGAAAGGATGTTCTCCAATTTGTAAAATATGCGATGCATATTGAATTGCCTTTTCCACATCATGAGATATCATAATAATCGTTACTTTATCATCTGCATTTAATGATTGTACCACTTCATACATTTCTTCACTTACATTTGGGTCTAGACCTGATACCGGTTCATCTAAGAACAACATTTTCTGGGTGGCACATAATGCTCTTGCCAACATAACACGTTGTTGTTGACCACCTGAGAGTTCTCTGTAACACTTCTTTTCTAATTCTAGAACTCCCATTTTTTCCATTAATGATCTTGCTTGCTCTTTTTCCTTCTTATTATAAAAAGGACGAATGCCACACTGACTTTGAAAGCCGGATATTACTACTTCCCATACAGATGCTGGGAATTCACGCTGTGCCTCACTTTGTTGCGTTAAGTACCCAATTTCGTTAGTACCTAAACCATCTCCCCACAGGATTTCTCCTGCGAGTTGTTTCTTCAAACCAAGTATTGCCTTCATCAAAGTTGTCTTTCCAGTTCCATTGGCACCTATAATACATAAATAATCGCCTTCATCTACTTGAAAAGTTAAGTTGTCAAGGACAATCGTTCCATCGTATCCCAAAGTTACTTCTTTACACATCAGTTGTGACATTGCCTTCTCCTATTTCTAATTCTCTATTGTAAAGCTTCTATTAATACAACCAGATTATCTTCCATAATCGATAAATACGTAACACCCGCTGCAACATCTTGTGATGTAATTGCTTGCATGGAATTTAATGATAGGATTGCTTGATCCTGGTTGATTGTGCTTGCAATTACGGTGTCTGCAATTTTATTATCAGAGCTTTCTGTTGTAATAACTGTAGATAAGCCTAGTTCATCTAACTTAGTAGCTAAAAATGCAATCGTTTCAAAACTTGCTTCTGTCTCGGCTGAACACCCTGAAAAAGCCGCATAATATTCAATAGTATAGTCATCCACTAAATATCTGTATGGGAAACGGTCTGCTACTAAAATTGTGTTGCCAGCTGCTTGACTCACCGCTTCTTCGTACTGTGTATCTAACACTTGTAAACTTGATAAATAGGTAGTTAAGTTATCAGAATACATCTGTGCATTGTCTGGATCAAGAGCAGTCAGTTCACTTGCAATAGTATTACAGATGATTTCTGCATTTGCTAATGATAACCAAACGTGTTCATCATCATGACCATGCTCGTATGCTTCTGTAACAATTCCACTTTCCTCTTCATGGTCATGTTCTTCTTCTGTCGTAGTTGCTTCTTCATCATGATCGTGGTCTTCTTCTGTAGTAGTTGCTTCTTCATCATGATCGTGTTCTTCTTCTGTCGTAGTTGCTTCCTCATCATGGTCATGTTCTTCTTCTGTCGTAGTTGCTTCTTCATCATGGTCATGCTCCGTTACTTGCATTCCCACTACCGATTCTTCTACTTTAACTGAATCTCCTAACACTTCCATCAGATTTATTACAATCATATCTGGATTGGTTGCATTTTGCAATGCATCGTCTACCCAACTATCAGACTCTCCACCTACGTAGATAAACAAGTCACAATCTGCTATGGTAATAATATCATCTGCTGTCGCTTGATAACTATGTAAATCAACTCCATTGTCTAACAACATAATTAATTCTGTATTCGCAAGATTCTCACCTAGAATCTCTCTTGTCCAATCATACTCAGGGAAAATAGTCGTTACAACTTTAAGAGTTTCTACTTCTGCAACTGTTTCCTCCACCTCTGTTACTACTTCTGAAGTAGTACTACTTTCTTCTACTGCTGCTGTATTGCTACACCCTGTAGCAAATGATAGTGCCATAAAGGCACCCATTAATAGTAATGCATATTTTTTCATTCTTTCCTCCATCATTTTGCTGTTATTCTTGTGCTCCTCTCCTATTGAACTGTGCTTCACTCACGGCACTTCTTACAAGTACCATAGATAACCGTATTTCCCTTGTCAATAGCAAATAATTCCTCTTGTAAAATTTGTCGACTCAAAAGCTGCGCATACTTTTGATTCATATGATATGATTTTTCACAAGTTTTACAATATAGGTGAATCTGATTCTGGCAAGTTTTTGCATTTATGTATTGGTAATATGCTTCCCTTGTACCGCTCTTACTCACCTTACGAATCATTCCCTCCTTGGCTAATTCAGATAGATTACGGTATACAGAACTTATGCTAATCTGACCTTCCTTAAAATATTCTCCTATTTGTGTTACAGAAAAAATTTCATGAGGATGTGCACTGAGATAATCTAATAATTCTTTTCTCTGCTTCGTTGCATACGTTGTCATACCATTCTCCTTCATATGAATTTATGAATTTGGGAATCATTCTCAAATTCATTGTAACGGTTAGCATATGCTTTGTCAACTTATATTTTCATTAAAATAGACAGAACTTATTCTAGTTTAAGTCCTGTCTACCATTACACTATTTTATTAATTCTTAATTTGTGCTTCTATTTTCTGTTTCTTCTTCGCTTTTCTTCCCAGCATCTTTCTCTACATTAGTTGCTTTCTGCTTTCCTTCTAACAGGTTAAGTACTAGCTTTACAAGAGGTAACTTCGCTTCTTTACCTTTTACAGCCATAACTGCAACAAAAGCATAGACGGCATAAATAATAAATTGAATAATAGTCAAAAATCCCGAATAAATTGAATTTAATACTTTGGCAACATCATAACTAAATTCAGAACCAATCCATGCTGTTACTTGATACACTGGCACTAATCCTATAATCGCCCATATAAGTGTAAAAATATAAGTTAATACAAGTGCTTGTACCACATGCTTGGTCACCCACATATCACGCTCTGCAGCAATCACAAATAGTAATAATCCTATTACCATTAATCTTGAATCAAATGCAGCGAATACATATGCAAGTAGTGCATAAAATGCGGGGTTAATCCCCAATTGTGTTAATTTTATCTTATCCATTCTTATCTCCCTTTCTCTCTATGTATTTATCTCGTGTAACTATATCGTGTATGGTACTCATTGTCAAGTTTACTGTCCCATGAATATTTTCTCTTGACATCACCTGAATTTATACTGAGTACCGTAAAAAGTTGTCGGCAAATCATTCACCGACAACTTAATCACTCTACTTTAGAATGGTATCCTGTTCCTCTTCCTTGCAGCCTCCAGAGCAATTACAACTCTTTCCAGCTTCACATCCAATACACTTAACACCATTTTTCTTAGCACGCACAATATAGAATATGGATGTGCCAAGAATTATCACGACTATAAGACCTACAATTATATCCACCATAGGATCACCTTATGCTTTCTTAGCTCCTACATAATTCAACGCATATTCTTCATTCTTTACATCGGCCCTTCTAATTAAGACTACTAGTACAGCTACCATAGCAAGTACAGCAATGAGTCCTCCAATGAATCCTGCTCCTAAAGCTCCTGTTGTAATAAGTGTACCAACCTGGTATACAAGGAATGCTACTGCATATCCCGTTCCGAACTGAAGTGCAATTCCACCCCATAACCATTTCGCACTTTGCATTTCTGAATTCATTGCTCCAATTGCTGCAAAGCATGGTGGTGTAAATAAGTTAAACATTAAGTATGCAAGTGCGCCTACTGCGGTAAGTCCCATAACTGCACCTACCTCCCCAGCTCCACCTACCAATGCAAGTTCTTCTGTATCGATAAAGTTTGTAATTCCGTATACAACTGCTAACGTACCAACTACATTTTCCTTTGCAATAAATCCTGTCACTGCTGCTGCTGCAAGTTGCCAGATTCCGAATCCAAGTGGAATGAATAAAATTGCAAATGGTGTAGAAATTGAAGCTAAAATAGAAGTTGCTTCCATTCCTTCTTCCACTGGTTGGAAACTCCAAGTAAAGCTTTGCATAATCTGTACTGCTGCATTACACACAAGAATAATTGTTCCCGCTTTAATAATAAATGCTTTCGCACGGTCTAACATTGATAAAAATGCTAACTTAATGCTTGGAACTTTATATTCTGGTAATTCCATAATGAAGAAGCTCTTTCTTGTAGAAGCTCCTGTAATCTTTAAGGTTAATAAAGCTCCAAGAATAATAAATAAGATTCCTGCAAAATACATGAGTGTTCCTACCCAAGAAGCATCCGAGAAGAATACACCTGCGAATAATGCAATGACTGGTAGCTTTGCTCCACAAGGCATAAATGGTGTAAGCATAGCAGTTGTTCTACGTTCTCTTTCATTACGGATGGTTCTAGACGCCATAACTCCAGGAATGGCACAACCCGTACCAATTACCATAGGAATTACTGATTTTCCTGACAAACCAACTTTCTTGAAGAAAGGATCCATTACCACTGCAACACGTGCCATATAGCCACAATCCTCTAATAGTGCAATTAAGAAATACATTACCATAACAAGTGGTAGGAACCCAACTACAGCACCAACTCCACCAATAATTCCATCTACAAGAAGTGATTGTAAGAATGGAGAAGCGCCTTCTACCATGCCACCAACCCATTCACCAAATCCTTCAATCCAACCTACTAGAATATCTGCGAAGATTGGTCCAAGGTGTGTTTGTGATAGAGAAAATACTGCCCACATTACTAGTGCAAAGATTGGAATTCCGATAATTTTATTCGCTAAGATAGCGTCTATTTTATCTTGAGAATTTTTCTCACTTGTTAGAATTTTTCTCTTTTCTACTTGTGGAATAATTCCATTTACGAATTCAAATCTCTTCGCATCTGCAGCTACTACAGACTCTTTACTATGTACATCTACTTCACCCTGTGTATAGACTGCTTTTTGTCCACCACCTACAACACTAATTACTTTGGCAATTAAATCATCCATACCTTGTGCGGATGTTGACACAGTTTCTACTACTGGACATGACAATAACATAGATAATTTTGCTGCATCAATCTTATTTTCCTTTTTCGCATTAATATCACTCTTATTGAGAGCTATAACAACTGGAATGCCTAATTCCAACAATTGTGTTGTAAAGAAGAGGCTACGACTTAAATTCGTCGCATCTACAATATTAATAATTGCATCTGGCTGTGCATTCTTAACATAAGTGCTTGTAATAGATTCTTCCGATGTAAAAGGAGACATTGAATAAGCACCCGGTAAATCAACTGCAACCAACTCTTCTTTCTCATAGTATGACTTCTTAATCTTACCTTCCTTCTTGTCTACCGTAACACCTGCCCAGTTACCTGCATGTTCATTCTTACCCGTTAGTGCATTGTATAGTGTTGTCTTACCACTATTGGGATTTCCCGCTAATGCGATTCTCATCTTACTTCCTCCTTCATCATCCTACCATGTTCATTCACTCTATTGTATTAGTTAGCATCAACTAATTACTGCCTACAGATTAGCACTTGCTAACCCTTTTGTCAAGATAATTTCCGAAAAAATGAGAATTCATTGAATAAGATTGAATTCTTATATAAAGTATACTATAATAAGGAAAATAAGCCTTGGAGGATTTAAAATGAATTTACATGAATCGGGAGAAATGTATCTTGAGACCATTTACGTACTATCCAAAGAACGTGCAAATATTCGCGCTATAGATGTTGGTGACTATATGGGCTACTCTAAGCCTAGTGTAAGTCGTGCTATTTCCATTCTAAGGAATGGTGGATTTGTTGTGACAGATGATAACGGACACCTTACTTTAACAGACGAAGGGCTTACCATTGCAAAGAAAATCTACCAACGTCACCTTTTATTAGAAGAGTTTCTTCTCCACATTGGATTGGACCAAGAGACTGCAACCAACGATGCTTGCAAGATTGAGCATGCCATTAGTGATAAGACATATCTAGCAATCAAGAAGCACCTTGATTTAGTATCTTCTGTAGCAGATTAACGAGTAGATCAATATAGTAGCTTAATTGCTTCTCCTACTGACGATACTCCAATTAATTCCATTCCACTACTATCTTGCACTTGTGCTAGAGATACTTTAGGAAGAATACATTTTGTGAAGCCAAGTTTCTTGGCTTCTTTTATTCTTTGTTCTGTTAGATTCACCGCTCGCACTTCTCCACTAAGACCTACTTCCCCAAATGCAATAATTCCTTCTTCTACAACTCGATTCTTAAAGCTAGATGCAATCGCTAGACTAATTCCAAGATCCATAGCTGGCTCTTGAATCTTTATCCCTCCCGCCATGTTTATATAGGCATCACAACTAGACAACTGTAATCCTACTCTCTTTTCTAAAACTGCCATTAAGAGATTAACACGATTTAAATCTGTACCCGTAGCTTGTCGTCTTGGAAATCCAAAATTCGTCTGACAGATTAGTGCTTGTATCTCCACTAGAATGGGTCTGGTACCTTCTACAGAGCAAGCCACAATAGAGCCACTCGCATCTTCTGCCTTTCCTTGCAACATATATTCAGAAGGATTGGTCACTTCCACTAATCCCTCTTGACACATTTGAAATACTCCAATTTCATTGGTAGAGCCAAATCGGTTCTTCACACCACGAAGAATGCGATAAGATGCATGACGGTCGCCCTCAAAGTACAGCACCGTATCTACCATATGCTCCAATACTCGTGGACCTGCAACTGTTCCTTCTTTGGTCACATGACCCACTAGGAAGATAGATATATTCAATCCCTTTGCAATCTGCATAAATAAATTAGTTGATTCCCGTACTTGTGATACGCTTCCTGGTGCGGAAGATATCCCATCATGAAACATAGTCTGAATGGAATCAATTACTACTACACTTGGATTGTGTCTACGAATTACTTCTTCAATAGTTGTTAGATTCGTCTCACATAACAACAATAATTCATCCGAAAAGTCACCAATACGGTCGGCTCGAATCTTAATCTGCTTCAACGATTCTTCTCCCGATATATATAGTACTTTGTGATGATCATCCGTTAAAGATTTGCACACTTGTAAGAGAAGGGTTGATTTGCCAATACCAGGGTCACCCCCTACAAGAGTCAAAGAGCCAGGGACGATACCGCCTCCTAGCACTCGGTCTAACTCATTGTAATGAGTTTTTAATTTTTCTTTTGCTTCTAATGTAACTCCATTAATTGCAACTGGTTCTACCTGTTCTCCCATGCGCTTGCTACTTTTGCGCTGACTTGTGCCAAGAAGTGGCTTTGACACCACTTCTTCTACTAAGGTATTCCACTCTTTACAAGCCGGGCATTGTCCCATCCATTTGGAAAATTCATTACCACATTGACTACAATAAAAGATCGTTCCTACTTTACTCTTTGCCATTCTTGTACCTACTTGCGAACTTCTAGTGAAACAAGTCCTCTACCCGCAAGATTCATTGCCGCATTTAACTTGCCACCAATATGTGTATCCACACGTCCACAACTAACTTGATCAATTAGAATTTCATATGTGGTATTCTCCGCTAATCCAAGAATTAATTGAGCATCTTCATTGCCCTCTACTTCACAAGTAATTCCTGATTCTGACTCTTTAAAATTCTTTACACTTGTACCAGGTACTGATTCATATACAAATAGTCCATTTTTCTCTAGTTTTGTCATAGTATGAGATGTTTTCAATTTGTAAGTATTTCCTTGAAAAGGAAAAGCATCCACCTTCGCTTTCTCCGTTAATTCATGATTCCCGAAACTAATTGTACCATTCTCCTCTGCTCTCAGTAATTCCTCTACAACTGCCATTTCATCCTCCGTTCTTGCAAATAATTGCAACCTTATAATTGTGTACTTATTATTTTTATTATATCCTATATTTCCTCTAATTGCTATGAATATTCTGTGAATTTGTTGTTTGGAATGTTACCTTATCATTACGATATCCAATTCTTACAACATCGCCTTCCCCAATATTTCCTTGAAGAATCTCTTCTGCTAGGGAGTCTTCAATTACACTTTGAACAGCTCGCTTCAGTGGTCTCGCACCCATTTTCAAATCTGTATGCTTATCTACAATGTGTTCCTTTAAATGATTAGAAATACTAATTGTAATATTTCTCTGCTTTTTACAACGCTCTACTAAGTTCTTTGTCATAATGGATATAATTTTTTTCATATCCTCTTTTCCTAAAGCATGAAATACAATCATATCATCAATACGATTTACAAATTCTGGCTTAAATAATTTCTTAACTTCCTCGATTACTGCTTTCTTCATCTTATCATACTCTTGTTCTTTGGAAGTTGCAGTAGCAAATCCTAAATTCTTTGGATCCATAATGCGTGCTGCACCTACATTAGAAGTCATAATGAGTACTGTGTTTTTAAAGTTAACCTTGCGCCCTTTTGAATCTGTAATATGACCATCGTCTAATACTTGCAGTAAAATATTAAATACATCTGGATGTGCTTTTTCAATTTCATCAAATAAAATAACGGAGTAAGGCTTTTTCCGTACTTTCTCGCTTAATTGTCCACCTTCATCAAATCCTACATAGCCAGGCGGAGATCCTATCATCTTAGATACGGAGTGTTGTTCCATATATTCAGACATATCAATTCGAATTAAGGCATCTGTAGTGCCAAACATAGTCTCTGCTAATTGTTTGCTTAACTCTGTTTTACCAACACCTGTTGGGCCTAGGAATAAAAAGCTACCAATAGGGCGATTAGGATCTTGTATACCCACACGTCCTCGCCGAACTGCCTTTGCAATGGCAGTTACAGCTTCTTCTTGTCCAATTACACGTTTTTTCAAAGTACTTTCAAGACGAAGCAGTTTTTCGCTTTCTCTCTCTGCTAATTTGCTCACAGGAATTCCCGTCCAGATTGATACAATTTTCGCAATGTCTTCCTCATCCACGACTTCTTTCATAATTTGTGCATTTTGCAATTTATCAATTCTCTTTGCCAGCTTTTCAATCATCTTTCGATTCTCTTTGGCATCTTGATAATGTCCCTCTTGTAAACTATCATCCACCTCTTGCTCTAGCTGGACAACATGATCTTTGAGTTGATTAATCTTATCTTCCTTTTGGTTGTCGCGTAATTTAATAGATGCTGCCGCCTCATCTATTACGTCTACAGCCTTATCTGGAAGGTTACGATCATTAATATAACGACTAGATAATTTTACTGCTGTTTCAATTGCCACTTGGCTAATCTGCACTTGGTGATGATCTTCATATCCACTTTTAATACCTTCTAGAATCCGAATGGCATCTTCTTCACTTGGTTCCTCTACTAGAATTGGTTGCAAACGCCTCTCAAGTGCTGGGTCCTTCTCCACATACTTACGATATTCTGTAATAGTGGTCGCACCAATTAATTGAATTTCTCCTCGTGCCAAAGATGGTTTTAAAATATTAGAAGCATCTGCCGTTCCTTCTGCACTTCCTGCCCCAATTAGCGTATGCAACTCATCTAAGAAGATAATCATATCTCCTGAATCTATGATTTCCTTCATAACACGCTTCATGCGTTCTTCGAATTCTCCTCGATATTTACTACCTGCAATCATAGATGATAAGTTGAGGGATAAGATTTTCTTATTCCGCAGTATCTCAGGCACTTCATTGCGCACAATTTTCAATGCCAATCCTTCTACAATGGCCGTCTTACCAACACCCGCTTCGCCAATCAAGCAAGGATTATTCTTACTTCTCCTACTTAAAGTCTGAGTAATTCTTTGAATTTCGTCTTCTCTTCCAATTACAGGATCTAGCTTACCCTCTAATGCAAGCTGGGTAAGATTACGACTATATTGAGCAATATAAGAAGTCTCTTGCTTTTTCTTGCGTAGTGGTTTCCCGCTCAATTCTTCCTTATATTGTAGTGGATCTTCGCCCATGGCAATGAAAATATCAGAGAATATTTTAGCTGGTAATGTACCCATGGTATTAATTAATTTTGCTGCAATATTGTCTGGGTCTTTTAGTATTGCCAGTAAAATATGCTCTGTTCCTGTATCGTGTGATTTGAATCTACGAGCTTGCTCATGACTTGCCTCGATTACGCCCCTTGCTCTAGGTGTATATTGTCCTTTCCTACGATTCTTCTCTGGATACACTGGGCAGATTAAATCTTGTATCAGAGACAATACCTTCTCCTCTGTGATTTCATTTGCTCGTAACACCCCTGCCGCTACTCCAGTATCTTGTCTAATCAGTCCAATTAGTATATGTTCTGTACCAATATAATTTTGATTAAGTTCCTTGGCAATTTTAGCAGAAAGTTCTAATGCCTCTTGCCCTTTCCTTGTAAACTCTTGTTGCATATTAATCTTGATTCCTTTCTCAGGTTCTTATTGATGGATTCGTATTGATAAAAATCCTTCTAATGCATTGCACAGTAGAATTTCTTCTTTGTCATTTGCATTAAAAGGATTTCGCTCATCTTATAAAGAGTCGATATCAATAAATTCCATCTCATTTAGCATTTTTGTTTCCATGCCTACAGGTTCTTTCTTCGTTGAAGTTTGTGTCTGCTTGGTTGTTTGTGTTTGTCTAGTTGACTGTGTCTGTTTCACTGGCTGTACCTGCTTTTCAGTTTGTGCCCTTGTACCTTGTGATGCAATCCTAGTAGGATTCTTAACTGGAGTGACTGCTCTCCTCACCTGCTGCTTTGGTTGTGGCTTCTTCTTAACAGGTTGTTGTATAATAGGTTCTTCTTCTATATAATCTTCTTCGTAATCCTCATCATCGTCGTCATCTTCATAATTTTCATAATCGTCTTCTTCTTCTTCGTCGTCATCGTCTTCTTCATATTCTTCTTCGTCGTCATCTTCCTCTTCGTCAGCTAGTAAGAAGTTTAATGATTTCCAAGCCTCTTTTGCCTTTTCTTTTCTTGACTCGCTATATTTCTCATTGTGTTCTAGCTCACTTTCAATAAGGCTGTCAGAATATTTCATATAGAATAGAATTGCGATTCCAATGGCAACCACTAATAAGATTACAAGTACAATCATGGTAATGGTAGCTGCCATGTTCTCAAAGAAACCGACTGCTACTGCTTCTGATTCTTCATAGCGCTGGAATACTTTGTAGATTGAATCGTATCGCACATATCCCTCATTGCCTTCTTCATCTATTGCTTGAAAGATAAAAAAGTCTCCGTTTTTCCATGCTCGTACGTCTTCTCCATTCCACTCCACTTGCACTTCGCTATACCCTAATGGTACATTAGGCTCTAACTCAGCATTAATAATTGTATATCCACTTTGACTATTGGTAGTAGTTGCTGTTTCTTCTACCGTTGGTTCACCAGTCTCTTCTTCTAAATTAGCGGAAGTATCCTCGCCTTCTTCTGTATCTACTTCTGTATCTGCTTCCGTATCATCTTCTGAAGATGTAGTTCCTGTAATCTCAGTTGAAGCAGCCTCTTCTTCTGCTGGTTCCGTTGTTGTGACTAGGTCAGAACGTATATACCCTTCTACCGTTTCCCCTGAGTAAGTAAACGAAATTTGATACCAAGTCATACCATCTGATCCAGTTTCTTCACCTTCTACTGTTAATTCAACATTTTGGCTTACATTTGCAACAATCGCACCATCTGTAGACGATTCATTTCTAATATTTGCACTTGCTGCTTGCACGTATAATGCATTTTCTGAACTTTGTTCTACTACCTCTGTACTCACCAAGTCAGACCGTATATAACCATTTGATCCATTTGATGTGGTCACATAATACCAAGCATTACCATCAGTACCCTCTGTTTCATCTTCAATTGTAACTTCATCCCCACTTGATACGGATACCACAACATCACTAGAAGTGTCTGCTTCTGTTCTAACATTGGCAGATGCAGTGGTAACAGTGGCTGTTTCAGCTCGGACTATCATAGGAGTTATAGAACACCCTAAGATTAGTGCCACCAATAATACCCCAATGTTTCTTAACATCTTTTTCATGTGTACCTTCCTCTTCTGTTTCTTATTAGGTTTCTACTTCTTATTATGCTTCTCTTTCGCATTTTCCACACAAAATACCAGAACGAATTGGTGTCCCACATTTCTCACATCGTAAAAAGGTAGACGAACCGTTGGCAATCTCAATTCTCGCTTCCCTTAACAATTGTCTGATATTTTTCTGAATTACACCAGTCGCCGCTTCAATCTGTGCTGCATTGGCTCCCGGATGTTCTTCGATATAGCAGCGTACTTTTCCATAATCATCGTACTCTACCTTTCTACAGTCTTGGCACTTATACTCGCCAACACCCTTGAACTCCATAATCCCCCCACATATAGGGCACTCCATAGGTTTGTGATAATCAATGTCCGATTTGATCGATAGCTTTTCCAATGTCATTCCTCCTATACTTGTTCTCGAATGTAATCCAATCCGTTGCTTCGTATGCTTTTTCTCTCGCTTCTTGAAGCGTAGCCCCTGTAGCTGTAACGCCTAACACTCGTCCACCATTTGTTACAATTCCTTGTTCCGCCCTCTTGGTACCTGCATGAAATACATAGTAATCATCTCTACTTTCAAATGCTTCTAACCCTTGAATCACATAACCAGTTTCATAAGAAAGTGGGTATCCATTAGAAGCAAGAACTACGCAAACTGCGGCATTATCTTCAAATTCTAAAGTAATCTCATCCAATGTACCACTCACACAAGCCTTCATCACTTCCATAATATCATTTTTCATGCGGGGCAATACTACTTGTGCCTCGGGGTCTCCGAATCGAGCATTATATTCTAGTACCTTGGGTCCATCCTCAGTTAGCATAAGACCAAAGAATATAATCCCTTGAAAAGCTCTCCCTTCTGCCGCCATAGCATCCACGGTAGCTTGGTAAACATAACGATTACAGAAGTCATCAACTTCTGGTGTATAGAAAGGACTCGGCGAGAATGTACCCATTCCACCTGTATTTAGTCCTTGGTCCCCATCCTTGGCTCTCTTATGGTCTTGAGCAGAAGTCATGGTTTTAATAGTCTTTCCATCTACAAAAGCAAGTACTGACACCTCTCGCCCTGTCATAAATTCTTCTACCACTAATGTATTTCCTGCATCACCAAACTGCTTGTCTAACATAATTGCAGACACACCATCTTTGGCTTCTTCTAATGTATTACAGATTAATACACCCTTCCCTAAAGCCAGTCCATCCGCCTTTAGCACAATGGGATACTTTGCAGATTCTAAGTAAGCAACTGCCTTCTTATGATCAGTAAAATTCTCATATCCCGCTGTTGGAATTCCATATTTTTTCATTAAATCTTTGGAAAAAGCTTTACTTCCTTCTAAAATAGCAGCATTTTTTCTTGGCCCAAATACCGCCAATCCTGCTTGTTCAAATTCATCTACCAAACCACCAACTAATGGGTCATCCATACCAACAATGGTAAAATCAACTTGATTCTCTACTGCAAAAGAAACTAATGAAGTAAAATCCATTGCACCAATTGGCACACATTCTGCAATTTCTTGAATTCCTGCATTCCCCGGTGCACAATAGATTTGCGTTACATCTGGATTCTTCGCTACACTAGTAGCGATTGCATGTTCGCGTCCGCCGCTTCCAATAATAAGTACTTTCATTCTATGTTCATCCCTTTCTAACTAGCTATTCCTCAGAATAATTCTGTGCAATTTGTGCAATCGCTTGTGGTAAAATAATCCACTCTGCTTCTTTCATTACTCTTTCTTGTAGCTCTTTGGGAGTATCACTACATTGTACGCAAACTGCCTTTTGTATTAAAATACGTCCTGTGTCAATACCCTCATCCACATAATGCACCGTAGCTCCTGTTACTTGCACTCCTCGCTCCAAAACACCTTCGTGAACTTTTAAGCCATAATATCCTTGTCCACAAAAAGCTGGTATCAAAGAAGGATGAATATTAATAATCCTGTCTGGAAATGCTTGTACTACTTCTGGTGCAATATTAACTAAAAACCCAGCCAATACGATTAAATCTGGCTGAATCATGATTAATTGTTCTAAAAATGCGTGTTCGAATTCACGTCTTGTTTCAAATGTCTTAGGTGCAATGCAATACGAAGGAATCTCATGTGTCTTAGCACGTTCTAACGCATAAGCATTGGCATTATTACTAATTACCCCTACAATCTCCACCTCTTGTAACGTGCCTGCTGAAATTGCATCTATAATTGCCTGTAAATTCGTACCCCCACCTGACACACATACTGCAATTCTTAGCATAGAATTACTCCTGTTTCACCACATTCAATATGTCCAATTCTATATGGCGTTTCTCCTGCCTGTGTAATAGCTTCCATAGTAGCCTCCACATCGTCTGGATGTACTGCAACTACCATTCCAATTCCCATATTATACGTATTATACATCATATGGTCGTTTATCTCACCTGTTTCCTGTAATAATTTGAAAATAGCAGGTACTTCATAACTATCTAATGATACAATCGCTCTCATACCTTTAGGTAACATTCTCGGAATATTCTCATAAAAACCGCCACCTGTAATATGACTACATGCCTTAATGGTAATACCCGCTTCTTTCACCGCACGTAAGGCACTCACATAAATCTTAGTTGGTTCTAATAATGCTTCACCTAATGTTCTACCTAGTGACTCATAATAAGTCCGCAGGGATTCTTCTGTCATATCAAATACTTTACGTACGAGAGAAAACCCATTACTATGCACACCAGAAGAGGTAATACCAATGAGTACGTCATCTCCTTGTAATTCTTTGCCGGTAATTAAATCTTTCTCATCTACAATTCCTACTGCAAATCCAGCTAAATCGTATTCTTCCTCTGGATAAAACCCTGGCATTTCAGCTGTTTCACCACCGATTAATGCTGCATTTGACTGCTTACAACCATTGGCCACTCCGCTAACAATAGTTGCTATTTTCTCTGGAACATTCTTGCCACATGCAATGTAGTCAAGGAAGAACAAAGGCTCTCCTCCTGCACAAGCAATATCATTTACACACATGGCCACACAATCAATTCCAATAGTATCATGCTTGTCCAATAGGAATGCAAGTTTAAGCTTCGTACCAACTCCATCTGTTCCTGATACCAGCGTGGGCTTTTCCATATGTTGAAAGGCAGTTAGGGAAAATGCTCCTGAAAAGCCACCTAATCCACCTAACACTTCACTTCTCATTGTTTCTTTCACATGTTTCTTCATGAGTTCTACCGACTGATAACCAGCTTCTATATCTACGCCTGCACTTTTGTAATCCATATGATCTACAATCCCTTTCTTCCAGTCTGAATACAGACCTCCTACTTATTTATAATTCTTATATCCTACTTCTTGTAAGTTTGCATCTTTGGCTTGTACAGCTTCTTTCATAGACTGAGAATATGTCTTAAGCTTACCTAGCAAAACATCATCAGAAGTTGCAAGAATCTTAGCTGCTAGAATTCCAGCATTGGCACCACCATTAATGGCAACAGTTGCCACAGGAATTCCTGCTGGCATTTGCACAATTGAATACAAAGAATCTACACCACCAAGTGAAGTTGTATGCATAGGGATACCGATTACTGGCATTGGAAAAATTGCTGCACACATACCTGGTAAATGAGCTGCCATTCCTGCTCCTGCAATGATTACTTTAAATCCACGTTCTTCCGCCGAAGTTGCGTATTCATAGAATACATCTGGTTCTCTATGTGCTGATATAATTTTCATTTCATAGGTAATTCCAAATTCTTCTAAAATATCTGCCGTCTTACTCATAACACTCATATCTGAGTCGCTTCCCATAACAATTCCAACTTGTATCATTCTTGTGTTCTCTCTTTCTTACTAATATAATTAATCTTACTTCAACTTACAGTTTACTAAATTTATGATTGACACGCAACTACTAATTTAGATTCTAGTCACCTTTTTACCAATTCAGAGGTTCATTTAACGATTCCAATCCCTCTAACACAAATCTACCCTCTTGAATAATCGGGATTCCCTCCCCATCTTCTTTCACTGCTACCAACACCTGCAATTCATCGTAAGGTATGGTAATGTCCAAATGGTGATAGTAATACGCCTCATGTTTACGTGATTCCTCAAATCTTAATCTAGAGCATTCATTCTCTCTTGCCACCACTTCTTTTCCATTTGGATTACATACTGGAATATGCTCACTATGGGAATAGCAGGTGTCACCTATTGCAAAATGCGGTCCCATTTTCTCAGCAATTAAAATGGGCAGTTTATCTTCTAATCCATACTTTTTAGCAGCTGCATAAGCCGTAGTATTAGTGCCAATGGCAAATTCACCCATAGGCAGTGTATCTCGTCTTGCTAAAACCGTTTCACGCACATAGCTTCGATTCTCTTCGTCCTCAGAAAAATTACTGCATGTGTAATCTACAATCATTCCATCTTGAAAGTCTAAACTTAAATCTCTATATTCTAATCCATTTAGATACACTCTAGTTACGTGCAGCCTTCCATTAGTTCCATGTAATTTAGGAGATGTAAACACCTCGCCTACTGGTATATTGACATCAGCAACACAATTTTCAAACTTAGTCTCCTTCGATCCATCCGTTAATTCACACAGGTTCACCTGTAACTTGGTATGATTTCCATTCATACCTTCCACCCACACATGTGTGGCTTGATCCAGAGTATCAATGATAATCTGTTGCATTCTCTCATAATGATGATAATCTAAGGTATTAATTTCTATGGTCTTTTGGAAAATCTCATGAAATTGTGGTCCAATATGAGGCGTTGGAAAAGCAATAATGGTATAGCTTCTCTCTTCTGGCTTACAATATTCATTGGTAATTTGTGCGGATTTTCCCTGATATTCTACTGCTAACTGTTGTTGTGACTTAGAGTAAGACAGTGCCAATTTATGATTCATTGGTGCAAAAGGTTCCTCCCCAAACACCTCCATGCAAGCTGGACCCCCGTGTACTTTTGCCCACTTTTTCTCCTGCTCATAGGCATATGCGAGAGCTTCTAACTTACGATTCATCAACTTCTTAGTAAGAATCAGTGCCTCATCCTCTCTATGATCATATTCATATTGACGATTAGCAATAGCTCCATAATAACCTACTTTATTCATTCCTTTTCGAGAAAAGATTGAATTGTTGGCTCGAGACATGGTAACTTGTAACCCCATTTGTGCAAAGTTCTCAATGGCTTGCTTTATCACACGTTCAAATCCCACTACATAACGAATATTTACTACTTTTTTCTTACTGAAATCTTTCTTACCAATGATAAATCCCATTTTATAGCCATTGGTAAATGTATGTGCCATCTTAACAATATCTTCCTCTGGTAACCTTGATAAATACTGGGATAATTTCACCTCATCATCTGTGATGTATTCCCCAAGCATGTATAAGTAACGAGGAGTGGATAAATCTTGCTCCATAATGAGAGGCACAGCAAATTGCTTCGTCGGATTAAATTGTTCTGCCACCTTTTGTATAAAATGTTCCTGAGCGTAATCTTGTACGAATAAAGCAAAGATATTGATTACCTCTTGTATCTCCGGCATTCTACCATCCTCTTCCTTGCTTTGGTAGAACAGACAGTATACTTCAATCCATAATTCTAAACGAATCACAATATCTTCTAAATTACATTCATAAGCACTGGTAATCATACTTCGTAATTCTACGTAAAGTGCTGATAACACCCCTGCGTACTCTTCTCCTAATTGTTCTCTGGCATAAGTTGGATTCCCGTAACTACTGTGGTAATTTTCCGACAAAACATCTTCATAAAGTGCTCTATTAACCTGCCGTAATGTTTGGTCAGATAAGTTTTTAAGCCCCTGTTCACACACTTGATCATACCATGTAATGACTTGTATAATAAAGCGACTCACGTTTTGAAAATATTGTCTGCAATGTTTCTCTAGAAGTTCTTCTTGGGTGATTTCTAGAATGCGCTCTTTTGCAAGTTCATATCTCTCTTCTATCATAGTCCATACACTCCTGCATATATAATAATTCCAATTCCTATTAAACAAATACCATTTAGCAACATACCAATATAGGGCGTTATGACAAATATGTCACTTTTACTTTTTGCGTACACGCCTAATATAAAACCGACTAAGGATTGTATCATTGCTAATAACACTGCAACTGCATAGGAAACAAGCGCTTCTTCTCTCCTTAAAAAAGTTAGATAGAGCGCTAGTATAATCGAAGCACCTGCAATTATCCCTAATACGATAGACATAATCCCCTGCTTAGGGTGGGTTTTATTGGTAAAAATATAATTGTTTTTCTGTGCCATACTTTACTTCCATTAAAATAATATTTTTGATTTAGTTGTTAATAACTTGCTACCGCCAATTAACATCATAACTCCAGCTGCAATGCCAACTATAAGCACCACTACACCTAAGGCAATATTCAGTGCCCCTACTGATTTCATTGATTTATATAGTTCTTCTCCCATATTAATCCCCCTCACTTTCTCTCACATCCTTCTAAAGTGCTGCACATCCATATTGTGTATAGTATGCATCAATTGCTTCTTTTAATCCATCATCAATGATGACAGTTCCCTTATATGGTTTCCGGTATAGACACTCTACCACATCTTCCATGGTAACAATTGCACTTGCAGAGATTCCATATAATTCCTTAATCTCGTCTAGGGCACTCTGTTCGCCTTTTCCCTTTTCCATACGATTTAGAGATACCATAAGTCCTACAATAGTAACATTGCCTTGTTCTCTTAAAATGGGCACTGTTTCTTCTATAGATTTCCCTGATGTGGTAACATCTTCAATGATAACTACGCGATCACCATCTTGTAATTTAGAGCCCAATAAGATACCCGTATCACCATGGTCTTTCACCTCTTTACGATTGGCACAATACTTGATTTCCTTGCCATATAATTCGCTATATGCAATAGTAGTTGCTACACTAAGAGGAATTCCTTTGTACGCCGGCCCAAATAACACATCAAAATCATCTCCGTACTGATCATGAATTGCCTTGGCATAATATTCTCCTAGTTTCTTTAATTGACTGCCCGTAACGTAAGCTCCTGCATTCATGAAAAAAGGTGATTTTCGTCCACTTTTTAATGTAAACTCTCCAAATTTCAAGACATTACTCTCTACCATAAATTCTATAAATTCTTGCTTATACTGTTCCATTTCTGCTCATCCCTTTCTACTACTTGTGACTTAGTGCTGCTTGTATATCTTCTCTCATATGAAGCACTGCTTGTCTCGATGCTTTGGCAAAGTTTTCTGATCCAAATGATTCATAACCTTTTGCCTGATATGCTGCAATAATCCCTCTAGAAGAGTTAATAATAGCTCCTAACCCATCTTTGTCAAAGAAATGTACTAAATCAGCTCCTTTTCCTCCCTGAGCTCCGTACCCTGGAACAAGAATAAATGTTTTTGGCATAATCTGTCTCAATGCCTTTCCCATTTCTGGATAAGTAGCTCCAACTACAGCTCCTATATAGCTATAAGAATCACCCATGTGCTCTTCTCCCCATTTAGCTACTTGCTTGCCAACAATTTCATACAAAGGCTTCCCATCTACCAATTGATCCTGGAACTCACCACTACTTGGATTAGATGTTTTCACTAGAA
>JAWXVE010000031.1:0-23899 GCA_044425575.1 Eubacteriales bacterium | reverse complement strand
GGGTAATGGAGAATCCTTTTATCATGGTGTGATATTAGGCCTATATAACAACATACAACAATACTTGATCGCATCTAATCGAGAAAGCGGAAATGGAAGGCCAGATCTTATTGTGAAAAGTGCAAGCTACCAAGGAAAAGCCTTTATCTTCGAATTCAAGATAACGAAAGTACCAACCAAGTTAGAGGAAACAGCCCAGAAGGCACTAGAGCAAATAGAAGAGCAAAACTACAAGGCAGGTCTCCTTGCAGAAGGATACACAGATATTACTAGTTACGGAATTGGATTCTGCCAGAAGTGCTGTGCGGTGGTGAAGGGATGAATGTTAGTTACTGCCTTTTGTTAGAAAGTGGGTCGTGTTATGCAGGCAGTGAATATTCCTAGAGAGATTATAGAAGACATTATTACACTTGGAAAGAAACATGGAATTCAAAATATTATATTATTTGGCTCACGTGCTCCAGGTGACAATAGAGAGCGTAGTGATATTGACCTAGCAATTTCAAACAATCTTTCAGCAACCTACATTTTCATCTGGCACCAATTATGTATCCATGTTACAATACAACCAAGCAGAACATTCTAGAACTTCTTTCGCTGTTACAGTACACAGCGATTCTACGTTCCAATCTAATATCTTATCAGAATATTCGTGCTTATTACACCCAACAATTGGAAGTACGAACCATGATTTATGATGGATTAGGTTATTTGAATGAAGTAAAAGACATTAAGCATAACCATCAAGTGACAAAACCGAAAATGACTAGTGGTGAATTTCTTGGGAACTTCCGTAAGAGTGATAAGTTAACACCTATTATTACAATCGTCGTTTATTATGGAGAAGAACCATGGGATGGACCACACTGCCTACTAGATATGATGAAGGCAGAATCGCTAAATCAACAAGAACATGTATCCAAGGACACTGCATACATGAACGGAAGTATTACGAAATTAGAGAAACTAATGACAACATTAATGGAAGTGGAGGAACGTGAACAGTACATGGAGTAAGTATCTCTAACTACAATATTCATATAATAGCATTCCCACCAAAGAGGAAATATTACAAAAACACAATGAATTATGACATCGCATCAAGAAGCGTGTGAAAATGTGGTAACATATTACCGTTTAATGGGACATAGACTAGATACTAAGAATAGATGTGGACAGTCTATATAGTTAGAGATAAGGAGGCAGAGAATGCGACAACAGATATTAAAGAATCAAAAAGTAGCAATCTTATTGGAAACAGAGTATATTCCAGCGGAGATTGAGCATTATCAAAAAGTATTTGCAGAATATGGGGCACAGGTGGATTTACTGACTTATTTGTGGGGTGAGAGGAAGCGAATATTAGTTAGCGATGTAACGAGTCCAGATACTTTGCCACAAGTGATGTCAGTGGAGGCAGAAATTGCACATGCTAATCCAAATGATTATGCCATTGTATTAGTAGCAGCTAATTATGTGGCATGCAGATTGCGAGAGATTTCACCTATGGGCAGTTTAGGGGGTCCGGATCAGTTGAGAACTCCAGCAGCAGTTCAATTTATTATGAAGGCTATGGAAAATCCTAATATTATAAAAGGTGCCTTATGCCACGGTCTATGGTTATGGACAGCTTGTCCGGAAAAGTTAGCCCACAGAAAAGTAATCTGCCACACTGTGGTATTAGCAGATGTTATGAATGCAGGTGGACACTTTGTTGCTGACCCATCCCATGTTGTGGTAGATGAGGACCTAGTAACGGGGCGCTCTGTAGCCGATTTGGAGGCATACACACAAGCCATAATAGACACTTATATTAATAGGAGGACGAATCATGTTTAATCAGTTATTACCAGAAGGTACCTATCAAGATATTAAAAGTAAGGTCATTCGACCAGAAGATTGGATGAACCACCTAAGGAATGATTTATTAAAGTATTGGGATACGGAAGATGCAGTTCGCACAGAACAAGGCCTATTTCATACTTATCGTGCCAATGATGGAAGCATTATGAAAGCAGATGGTAGCAATCTTTCCCCAGAATATATAGCAGCTCTTAATAATCCTGATACACAAGGGCTAGTAGAAATGAATAAAAACTACATACGAGCACATTCCAGACAAACGTATGCATATGGAATTGCCTTCCATATGACAGGCAAGAAAAAGTACTTAGAGCTATGCAGGCAAGGTGCTCTTGCTTTGGTCAATGCCATGGATGGCAATTATGGGATGTATGTTCAAGCAGATCGAACAGATGGAACATGGGATCAAGATAGAAATGCTCGGATTAGTCAAGATTTATCTTATGGATTGACGGGTCTTGGCATGTATTATTTACTAACAAGAGACAAAGGCATTATGCACAAAATCATCCAAGTAAAAGATTACATCTTCCAAACTTATATGGATGATTCGAAAGGTTATCTTACCTGGTTGCCAAAATCCCTAGGCGACAAAGAAGTGCAAATTGTAGCTCAATTAGACCAACTATATGCATACATGTTAATGGTGACGCCGGCTCTTCCAGAACCTTACCAAGGCATTTGGAAAAAGGATATGAAGAAAATCTGTGATATTTTAATCACTCAATTTTATAGCCAACATTATGGATTTTTCTGGGGTGTAGAAAGCAGTGTATCATCTATGAGACTAGGTTCTGACCATACTGATTTTGGACATTCCGTTAAAACTTTTTGGGTTATTCAGAAAATTGGTGAATTATTAGGAGATCCATTTTACATTGAATTTGCACGCCCTAAGATTAATAACATACTAAAGGAAGCTTATATAGAAGAAGATGGTACCTGGGCAAGACGACTTCTGAATGAGGAAGGAGAAATAGACAAGGATAAAGAATGGTGGATTTTGGCTGAATTAGACCAAGCAGCAGAAATTCTTTCGATCCATGATCCTTATTATTACAAATATTTGAATACAACACAGAAGTTTTGGTTAGAGACTATGGTAGACCATGAGCATGGGGAAATATGGCATATGGTAAGTGGCGAGGACCATCAACCAGTCCTTTCCTATCCGAAGATACATAGTTGGAAAACATCCCTTCATAGCTTTGAACACGTATTGTTTAGCTACATGACAGCTTGCAGAATGTGTGAAGAGGATATTACTTTATACTATGCATTTTCAGTAGATGAGAAGCCATGCCAAGAGTCTGCAAAACCATATATGTTCTTTGCTAATTTCTTAGATTATGAAATTGTAGTAGACCATAATAAGATTGATTTTATGCCAGATGAGAATTGCATTTCCAAAGTGAGATTTAACGGATTACATTAGAGTCAGGAATGCAAAATAGTAATAATTCCTATTGACCATTTTTGTGAAAAATGTTAGAATAATGACAGAAACTAAGCATAATTTTCACACAAATGACAGGAGGTTTTTATGAGTAAGATTATTGTAGTAGGCGCGAATCACGCAGGAACAGCATGTATTAACACCATGTTAGACAATTACAAAGAGAATGAAGTAGTTGTATTCGATGGAAATTCCAACATTAGCTTTTTAGGATGTGGTATGGCACTTTGGATTGGGGATCAGATTGATGGTTCGGATGGCCTATTTTACTCAAATGCACAGACCTTAGAAGGTAAGGGTGCAACAATACATATGGAAACAGGTGTTGATAAGATTGATTATGCGAACAAGGTTGTATATGCAACTAGCAAAGACGGCACGAAATATGAAGAATCTTATGATAAATTAGTACTTGCAACAGGTTCCGTTCCGATCATTCCTAATTTAGAGGGTTCGGATTTAGATAATATTCAGAAGGTAAAGTTATTCCAAGATGCACAAGAAGTAATTGACAAGTTAGAAGCAGATTCTTCTATTAAGAATGTTGCTGTAATTGGAGCTGGATATATTGGAGTAGAGTTAGTAGAAGCATTTAAGTTAAAAGGCAAAGAAGTATCCTTAATTGATATTGCAGAAACATGTCTTCCTACCTACTATGATAAGAAGTTCACAGATTTAATGAAAGCACGTTTGGAACAAGAAGGCATTCAACTTAAATTTGGCCAAACAGTTCAAGGGTTTGAAGGAACTGGTAAAGTATCTGGAGTTAAGACTGATAAAGAAGTGATTCCAGCAGATATGGTTATTTGGGCAGTAGGATTTAGACCCAATAATGTTCTTGGTAAAGATGATTTAGAACTATTTAGAAATGGTGCCTATATGGTGAATCTATCACAAGAAACATCAATACCAGATGTATATGCAATTGGAGATTGTGCAACTGTAAAAGATAATTCAATTGGAGATACCAATTATATTGCATTAGCAACTAATGCAGTACGTTCAGGTGTAGTAGCGGCTCACAATGTATGTGGCACGAAGCTTGAAAGCATTGGAGTACAAGGATCTAACGCTATTTCAATCCTAGGATTCCATATGATTTCTACAGGACTTACAGAAGCAAAGGCAAAGGCAGCAGGATTAGATGTACTTTGTACAGACTTTACAGATTTACAGAGACCAGGATTCATGAGAAAGAATGCAGAAGTACACATTCGCATTGTATTTGAGAAGGAATCAAGAAGAGTAGTAGGTGCACAATTAGCTTCAGAAGAAGATGTGTCAATGTGCATTCACATGTTCTCTCTTGCAATTCAAGAACAAGTAACAATTGATAAGTTGAAATTATTAGATATTTTCTTCTTACCACACTTTAACCAACCGTACAATTACATGACTATGGCGGCTCTTACAGCACCAAATTCATAAGAACACGAATCATATTATAAGTGAAGATTAAATAGAAAACCTCTTGTTTCAGAGCACATATAACTGGCACGAGAGGTTTTTTATGCGTTCTCCATGTAATTCACAAAAAATAACTTTCTTATAACCTGAATTAATGGTATAATAATTCGATGTATTTGTTGAAAATAAAGCAAAAGAGGAATCAGAATATGAAAATTGATTTAGCAAAAATCCAATCAGTGTGTTGTGAAGTAGCGGTGGAGGCAGGGCACAAGATTATGGAGATTTATAATAATGAAGAATTATTTAGACAAGTAGAGTATAAGAAGGATAACTCTCCACTTACCCTAGCAGATCAGGCTGCTAATGAAGTGATTGTAGAACGACTAGCTAGAGAATTTCCTGAGTATGCCATACTTTCAGAAGAGGGGCAAGATAACTTAGAGCGTCTTAACAATCCATATTGCTTTATTGTGGATCCACTAGATGGAACCAAGGAGTTCGTAAAGCGAAACGGACAATTTACAGTGAACATTGCACTTTCCTATGAGCATCATAGCATTATGGGCGTCATCTATGTACCAGCTACGCAGGAATTGTATTATGCAAGCGAAGGTCTTGGTAGTTACTATGTGAATGCGAAGGGAGAACAGTCGGCATGTCAAGTGTCTACCCAAGAGGATTTAACCCAAGTGAAGCTAGTCATGAGCGGTTCTCACGGGTGTCAAGAGATGGAAGATTTAATTAAGAAATATGAGTTTACCAATTTCATAAAAATGGGGAGTTCGCTAAAAGGATGCCTTGTGGCAAAGGGCGAAGCCGAGATTTATTATAGGCACAACCCAACTATGGAATGGGATACAGCAGCTATGCAATGTATTGCAGAAGAAGCAGGGGCAACTTTTATGCAAATGGATGATACTCCTATGTTATACAATCGGGAGAATTCTCTGAATGATAAGGGATTTTACATTATTAATTCAAAGAAGAATCGAATCTAGTTAGTTACAGGCAAGTGAACAAATAGGAGAGGATGTAACATCATGGAAGTGAAATCACATTTAGACCAGTTAGAAGCAGAAGCAATCTATATTATGAGGGAAGTGGCAGCAGAATGCGAGAAACCTGTTATGCTTTATTCCATTGGAAAGGACAGTTCGGTTATGCTTCATTTAGCCATGAAAGCATTTTATCCAGAGAAGCCACCTTTTCCATTCATGCATATTGATACTACCTGGAAGTTTCAGGATATGGTGGAGTTTCGTGATCGAATTGCCAAAGAAAAAGGGATTGAAATGTTAGTCTATACCAATCAGGAAGGTGTGGAACAAGGAATCAACCCATTTGATCACGGTAGTGCCTATACAGATATTATGAAGACACAAGCTTTAAAGCAAGGATTGGACAAGTACGGTTTTACAGCGGCATTTGGCGGTGGTAGACGTGATGAAGAAATGTCTCGTGCCAAGGAGCGAATCTTTTCTTTTCGCAATGAAGCACACGCATGGGATCCTAAGAATCAACGGCCAGAGTTATGGAATGTGTATAACACCCAGATTCAAAAAGGGGAAAGTATGCGGGTGTTCCCTATTTCCAATTGGACGGAGAAGGATATTTGGCAATACATTGAGAGAGAAAATATTGAGATTGTACCCCTATATTATGCCAAAGAACGTCCTGTGGTTTTCCGCGATGACAATATCATTATGGTGGATGACAATCGTATGAAGTTGTTAGAGGGAGAAGAGATTCAACAGAAAGTAGTACGATTCCGTACATTAGGTTGTTATCCATTAACTGGAGCAGTGGAATCTGAGGCGGACTGTCTAGAGGCTATTGTGGAGGAAACTCTTGGAGCAGTATCCTCGGAACGCACCAGTCGAGTCATTGACCATGAGGCAACAGGAAGCATGGAACGTCGAAAGAGAGAGGGGTACTTCTAGTGAAAGGATTATTAAAGTTTATTACGTGTGGTAGTGTAGATGACGGAAAGTCAACTTTAATTGGACATATGTTGTACGATGCCAAGCTGTTGTTTGCAGACCAAGAGAACACATTGATTTTAGACAGTAAAGTAGGTAGTCGTGCAGATGGAATTGACTACTCCCTTCTATTAGATGGGCTAATGGCGGAGAGAGAACAAGGAATTACTATTGATGTGGCATATCGCTATTTTAATACAGAGAGAAGAAGTTTTATTGTTGCAGATACACCAGGACATGAAGAGTATACGAGAAATATGGCAGTAGGTGCTTCTTTTGCACAACTTGCGATTATCTTGGTAGATGCTTCCAAAGGAATCCTTGTGCAAACAAGACGTCATGCCAGAATCTGTGCTTTAATGGGAATTCGTCACTTTGTATTTGCCGTAAATAAGATGGATCTCATAGAGTATAATGAGAAGGAATACAGAAACATCCAACAAGACATAGTAGAATTAATGAAGCAGATTCCTCATAAAAGCAATCACGTTGTTCCAGTATCTGCTACAGAAGGTGACAATGTAACGAAGCGGTCAGAAGTGATGAGCTGGTATAAGGAAGCAACTTTGTTACAACACTTAGAAGAGATTGAAGTAGCAGAAGAAAGTGCTCAGAATTCCTTTGTTATGCCAGTACAAAGGGTAAGCAGACCGAATCTGAATTTTAGAGGATTTCAGGGGGAAGCAGTACAAGGAACCATTAGTGTCAACGAGGAAGTGCGCGTGTTGCCAAGTGGTGAGACTGCCATTGTGAAGCAATTATTGCTCCTTGACAAGGAAGTAGACTGTGCCCAAGATGGAGATTCCATTACCATAGTCTTAGACCGAGAAATCGATTGTTCCAGAGGGTGTGTCATTACTACGGATGAGGCAATTGGGAGTACGCGACTATTTCGTGCACAATTATTGTGGATGGATGATAGTGAATTAGTAGTAGGACGGAATTACCTGTTAAAGATTGGTACTAAGACAATGCCAGCAACGATTATTAAGATTCACCATTGCATTGATGTGAATACGGGCCAACACATTTCCCAGTCCCAGGCAAAGAAGAATGATTTAATGGATTGTGATATTTCTCTCTCAGAGAAAATCGTCATAGATGACTTTGCTAGAACCCAAGAACTTGGACGTTTTATCTTAGTGAATCGTGTGACGAATATGACTTCCGCATGTGGAATTGTAGAACACACACTCTATCGTTCGGATAATCTAACATGGCAAAATACAGATATTACCAAGGAGATTCGTGCGGGCCAGAAACATCAGAAACCGAAAACATTTTGGTTTACAGGATTATCTGGTGCAGGTAAATCTACGATTGCCAATGCTTTTGAAAAAGCCCTTGTATCTGCAGGAAAGCACACTATGTTATTAGATGGGGATAATATTCGAATTGGATTAAATAATAATCTTGGATTCACAGAAAGTGATCGCGTAGAGAATATTCGGCGTATTGCAGAAACTTGTAAATTAATGAATGATGCAGGACTTATTGTATTAGTTGCAGTAATTTCACCATTTGCAAAAGACCGGGAAAATGCAAGAGCAATTATTGGAGATGACTTCTGTGAAATCTACGTTTCAACTTCCATTGAGGAATGTGAACGACGAGATGTGAAACACTTATATCAAAAGGCTAGAAAAGGAGAAATCACCAACTTTACAGGAATTTCTAGTCCTTATGAAGTTCCAAGAAATCCAGAATTAGTTGTGAATACAGAAGATGCTTCTTTAGAAGAAATTGTAGACCTAATGATGGCAAGTGAATTACTATAATAATGAAAAGAAAAGAGATTGTCCAGTAAGTGGCAATCTCTTTTTCTGATACAAATTATATTCTAATCATAACCATGTTCTAGCAATAACTATTGAATAGAAATCCGCTGTATGCACTTGTGATATAGGCAGCAGCAAAAGACTTCTGTGGATGTTTATAATCGATAATCTTATTCTCGCTATATTGCATAGGATGAATAGCAATTTTCTTCGTAACATTTGATAAGTCCTTGGCAAAGTTTCGTAAATAAGAAATATTCTCATGTTCAGATGTATCAAGTAAGGAAGTTCCTAGTATGGTATTATCGATGTTAATAGAACCGTTATCGTCCTTGGTGATTCCAACAGAAGAAAATGCATCTTGGTAGGTGCGGTAGGACGCATTCATATCCCGAAGTAGTGAAAGTGATTTGGGATATTGCTTGCTATAATCTTGTACATAAGTTGCAAAATCATTTACTTCTTGTACAAAATCAGTAATGGCGTTATATGGTCCATTTACATCGGATCTTGTGTCGATAGTAGTGGTGAGTCCGTCAAGTGGGCTAATTCCCCTTAAAGTAACTTCGTAGGATTGCTCCGTATGAAAGGTATTCGAGGTAGAGGAGCGTAATTGACCATTCACAGAGTAGCTAGAATTCTCGGGATTTTGTGTTGTGTGATTCAGTCCAAAGTAAGAGATGAACTTAGCATTACTAGCTTCTGCTTCATCGCGAGTGCCAAACACGCTAAATAATTCGTGCTTACTTCCGCTTATTCCTGTTGCCATGGATTCTAAACGTAATGCACTTTGTCCGGCAGCCTCTTCTATAACAGAAGCATGAATACCAATGTTGGAATGATTAATCAAGTTGGATAATCGATTCTGTACATCTAGATTGGTATCGTTCTTGCCTATCTGGAAAGAGAATTCGTAATTATAATCATTGGATGACACGTGGAAAATATATGGCTTCTTCTCAAGAAAAGTAGTTGTGTCTGACGTAAGTAAGGAGCCAATATTTACTTGTGAACTTGCCAATGAATGTACTTCTAATTCAAATGGTTGAGCAGAATGATCAGAAGCTGAAAGTAGTTTTGCAGTAGCAATTTCTTCGTTACTAGAATAAGCTATCTGATGCTCAAGAATATCATTTTTAGATAATTCTGCAAAAGAAGCAAGAGAATTGCCAAATTGCAATGCAGTATCTTTCAATGCAACGGCAGACTCTTTCGTCTCAATACTAGTATCTAACAAATAGATGGGAGAATCCTTGTACATCTGGCGTATAGCATTGTAAATATTCTTCAGGTCAGATTTCTTATGAGAGTCTTGAGCTGAGGAAGTCTTTGGTTGATAAGATGGTAAAAAGCAATTATAAGCAGTTTGAACAGATGCATAGTTGTATGCCATAGGAATATCCCCCTTTCTATAGAATCATTCTTGTAAGAACCCTTGTAATATGTATAAAAGAAATATATAATTAATGATAACACTTCCTATATATGAGTGTAAAGAGAAATGATAGAAATAACCTATAAAATTAGCAAAATAATTGAAAAAATAGTGAAAAAGTGTTAAAAACTACATGATAATCCATTGACAGAGCAAGTCCAATGTGGTATATTGTAGTTCGAGACGAGTATTAGCTCTTTTTTTTGTGCTGTAAAATTCAATTAAAAGAAGCGAAACGAATACATTATAATAGCGATAGCGTGGAGGTGGAATTATGCGCACAAAGATTACTTTAGCATGTACAGAATGCAAGCAACGTAACTATAATACGACTAAGGAAAAGAAAGCTCATCCAGATAGAATGGAAACTAAGAAATATTGTAGATTCTGCAAAACTCATACAATGCACAAAGAAACTAAATAATTTTTATTAGTGGAAGGGAAGTGATAACATGGGAGATACAACAAAGAAGGAAAAAGAAGTCAAAACCCCATTTTTCAAAGGTGTTAAGACTGAATTTAAAAAAATCACATGGCCAGACAAAACGGCGATGATAAAGCAATCAATTGCTGTTGTAACGATTTCTGTTGCACTTGGTTTGGTTATCACTTTTTTGGATACGATTATCAAATATGGTGTTAACTTCTTGACGATGTAGGAGCGAGGGAGACTGTATGGCAGAAACGAAGTGGTATGTAGTGCATACTTATTCAGGTTATGAGAATAAGGTGAAAGCCAATATTGATAAGACAATTGAGAATCGTCATTTAGAAGAGCAGATCATAGAAGTGCGTGTACCAATGCAAGATGTGGTTGAGGTGAAGAATGGCGCAAGAAAGACAGTGGAGAAGAAACTTTTCCCCGGATATGTCTTGCTGAATATGGAAATGAATGATGAAACATGGTATGTAGTAAGGAATACGAGAGGTGTAACGGGATTTGTTGGGCCAGGAAGCAAGCCAGTGCCACTCACTGAGGATGAGATGAAGTTCCTTGGAGTGAAGAAAGAAGATGTTGTTGTTCAATTTGCAGAGAACGATACAGTTGCTGTAATTGACGGTGTTTGGAAAGATAAAGTTGGAAACATTCAACGTATTGATGCTCATAAGCAAACGGCAACCATTTTGGTGGAGGTCTTTGGAAGAGAAACACCAGTTGAAATTGATTTTACAGAGTTACAGAAGATTCAATAGACCGCACAAGAGTAACAAGTAAACGAAGTTCATAGGAGTAATCCTAAGGGATAGATGATGTATGAACAGTGGGAGGGCTAAACCCCAAAACTACCACAATTTATTAGGAGGTGCCGAATATGGCAAAGAAAGTAGAAGGTTATATTAAGTTACAAATCCCAGCAGGGAAAGCAACACCAGCACCACCAGTTGGACCAGCATTAGGACAACACGGTGTAAACATTGTTGAATTTACAAAACAATTCAACGCAAGAACAGCAGATAAAGGTGATTTAATCATTCCTGTTGTAATCACAGTATATGCGGATAGAAGTTTTAGTTTTGTTACCAAAACTCCACCGGCAGCGATACTTCTTAAGAAAGCATGTAATATTAAATCGGGATCAGCTGTACCAAATAAGACTAAGGTAGCAACTATTTCAAAAGCAAAGATTCAAGAAATCGCAGAGCTTAAAATGCCAGATTTAAATGCAGCAAACCTTGAAACAGCAATGAGTATGATTTCTGGAACAGCTAGAAGTATGGGAATCACCGTAGAAGATTAATAATGGAGATGTGGGAGATGCGCAGTGTATCGATGACCACTAGGAGGTAGACGAAATGAAACATGGTAAGAAATATAATGAAGTTGCGAAGAAAGTAGATCGTAGCGTATCATATGATCCAGCAGAAGCAATTGGTTTAGTAAAAGAAACAGCATGTGCAAAGTTCGATGAAACAGTTGAGCTTCACATTAGAACTGGGTGTGATGGAAGACATGCAGAACAACAGATTCGTGGAGCGGTTGTTCTTCCAAACGGAACAGGTAAGAAAGTAAGAGTTTTAGTATTTGCAAAAGGCGATAAAGTTGCAGAAGCAGAAGCGGCAGGAGCAGATCACGTAGGAGGGGATGAGTTAATCCCTAGAATCCAAAATGACGGTTGGTTAGACTTTGACGTAGTAGTAGCAACTCCAGATATGATGGGTGTTGTAGGTCGACTTGGTAAAGTACTTGGACCAAAAGGCTTAATGCCAAATCCAAAAGCTGGTACTGTAACAATGGATGTTACCAAAGCAATTAATGATATTAAAGCAGGTAAGATTGAATATCGTTTAGATAAGACGAATATTATCCACGTTCCAGTTGGAAAAGTATCTTTTGACAATGCGAAGTTAGAAGAAAACTTCAAGGCAATTATGGATGCAATTGTAAAAGCAAAACCAACTGCATTAAAAGGTCAGTACTTGAGAAGCATTACACTTGCTTCTACTATGGGACCTGGTGTGAAAGTAAACACGGCTAAATTTTAAATGAAACTTAGAGAGGGGCGAAAATATTCGCCCCTTTTTGGCATGGTGGACTAGAAAGGTATTTTCGTGAAAAAAGCAGAAAAGTCATTATTAAATAAATTGCTCACAAGCTTTTTCTTATCATTCTTAATTGTATTTGCATTGGGTGGTGGAACGCTTTTTGCGTGGAAATTTATCCAGAGTGGGGAAGAAACGGCACCGCCCGTTTTAACCCTTACCCACACAACTGGTGAAGAAAATGAAGTGCTAGAAGAAGCGGAAGAAGAAAATAACGAAGAAGAAATTCTTGTCATAGATGAGGAAGTGACCCTTATTTTTGGAGGAGATTTCCTGCTGGATCCAGATTATGCCATAATGGCCAATATATTGTTGCAAGAAGATGGAATCTTGGATTCTATTGACGAAGCAATTCTTGGGGAAATGATAGGGGCAGACATTTGTGCACTGAATAATGAATTTCCATATACGTTAAGAGGCGAACCTTTAGAGGGAAAAACTTTTACTTTTCGAGCAGACCCGGCCTATGCGAATCTGTTACATGACATTGGTGTAGATTTAGTATCAATAGCCAATAATCATGTATTTGATTATGGAGAAGTGGGACTAACAGATACACTTGCTGCATTAGATGCAGCGGGAATTGACCGTATTGGTGCAGGAGTTAATCTAGACGAAGCAAGCGCTCCAGCTTATTATGAGATAAATGGCGTAAAGGTTGGGATTGTAGCGGCAACCGAGATTGAAGGGTATGAAAATCCTGATACAAGAGGTGCAACGGAGAGTTTATCTGGAGTTTTCCGATGTCTTGACACTACTAACCTAGAGAATCAAATACGTATTATGAAAGAAGAAGTAGATGTAGTAATTGTATTTGTACACTGGGGAGTAGAAGGGACTGATGAACTTAATTGGAAGCAACAAGATCATGCTCAAAGTATAGTAGATGCAGGAGCGGATTTAATCGTAGGGGCACATTCCCATTGCATGCAACCAATTGACTACATAGATGGGGTTCCGGTTGTGTACAGTTTGGGGAACTTCTTATTTAATTCTGGAGTAGGAGAAACGGCTCTCTTAAAAATAGAAGTTACACCAGATGGAATTGAGAATCTCTCTCTTATCCCAGCTAGACAAGGGAATTGTAAAGTGTATGCAATGACTTCTAATGAATCTAGCGCATTTTATGCTTATATGGAAAGCATATCACCTAATATTACCATCGATGAAAATGGGAATATTCTACAAACCTATTGACACTAGGGTGGAAAGGTGTTATTCTATACGAGGTCTAAAAGACCATGCCGAAGACAGTAGGTGTCGCAAGACGTAAGAGTATCGCCTACCGAGGATTATGAGTTTTATGTTGAAACGATAACCCTTTTGTCTGCGTTGCATACAAGGGGGTTTTTTAATTAGAAGACTCCATCGGCAATTATTATATAAGGAGGAAGAAAATGGCTAAAGTTGAATTGAAACAACCAATCGTTGCAGAAATTGCTGAGTGCATGGAAGGCGCTCAAACAGCAGTATTAGTTGATCACCGTGGGCTTACAGTAGAAGAAGACACAAGATTACGTAGAGAATTACGTGAAGCTGGTGTGACCTACAAAGTATACAAGAACACAATGATGAACTTTGCATTCAAGGGAACTGAATTTGAAGCGCTAGCTCCATATTTAGCAGGACCAAGTGCAATTGCTATTTCGAAGACAGATGCAACAGCACCTGCTAGAATTCTTAGCAAGTTTGCGAAAACAGCCCCAGCACTTGAGATTAAAGCTGGTGTGGTAGAAGGTGTAGTTTACGATGCTAAGGGAATGGCAGCAATTGCAAGTATCCCAGCGAGAGAAGAATTACTTTCCAAATTACTTGGAAGTATCCAATCACCTATTACCAACTTTGCTCGCGTCATGAACCAATTGGCAGAAAAGAACGCGGCAGAATAAGAAGTATAACACAATAATAACAAATTATATTAAATGGAGGAATTAAAAATGGCAAAATTATCTACTCAAGAATTAATTGATGCGATTAAAGAACTTACAGTATTAGAATTAAATGATTTAGTAAAAGCATGTGAAGAAGAATTTGGTGTATCTGCAGCAGCAGGCGTTGTAGTAGCAGCAGCTGGAGCAGGTGAAGCAGCAGAAGAAAAGACAGAATTTGACGTAGAACTTACAGAAGTAGGTCCTAACAAAGTTAAAGTAATCAAAGTTGTTCGTGAAATCACAGGACTTGGATTGAAAGAAGCGAAAGATGTTGTTGATTCAGCACCAAAGCTTGTTAAAGAAGCAGTTTCAAAAGAAGAAGCTGATGGAATTGTTAAGTTGTTAGAAGGCGAAGGCGCGAAAGCAACTGTTAAATAATTCAGATTATAATAAAGCACTCTTGATTGTGTATACAGTTAAGAGTGCTTTTTATTTGTCGGGGAAATGGAGAGATTGCACAACAGGAAAAATATTGAAAAAGTAATTGACGACTAAAAAGACTTGTGTTATTATGGATAGTGCACTATTGTGGTGTGCTAGGCCTATGCGAGAGCAGATAGAGAGGTCGTAAAATATAATGAACGGAGTGAAATGTCAATGGAAAAGAACAGAATACGTCCGATTACCACGGGAAAAAACCAACGTATGAGCTATTCACGACAAAAAGAAGTCTTAGAAATGCCTAACTTGATAGAAGTCCAAAAGGATTCTTATGAGTGGTTCTTAGATGATGGGTTACGAGAAGTCTTTCGTGATATCTCTCCAATTGCTGACTACAGCGGACACATGAGCTTAGAATTTGTTGACTTCGAATTATGCAAGACTGAAGTGAAATATTCTATTGAAGAGTGTAAGGAGAGGGATGCAACATATGCGGCACCTTTGAAGGTGAAAGTTCGACTTTACAGCAAAGAAAAAGTAGAAATCAATGAACATGATATCTACATGGGTGACCTTCCAATTATGACAGATACGGGAACATTCGTAATTAATGGGGCAGAACGTGTAATCGTTAGCCAATTAGTGCGTTCACCAGGTATCTACTATGCTATTGGTCATGATAAAATTGGTAAAGAATTATATTCTTCCACTGTAATTCCTAACCGTGGTGCTTGGTTAGAGTTTGAAACAGATTCCAATGACGTATTTTACGTACGTGTAGATAGAACAAGAAAAGTTCCAATTTCAGTGTTAATTCGTGCATTAGGAGTTGGAAGCAACGATGAGATTCGAGAATTATTTGGGGATGAACCAAAGATCGAAGCTAGTTTTTCCAAAGACGTTTCTGAGAATTATCAGGAAGGTCTATTAGAGTTATATAAGAAAATACGTCCAGGTGAACCGTTATCAGTGGAAAGTGCTGAAAGTTTAATTACTTCCATGTTCTTTGATCCTAGAAGATACGACCTTGCCAAAGTAGGACGCTACAAGTTTAATAAGAAGTTAGCTCTTAGAAATCGTGTCAAGAATCAAATTCTTGCAGAAGATGTAGTAGATCTTGCAACAGGAGAATTGATTGCTAGTGCAGGAGATACTATTACAGTAGAACTAGCAGATCAAATCCAAAATGCGGCAATTCCATATGTCTTGATTCAAGCAGAAGAACGAAATACAAAAGTTCTTTCTAATATGATGGTAGACCTAACCACATATGTGGACTGCAACCCAAAAGAATTGGGTATTACAGAATTAGTATATTATCCTGCATTAGAAGCGATTTTAACAGAATATGCTGAGAATCCCGAGGAATTAGCAGGTGCAATTAAGGCGAGAGTATCAGAATTAATTCCAAAGCATATTACCAAGAATGATATTTTGGCTGCAATCAATTATAATATTCACTTAGAATATGGAATTGGAAATGCAGATGATATTGACCATTTAGGAAATAGACGTATTCGTGCAGTTGGCGAATTATTACAGAATCAATATCGTATTGGTTTATCGAGACTAGAACGTGTTGTGCGTGAGAGAATGACAACTCATGATGCAGAAGAGATTTCTCCACAAGTTCTTGTGAATATTAAACCAGTACAGGCTGCTGTGAAAGAATTCTTTGGTTCTTCTCAGCTATCACAATTTATGGATCAGAATAATCCATTAGGTGAGTTGACTCATAAGAGACGTCTGTCGGCATTAGGTCCAGGCGGACTTTCTAGAGATCGTGCAGGATTCGAAGTGCGTGACGTACATTATTCGCATTATGGAAGAATGTGTCCAATTGAGACGCCTGAAGGTCCAAACATTGGACTCATTAACTCCCTTGCAACTTATGCGAGAATTAACGAATATGGTTTTATTGAAGCACCATATCGACTTATTGATAAATCGGATCCAGAAAATCCTCGCGTAACAGATCAAGTAGTTTATATGACAGCGGATGAGGAAGATAATTACCATGTGGCACAAGCCAATGAAAGTTTAGATGAGAATGGACACTTTGTGCGTAAAACAGTGTCGGGTCGTTATCTAGAAGAAACCCAAGAGTACCCAAGAGCAAGATTTGATTATATGGACGTATCACCTAAGATGGTATTTTCTGTTGCTACAGCATTAATTCCATTCCTTGAAAATGATGATGCGAACCGTGCACTTATGGGTTCCAACATGCAACGTCAAGCAGTTCCACTTCTATTAACAGAGGCACCAGTAGTCGGTACTGGTATGGAACCAAAGGCTGCCGTGGATTCAGGTGTGTGCGCAGTTGCCAATAAATCAGGTGTAGTAACTTATGTGTCAGCGGAATATATTACAGTTGCATGTGATGATGGTTCCAAGGAAGAGTATCATTTAAGCAAATTTACAAGAAGTAACCAATCCAACTGTTACAACCAGAAACCAATCGTGTCTAAGGGAGAACGTGTTGAAGAAGGACAAGTGATTGCAGATGGTCCATCGACTCAATTAGGTGAATTAGCACTTGGTAAGAACCCATTGATTGGATTTATGACATGGGAAGGTTATAATTATGAGGATGCGGTACTACTTAGTGAACGACTTGTTCAGGAGGATGTCTATACTTCTGTTCATATTGAAGAATATGAAGCAGAAGCTCGTGATACGAAGTTAGGGCCTGAAGAAATCACCAGAGATGTACCAGGTGTAGGTGACGAGGCACTTAAAGATTTAGATGACCGTGGAATTATCCGCATTGGTGCAGAAGTACGCGCAGGAGATATTTTAGTTGGTAAAGTAACACCTAAAGGTGAGACGGAATTAACAGCAGAAGAGCGATTATTACGTGCTATTTTTGGAGAAAAAGCGCGTGAAGTACGTGATACGTCCCTTAAAGTACCTCATGGGGAATACGGTATTATTGTAGATGCCAAGGTGTTTACAAGAGAAACAGGAAGCGATTTATCACCTGGTGTAAATCAATCGGTTCGCATTTATATTGCCCAAAAGAGAAAAATATCGGTTGGAGATAAGATGGCTGGTCGCCATGGTAATAAGGGTGTTGTATCACGCGTATTACCAGTAGAAGATATGCCATACTTGCCAAATGGACGTCCGTTAGATATTGTACTTAATCCATTAGGTGTGCCATCTCGTATGAATATCGGACAGGTACTAGAAATCCATTTATCACTTGCTTCTAAGGCACTTGGATTTAATGTTGCTACACCAGTATTTGACGGTGCGAAGGAAGGCGATATTATGGATACCTTAGACCTTGCCAATGACTATGTAAATATGGAATGGAATGAGTTTGAAAAGAAGTATAGTTCTGAATTATTGCCAGAAGTAGTAGAGTACTTGTCTGAGAATCGTGAATACCGCAACTTATGGAAAGGAGTGCCACTTTCACGTGATGGAAAAGTACGCTTACGTGATGGTAGAACTGGGGAGTATTTTGACAGTGCAGTTACCATTGGACATATGCACTACTTGAAACTTCACCATTTAGTAGATGATAAGATTCATGCTCGTTCTACAGGGCCTTACTCGTTAGTTACTCAACAGCCACTAGGAGGAAAAGCTCAATTTGGTGGACAAAGATTTGGAGAAATGGAAGTATGGGCGCTTGAGGCATACGGTGCATCTTATACCTTGCAAGAGATTTTAACAGTGAAGTCGGATGATGTGATTGGTCGTGTGAAAACATACGAAGCAATCATTAAGGGAGAGAATATTCCTGAGCCTGGTATTCCTGAATCATTTAAAGTATTACTAAAAGAACTACAGTCATTAGGATTAGATGTAAAAGTGTTGCGCGAAGATCGAACTGAAGTGGAAATAACAGAATCAATTGACTATGGAGATACTACTTTCATCAAAGAACTAGCAGGAGACGACCAGAAATACGATGCAGATTCAGATGCTCTTGGAGCTATGGGTTATCAGAAGGAAGAATTTGATGCTGATAGCGGTGAACTAGTAAGTACCGGTGAGTATGATAAAGAAGCAGATGAAATGATGGAAGAATAGAAGGTTATAATCAGAAATGATTGGAAGGAGTGCCAAAATGTCGGAAATGAATCAAGAAGCTTATCAACCAATGACATTTGATGCAATCAAGATTGGTCTTGCATCACCGGAAAAGATTAGAGAGTGGTCTAGAGGTGAAGTATTAAAGCCAGAGACAATTAATTACAGAACACTAAAACCTGAGAAAGAAGGTTTGTTCTGTGAGAAAATATTTGGACCAAATAAAGATTGGGAATGCCATTGTGGTAAATATAAAAAGATTAGATATAAGGGTGTTGTTTGTGATCGTTGTGGCGTTGAAGTAACAAAAGCCAACGTACGTAGAGAGCGAATGGGGTCTATTGAATTAGCAACACCTGTATCGCATATCTGGTATTTCAAAGGAATTCCAAGTAGAATGGGACTTATCCTTGATTTATCACCAAGAGTGCTAGAAAAAGTATTATATTTTGCATCTTATATTGTATTAGACCCTGCTAATACTGATTTACAATACAAGCAAGTGTTAACGGAGAAAGAATACCAAGATGCAAGAGAGACCTGGGGAAGAGATTTCCGAGTTGGCATGGGTGCAGAGTCCATCAAGGAATTGCTCCAAGCCATTAAACTAGAAGAAGAAGGCACTGAGTTAAAGGCTGCACTGAAAGATTCAACAGGTCAGAAGAGAGCTAGAATTATTAAAAGATTAGAAGTAATCGAAGCATTTAGAGAGTCTGGCAATAAGCCAGAATGGATGGTCATGGAAGTGGTTCCAGTGATTCCACCAGATTTACGACCAATGGTACAATTAGATGGTGGTAGATTTGCTACTTCGGACTTGAATGATTTATATCGCAGAATTATTAACCGTAACAACCGTCTGAAAAGATTATTAGAACTTGGTGCACCAGATATTATTGTTCGCAATGAAAAGAGAATGTTGCAAGAAGCAGTAGATGCATTAATTGATAATGGTCGTAGAGGGCGTCCTGTAACAGGGCCAGGTAATCGAGCATTAAAGTCTCTTTCTGATATGTTAAAAGGAAAATCGGGACGTTTCCGTCAAAATCTACTTGGAAAACGTGTAGATTATTCAGGACGTTCAGTTATTGTAGTAGGACCAGAATTGAAAATATATCAATGTGGATTACCAAAAGAGATGGCAATTGAGCTATTCAAACCATTTGTTATGAAGGAACTTTGTTCCAGAGAAATTTCACAGAATATTAAAAATGCTAAGAAGTTAGTAGAGCGACTTGACCCTAGCGTATGGGATATTTTAGAAGAAGTAATTAAAGAGCATCCTGTTATGTTGAACCGTGCACCAACGCTCCATCGTCTTGGTATTCAGGCATTTGAACCAATCCTTGTAGAAGGTAAGGCAATTAAGTTACACCCACTTGTGTGTACAGCTTATAACGCCGATTTTGATGGGGACCAAATGGCTGTGCATCTTCCATTATCGGTAGAGGCACAAGCAGAGTGTAGATTCTTACTACTCTCTCCAAACAACTTATTAAAACCTTCGGATGGTGGACCAGTAGCAGTGCCGTCACAAGATATGGTGCTTGGTATTTATTATTTAACACAAGAACGACCAGGTGCTTTAGGGGAAGGTAAATATTTTAAAAATGTAAATGAAGCAATTCTTGCTTATGAAAATAAAGCAATTACATTACATTCTAAGATTCGAGTGAGAATGAGTAAGGTAATGCCAAGTGGTGAAGTGATTACAGGTAATGTGGAATCTACCATGGGTCGTTTTATCTTTAACGAAATCTTGCCACAGGATTTAGGATTTGTAGACCGTAGCAATCCTGAGGAAGCATTGTCTCTAGAAGTGGATTTCCACGTAGGCAAAAAGGGATTAAAGCAGATTCTAGAAAAAGTTATTAATACTCACGGAGCAACTATTACTGCAGAAGTGCTTGATGATATTAAGTCAATGGGATATAAATATTCTACTAGAGCTGCTATGACCGTATCAATCTCTGATATGACCGTACCATCTGCTAAGAAAGAGATGTTAGATGAAGCCCAAGCAACTGTGGATCGAATCACAATGAATTATAGACGTGGACTTATTACAGAAGAAGAACGCTATCGTGCAGTAGTGGAAACATGGAATGAGACAGATAAGAACTTAACCAAGGTATTATTAGATGGACTTGATCAATATAACAACATCTTCATGATGGCTGACTCAGGTGCCCGTGGCTCCAACCAACAGATTAAACAGCTTGCTGGTATGCGTGGACTTATGGCAGATACAACAGGACGTACCATTGAGCTACCAATTAAATCAAACTTCCGTGAAGGACTTGATGTATTAGAATACTTTATGTCTGCCCATGGTGCTCGTAAAGGTCTTGCCGATACAGCGTTACGTACAGCGGATTCAGGTTATTTAACAAGACGTCTTGTAGATGTATCGCAAGAGTTAATTATCCGTGACATTGATTGCTGCGAAGGCAGAGATGAGATTTCAGGAATGGTAGTAAAAGCATTCATGGATGGAAAAGAAACCATAGAAGGTCTTCAAGACCGAATCACAGGACGTTATACGTGTGAAGACTTAAAGCGTAAAGACGGTAGTATTATTGTAAAACGCAATCATATGATTACACCAAAACGTGCAGCAGAAGTTATGGCATTTGCTGTAAATGAACATGGAGAACCATTAGAAGAAGCAAAGATTCGTACCATTTTAACATGTAAATCACATAATGGTATTTGTGCAAAGTGCTACGGCGCTAACATGGCAACAGGAGAGCCAGTACAAGTAGGTGAAGCAGTAGGAATTATTGCGGCACAATCCATTGGTGAGCCAGGAACTCAGCTTACAATGCGTACATTCCATACTGGTGGTATTGCAGGCGATGACATTACGCAAGGTCTTCCTCGTGTAGAAGAACTTTTTGAAGCTAGAAAGCCGAAAGGACTTGCAATTATTGCTGAATTTGGCGGAGTGGCAACTATTAAAGACACCAAGAAAAAGCGCGAAGTGATTATTACCAATGACGAAACCGGGGAATCAAAAGCATATTTAATTCCGTATGGCTCTCGCATTAAAATTACAGATGGCCAAGTACTAGAAGCAGGTGATGAATTAACAGAAGGTAGCATTTACCCGCATGACTTATTGAAAATCAAGGGTGTACGTGCTGTTCAAGATTACATGATTCAAGAAGTACAACGTGTATATCGTTTACAAGGTGTAGAAATCAACGATAAGCATATTGAAGTAATTGTGCGTCAGATGCTGAAAAAGATCCGTGTGGAAGATAATGGAGACTCTGATTACTTGCCAGGAACATTAATTGATGTATTAGATTATGAAGATACAAATGAAAGACTTGCCAGTGAAGGCTTGGACTTAGTAGAAGGCCAGAAAGTGTTACTTGGAATTACCAAAGCGTCACTTGCTACGAATTCCTTCTTATCAGCTGCATCCTTCCAAGAGACTACAAAAGTATTAACAGATGCTGCTATTAAAGGAAAAGTAGATCCACTAATTGGCTTAAAAGAAAATGTAATTATTGGTAAGCTAATTCCAGCAGGAACAGGAATGAAACGCTACCGAGGCGTTGCATTAGACACAGATACCATGGTTGATTCCATTGATGAAGATGAGTATGAAATCGAATTGGAAAGTCAAGTGGTAAATGAAGAAGAAGACTTATTTACAGAAGAGGATAATATAGAAGAAGTTGATTCAGAGGACGCAAGCGACTTTGCAGATTTTGAAGATATCCTTGAGGATTAAAAATATATATTGACAAATCAATCTGTAGACGAGTATAATATTCTAGCATGCATGGGAGCAATCTCATGTATGCGCAAACAAATAATATCACAGGAGGTGAATCAGAATGCCAACATTTAACCAGTTAGTTAGAAAAGGAAGACAAACATCAGTTAAGAAGTCTACTGCTCCAGCGTTACAAAAGGGATATAACTCTCTTCACAAAAGAGCAACAGATGCTTCAGCACCACAAAAAAGAGGTGTTTGTACAGCTGTTAAGACAGCTACGCCTAAAAAACCTAACTCTGCTATGAGAAAAATCGCTAGAGTTCGTCTTTCAAATGGAGTAGAAGTAACAAGTTACATTCCAGGAGAAGGCCATAACTTACAAGAGCATAGCGTTGTTCTTATTAGAGGAGGTAGAGTAAAAGACTTACCTGGTACAAGGTACCACATTATTCGTGGAACACTTGATACTGCTGGAGTTGCGAACAGAAGACAAGCTCGTTCGAAATATGGTGCTAAGAGACCAAAAGCAGCAAAATAGTTCACATGAACGAAATTGCTTGTACCACAGTTAAACAAAAGTTAGTGTTGGATTCAGATTCAAAAGTACCTGTTTAGAACTATATTTTCAGTGCTTAGATAAGTAAGACAGCGCGAACACATTTATTATTGTGAGTACCGATGATCTATTAAACAGTATAATAAGGAGGGAAGAACCGTGCCACGTAAAGGACATATTCAGAAAAGAGATGTATTAGCGGATCCTTTATACAATAACAAGGTTGTTACAAAACTTATCAATAACATTATGTTAGATGGTAAACGTGGAGTAGCACAAAAGATTGTATATGGAGCATTCAAAAGAGTTGAAGCCAAAAGCGATAAAGCTGCAATCGATGTATTTGAAGAGGCTATGAGTAACATCATGCCTGTTTTAGAGGTTAAAGCAAGACGTATTGGTGGAGCAACTTACCAAGTACCAATTGAAGTTAGAGTAGAAAGACGTCAAGCACTTGCACTTCGTTGGTTAACATTGTATTCTCGTAAAAGAGGAGAAAAAACAATGGAAGAAAGATTAGCAAATGAACTTCTTGATGCCTCTAATAATACAGGCGCTTCAGTAAAGAAGAAAGAAGACATGCATAAAATGGCTGAAGCAAATAAAGCTTTTGCTCACTACAGATTCTAAAGGAGGGAAAAGCTTTGGCTGGAAGACAATATCCATTAGAGAGAACAAGAAATATAGGTATTATGGCGCATATTGATGCAGGTAAGACAACTCTTACAGAGCGTATCTTATACTACACTGGCGTTAATTACAAAATTGGTGATACTCATGAAGGAACTG
>JAWXVE010000112.1:0-3768 GCA_044425575.1 Eubacteriales bacterium | reverse complement strand
GTTCATGTTGTGGTAAGAGGTTTACGAGCTATAACATATTTTGAATATGAGTTACAAATTGCTCAAACAAATCGACAATTGTCAGGAAAACAGTTGGACACCATATTTTTAACAACTAGTTTAGAATATGCGTATTTAAGCTCGTCTAGTATTAAGGAAATTGCAAGCTTTGGCGGAGATATATCACAATGTGTTCCTCGATTTGTGGAACAGCTGATTTATGATAAGTATGGTATCACCAAGTCGAAGCAATAATACATGAGACAACTCAAGGAAGAGGAGAAGGAGAGTATACATGAAGGTGGAGAGTCGTATTGAACAATTAATTGATGAAATTGAAGATTACATTGCAAGTTGTAAGTTTCAAGCATTTTCAAATTCTAAGATTATTGTGGATAAGAATGAAGTAGATGAACTTTTATTAGAATTAAGGAAGAAGACGCCTGAGGAAATCAAGCGTTATCAGAAGTTGATCATCAATCGTGAAGCAATTATAAACGATGCTCGTGCCAAAGCAGAGGCTCTTATTAATGAGGCAACACTTCATACAAATGAGTTGATTAATGAACATGAGATTATGCAACAAGCTTATGCACAAGCTAATGAAGTGGTTGATTTGGCAACTAGACAGGCTCAAGAGATTCTTGACAATGCAACTATGGAGGCAAATGCAGTTAAAGCATCTGCTATGCAATATACAGATGAGATGTTGCTAAATGTTGAGAATATTATCTCTCATGGCATTGACACATCATCGGCTCACTACAATGGGTTGTATGAATCCTTGTCAAATTGTCGAGAAATCGTTCAAGCAAATCGCAATGAGTTAAATCCGGTAGATGATATTATGGAAGAATTAGAACGAGATGGATTACCTTCTTTGGACTTGATGTAAAGTTACAGGAGAAAAAGTCCGATAATATTTAAAATACAATTTTGGAGTAAATGAATGAACAGTAAGAGTAAGGGCACAGAAATAATTTGGCGCGTTGTTTTTTTAGTTTTGTCCATTGTAGTTGGTGTTGGATTTGCAATGGTTTTATATATTAATAATGCTTATCCAGAAGGAAGTGATGTGTATGGTCACTTATATAAGATTAATTATCTAGTAGAAGCATTAAGGGCAGGTGTATGGTATCCCATGTATGCCCCATCTTGGTACAATTCCATTGAATTATTTCGATATTGGCCGCCGTTTTCTTATTATGTGGTAGCCGTTGTGCAGATTGTACTTCGCCTAGATATCTACAATGCATTTCTTGTATTTGCTGGACTTGCGTATGTAATCAACATGTACGGATGGTATAAGTTCGCTAAGGATTATAGTAGCTATGTCTCTGTGTTTTTAATAGGAACATTGTATTTCTTCGCTCCAGATAATCTGCGGGTGTTTTTCTCAGAAGGAAATATACCAAGAATTTTTATATCAGCTTTATTGCCCCTTGTGTTTTATCAAGTACATGGTTACTTGGAAATGGGCAAGAAGAGAAGTCTGATTTACATTTCATTATTATTATTTGTAATTACTACATCCCACTTTATGATTGCGGCAATGGTAGGCGTTTCCATTTTCCTATACTTGCTCATTCATGCATGTGCAACTAGACAATGGTCGAAACATTTAATCTTTTTGCTCTTTTCCATCAATGGATATATTCTAGCAGGGATTTTATTAGTCACAGGATTGACGGGAGGATTAGTTTCACAATCTTCGGAATCTTCTGTTTCTACAATTAGTAGCTGGGCTCAAGAAGCATATTTATCACTGAATCCATTTTATCGAATTGGACAGTTGGATGTTTTTTATTTTGGATTAGGATTGTTTATCGTTTGTGTAATTGGATTTATTAGTGCCAATCGTAAGACTATGCCAGGGTTTTTAGCAGGATTATTAATCTTTTTTAGTACAACTACAGTAGTGACGCCAGTTATAGAGTTATTACCACTTAGTCAAGTGTTTTGGATGCAACGTTTTATCCCCATGGCAACGTGCTTTATATTTATGGCATTGATTTATTGGAACAAGTTACGGAAGTCTGTGCTTGCTATCTTTGTCTTGCTAATGGTAGTGGATAGTATCCCTTCATTTGGTTTTGTGATGGAGGAGTCTTCACAACCAGTAGAAATGCGAGTTGAGACTAGCGCTCAAGAGATACTTTTACCAGATGCCATTGAACTTACAGGTAATCGTCTAGCCATTATAGATGGGAGTTTATTTGGTTCTTTGCCTAGTTATTACTTAAGCAAGGATGGTTTCGAGAATACTACGCATTACTCCTTTGGATGGGCATTCCAAGGTGCCAAGACTGTGGATAACATTGTGCAGATTAATGAAGCATTTGATAATGGTTTCTATTTCTATATGTTTGACCGTTTGCTCGAGTTAGGTGATGACACCGTATTAGTGGATAAAGCTCAAATCCCAGAAGAGTCGAGAAGTTTTTTTGATTATGCGGCAGAATCAGTTGGGTATACTCTCGCTATAGAGAATGATTCAGTAATTTTGCTGAAATATGAAGAAGTAACTGGACAATATGGCACACTGGTTTCCTCTGATTGCATTGCCATTGGACGAGATAGCCAATATATCTCTTATATCTATCCTCAATTCATTCAGGGGAAAAGTGATTTACTAGATGACTACACCTATGAAGAGTTAGAAGGATATAGTAAGATTTACTTATCAGCCTTCGACTATGAAGACAAAGAAATGGTAGAAGAGATGTTAGATCAACTTGCTACCAATGGCACACAGATCTACATTGATATGCAAAATATTCCGGTAGATCGATTAACAGGGAAGAATGAATTCTTAGGTGTATACGCACAATTTATTGCATTTACAGAAACTTTCCCAGTATTTGAAAAGGATGATACTTCCCAGTTTAAATTGCCATTTAATACAGATGATTATGCAGTGTGGAATACGGTGTATCTATCAGGATTAACCACACGTTTAAAGACTTCCTTCTATGATACGCAAACAAACTTAGCCTATGTGGGTACGAATGAAAATGAGAATTTAATCTTTATTGGATTCAATCCAGTATTCTACTATATTACTACTGGTCATGAAGACTTACTGGAATTCCTGAATGAAGTGTTCGATTTAGAGCCGAATGGATTGCCAGAACGTACCATTGTTCCAATTACAATTACTTATGATTTTGATGAAGTAATCATTGAAAGTGATTATGACAATGTGAACACCAATCTTGCCTTTTTAGATTGTTTCGTTCCATCACAGGAGATAATGGAATCAGATAGCCTGATGATTGTATCGGCTGGCACCACTATACTTACCATGCAATATCCTTACTTTGCAATGGGACTGGTCGTATCTTGCATCGGACTTGTGATTTATGGGATTTTAATCTTCTTCTTTGTTATTCGCAAGGATAAAGCAGTTGTGGAGAAGGTGGGAGAAGAAGTGAAGAAGTCAGAAGTACCAAATGCTCAAGAGAGTCAAGAAAAGTATTTATAATAAGATGGACCTTATTCATAATAACACAAAAGGAGAAAAAGGATGAAAAAGAGGTTATTTGCCATTTTACTAGCATGTTCTTTAATAAGCTCACAAATGTTTGCTTACGCTAGTGAACCAGATGCAACACCAGTTAGTGAAGAACAAGGGAGCAGTGAGACACAGGAGACACCAGTAGTAGAAGAAAATGTAGAATCAGGTGGTAACACGGTAGATTCTACACCAGTTGAGGGTAATGATGACACCACAACAGATACTACCACAACGGATACCACAACGGATAC
>JAWXVE010000002.1:0-75648 GCA_044425575.1 Eubacteriales bacterium | reverse complement strand
TGGTATAAAATGATGAATCTGTGGGAATAGTGTGATTTCTCGGGAATAATGTGATGGAATAGGAGGTGGATTTGTGGAAATAATATGACGGCGATTGTGGCTGTAATGTGGCGTATTACAGCCAGAAGTTCGCCTAGATGTTTAGCTGGTGCTCGCATGACAAGTGTGTTTTCCCACAGTGTGGAGATTGTAGACAGGGGTATCTACTTCTTTCTGAACCTTTGCGGTAAGGTATGTGTATTTTCTGGCGAATGCAGGGAAGGAAAACCAATTGTTTGAGCGGAGCGAGTTTTGGTTTTCCTTCCCAAATAATGCTGAGCCAGAAAAAACACATACCAGCAGGTGCAGAAAGAAGTAGATACCTCTGTCTACAATGTTAACATAGTAATTTTCCTACCCAAATAAAGCTGAGCCAGAAAAAACACATACCAGCAGGTACAGAAAGAAGTAGATACCTCAGCCTACAATGATAAGATAGTGGCATACATGCCATCATATAGTGGCATACATGCCATCATATAAAATCCGAGGCGGATCAGTCTGCATTTTGACAACATTATAACTACATAGAAAAATAAGTTGAAAATAATAGATAACTCCGATATAATGAGTAAGACATTGCATTAAGAATGGAGAAAAGGATGAAACAATATAGCAAGCTTGTAGTACTATTGCTTCTAGTAATTGGGATAACAGGGTGTGGTCAAGATTTAACAGCGGAATCCACTACACTTATTATTACAAAAGATGAGCAAATCACCCATGTAATGGTAGAGCCATTTAATGAGTTGGAATATGATAAATATGCATTACAGGTTATGATACAAGAAGAAGTAGATGCCTATAATTTGAGTAAGGGAATCATTAGCTCTGATGAGGATGCAAATATACAACTTACATCCCTTAATGTAGAGTCACAGGTGGCAGAAGCAGTCATGACTTATGCAAGTGCACAAGATTATGTGGATTTTAATAGCCATCTTTTATTTGTGGGAAGTATGGCGGAAGCTTTAGGGGACGGATATTTGGAGAAAGATATTGTATTAGTAAGTAATAGTACTGATGATACTTATTCCTACTCACAACTTTCCCAAGAATTATTTGAAGAATATACCGTTGTAATTAGCGATGAACAATTAGTAGTTCGTACACCGAATAAAATAAAATATTATACAGAAGGACTTCTATTAACGGATGATAAGAATGTCAATTCCAATGCATTTGTAGGTCAAGTAGTAGTGGTATATTAAGAGAAAGGTATGGTTATTAAGAATGGAAAAGTCAATGGAGAAAATTGTAGCACTTGCCAAATCAAGAGGATTTGTATATCCAGGTTCAGAAATCTATGGAGGTCTTGCCAATACATGGGATTATGGGAACCTAGGAGTAGAGCTTAAGAATAATGTGAAGAAAGCATGGTGGCAGAAATTCATAATGGAGAATCCTCATAATGTAGGTGTAGATTGTGCAATCTTAATGAACCCACAGACTTGGGTTGCTTCTGGTCATTTGCAAGGATTTTCTGATCCACTTATGGATTGTAAAGAATGTCATGAACGTTTTCGTGCTGATAAAATTATTGAAGATTATGCAGCTGAACATAATATAATATTAGAAGAAGCGGTGGATGCTTGGCCTCAAGAGAAGATGAAAGGATTTATTGATGACAAACATGTGGAGTGTCCAACTTGTGGAAAACACAACTTTACAGATATTCGTCAATTTAACTTAATGTTTAAGACATTTCAAGGGGTAACAGAAGACGCTAAGAATACAGTTTACTTAAGACCAGAAACAGCACAAGGTATTTTTGTAAACTTTAAGAATGTACAACGAACATCAAGAAAGAAGATTCCATTTGGAATTGGTCAAGTGGGAAAATCATTCCGTAACGAGATTACACCAGGTAACTTTACTTTCCGTACACGAGAATTTGAGCAAATGGAGTTGGAATTCTTCTGTGAACCAGATACAGATTTAGAGTGGTTTGCATATTGGAAGCAATTTTGTATTGATTGGTTATTAGCCCTTGGTATGAAAGAAGAAGAAATGCGTGTAAGAGACCATGATGCAGAGGAACTATCTTTCTACTCTAAGGCTACAACTGATATTGAATTCTTGTTCCCATTTGGATGGGGAGAATTATGGGGAATTGCAGACCGTACGGATTATGACTTAACGCAGCATCAGACTACTTCAGGACAAGAGATGACTTATTTTGATGATGGAGCAAATAAACGCTACGTTCCTTATGTAATTGAACCATCTCTAGGCGCAGACCGTGTAGTACTTGCCTTTTTGTGTGGGGCATATGATGAAGAAGACTTAGGGGAAGGTGATATGCGTACTGTATTACGATTCCATCCTGCCCTTGCACCTGTTAAAATTGGAGTATTACCACTTTCGAAAAAGTTAAATGAAGGAGCGGAAGCTGTTTTTGCTCAATTAAGCAAGAAGTATAGTTGTGAATTTGATGATCGTGGTAATATTGGAAAGCGTTATAGAAGACAAGATGAAATTGGAACACCATTTTGCATTACATACGATTTTGATTCACAAGAAGATCAAGCGGTTACAGTACGATTTAGAGATTCCATGGAACAAGTAAGAGTAAAGATTGCAGAATTAGACACATATTTTGTAGATAAATTTGATTTTTAAGAAGAAAAGTAGATGACCTAAGAAGAGAATGGAGAAAGAACATGAAACAATTACTAGGATATTGTGAGACAAAATACTTACATTGCATGACAGAATCTGATATTCGTATTTTAGATGGAATTCACATTGCATTTGGATTGATTAATGAAGAAGGAAAGGTATACTGGCAAGCCGATCGTGAGAGTATGAAACGTATTCGCCAGATTCATCCAAACATTAAGTTAATCTTATCCATTGGTGGATGGGCTGCAGATGGATTTTCCCAGGCAGCATCATCAGAAGAGGGAAGGGTAGAATTAGCTCGCTCTGCAGTTGCCTTATTAGTGGAGGAAGGATTAGACGGATTAGATCTAGATTGGGAATATCCATGTATTGATGCGGGGGAAATTCAAGCTTTACCAGAGGATAAGGAGAATTTCACCTTATTATTAGCAGAGTTTAGAAGACAATTAGATGAATTGGATACGTATAAATCCCTTTCTATTGCAGCAGGTGCATTAGATATTTATCTAGAATCAACGAATATGGCGGATGTAGTGCAATACCTTGATTATGTGCAATTAATGACTTATGATTTCCATTGCGGAGCTTCAGAAACTTCGGGACATCTTGCAAACTTATACCCAAGTAAGACGGAACCAGAAGCACCAAATGCTGACTACGCCATTCAAGCATTTGTTAAAAGTGGAGTGCCTAAGAATAAGTTAGTTATGGGGGCCGCTTATTATGGACGTGTGTGGACCCATGTAGAGAATAAGAATGATGGTCTTGGAGTTCTAGTAAGCCCAAGTAACCATACCCATATGAAGTATAATGAAATCATCGAATTGTTAGAAAAGGATCCTTCTTATAAGCGTTATTATGATGAAGATGCCAAAGCTTGTTACTTATATAATGGAGATACTTTTATTACTTATGAAGATAAAGATACCTTACGTCATAAGTTAGACTATGTATTGGAGAATGAATTATACGGTATGATGTTCTGGGAGTATGAACAAGATGAAACACATACTTTAACTGGCTTCTTAAAGAAAGGGTTAGAAGAATAAGCATGAATGAAGAAGTAAAGTGTCTTGTAGTAGATGATTTTATCACACAAGAGGAATGCTATATTGTGACATTAGAATCTTACAAAGACAAAAATGGTAAAGAACTTCCTAAAAAATTCAAGCGAATTATTATGTGGAAAGCAATTTGTAAAGGATGTAAGCACCACAAAAAACCAGAAAAGAACAAAAAACGAGTAAAATAATTGTAGAAAAAAGTGCTATTGAAAAAATAGCACTTTTTTTGCCAAAAATTGCGATGAGAATTGATTGATTCTTAAGGTGTCATGCTATTATAATTAGTTTGGAAAAAAGAATCAGAACTTGTATGTTTATTAACAATGGAGGCAAAGAATGGAACAATTAGGCGTTATTTCTACAAAAGAACATGAAAAAGTATTTCAAATAATTACAGAACTTATGAATAAGGATCGAGAATTTCAGATTATGATATCGGTACCTAGAAAAGGAGAAGAAAGTCAAAAAACTGGTTTGGCACATGCTCCTGTAGCAACAGCGCACCAACCTAAGACTAAGAGAGATTTAGAACGTGAAGTAACAGATATGATTCACGAACTAGGTGTACCGGCACATATTAAAGGATATCAATATCTAAGAGAGGCAATTATTGTATCGGTAGAAGATTTAGAGATGCTTCACTCTATTACAAAAATTCTATACCCTACCATTGCTAAGAAGTTTCGTACTACACCAAGCCGTGTAGAAAGAGCTATAAGACATGCCATTGAAGTGGCTTGGAGTCGCGGCAAAATGGAAACCTTAGATGCATTATTTGGATATACGGTACATACAGGAAAAGGAAAACCAACGAACTCGGAATTCATTGCACTAATAGCAGATAAAATCAGGTTACAATATAGTGAATAAAAGATAATGAGATTATTCAATGGTTCATGAGAGAGTAATAAGATAGTTCTTTCCATATGTTACAACTTGATGTATAATGAATGGAGTAAACAATGTAGGAGGAGACGGGATGAAAAATATTCTTTTTATTGCTTCAGAATCAGTTCCATTTATTAAGACGGGAGGACTAGCAGATGTAGTAGGTTCACTTCCAAAAGCCATTGATAGTCGTTATTTTGATGTACGTGTTGTATTGCCTAAATATGCAGCTATGAAAGCACAATATAAGGATATGCTCACATATCGCACCCATTTTTATATGGATTTTAATTGGAAGCAGGAGTATGTAGGTATACTAGAAACAGTTGTGGATGGGATTACGTATTATTTTATTGATAATGAAGATTATTTTAGTGGAGATAAGCCATATAGCGAAGAAGCTTTTCTTGATATTGAGAAGTTTACTTTTTTCTCTAAGGCAGCTTTGTCAGCTATTCCACAGCTTGATTTTAAGCCGGATGTGGTTCATTGTCATGATTGGCAAACGGGTCTCATTCCAGTATATATGAAAGAACGTTTTCATGACAGTGACTACTTTATGGGAGCAAAATCGGTTATGACGATTCATAACTTAAAGTTCCAAGGGAAATGGGATGTAAAGACCATGCAAAGTGTTACAGGACTTTCTTCTTACTATTTTGCACCGGACAAGTTAGAAGCATACAAAGATGCCAACTTGTTAAAAGGTGGACTCGTATATGCAGATGCTATTACAACAGTAAGTGAAACTTATGCCAAAGAAATACGTACACCATTTTATGGAGAAGGATTAGAAGGCTTATTAGATGCAAGACGTGCAGATTTACGAGGAATTGTAAATGGAATCGATTATGGGGAATATTCTCCAGAAACAGATCCTATGCTTGCTTGTCAGTATAGTGTAGAGAACTTTAAGAAGAATAAGATTAAGAATAAGAGAGATTTGCAGAAACAATTAGGATTAGAACAGAATGATAAAAAGTTTATGATTGGTATGGTATCAAGATTAACGGATCAAAAGGGATTTGATTTAATCGCTTATATGATGGACGAACTCTGTCAAGATGATGTACAGATTGTAGTACTTGGTACGGGAGACGAAGAATATGAGAATATGTTCCGTCACTTTGATTGGAAGTATCATGGAAAAGTATCGGCTAACATTTATTATTCAGAAGAGATGTCTCATAAAATCTATGCAGCTTGTGACGTATTCCTAATGCCATCCTTATTCGAGCCATGTGGACTAAGTCAATTAATGTCTCTTCGTTATGGAACACTTCCAATTGTTCGTGAGACAGGCGGGCTAAAGGATACGGTAGAGTCATATAATGAGTACGAGAATCGAGGAACAGGCTTTAGCTTTACGAATTACAATGCCCATGAGATGATGGATGCCATACGATATGCAGAGCGGATTTATTATAACAAGAAGCGTGAATGGAATAAATTAATTGAGCGAGCTATGAGAGTGGATTATTCATGGGAAGTATCGGCTAAGAAGTATCAAGAGATGTACGATTGGTTAATTGGATAGGAAGATAGTATGAAAAATAAAATTTTTCATACGTCAATTTGAACCTTACGGTCCAAAGTTGCCAGACATTGAGCAAGGTATAGTTATTAGAGTGATGAAAAACCCATGTGGAACAACATGGGTTTTTGTCACAAAAGAATGGAGATTCATATGGCATTTGATGGAATTACAATTGCAACGATTGTAAAGGAATGTGAGAACAATATAGTAGGTGGTAGGATTGTGAAGATTGCTCAACCAGAGCAAGATGAATTGTTAATTACCATTAAGAATAATGGAATGCAGTATCGTATGACTTTATCGGCAAGTGCTTCCTTACCACTTGTATACTTTACCACCAAGAACAAGCAAAGTCCGCTAACAGCACCCAATTTCTGTATGTTGTTGCGTAAGCATTTGCAAAATGCGAGAATTATAAGTGTTACACAGCCGGATTTTGAGCGTATTATACGAATTGAGATGGAACACTTAAATGAACTTGGGGATATTTGCACTAAGTATCTTGTGGTAGAGATGATGGGAAAGCATAGCAATATTATCTTAATTAACCAAGAAGAGCGTATTGTTGATAGTATTAAGCATATCTCTGGAATGGTGAGCTCTATTCGGGAAGTATTGCCAGGACGAGATTACTTTGTTCCAGTGGCCAAGGAAAAAGCAAATCCACTAGAAGTGGATTGTACCACTGCAAAACGACTCATACAGGAAGAAGGAAAACCAATTTACCAAGGAATCTATTGCAGTATGACGGGGATTTCTCCTGTGATTGCCAAAGAGATTTGTGTAAGAGCACATGTAGATGCAAATTCTATGGTAACACATATAAGTGATCAAGAATTAGAAGGAGTAGCACAGATGCTCCTAGCACTTATGGAAGAAGTAAAGCAAGGGAAATTTCTTTCTCATATCTATTATGATGGTGTAACACCAATGGAATATGCTGGAATACCACTTACTATGTATGAAGAACAGCGAGCAAGTCTTTATCAGACTATGTCAGAATTAATTGAAGTATATTATAGTGAAAAAAGTATTGTAACAAGAATTCGACAGAAATCAGTAGACTTAAGGCGGATTGTGCAAGTGGCAATGGAACGCAATACGAAGAAGTATAAATTACAATGCAAACAATTAGAAGATACCAATCAAAAAGAGAAGTTTCGTATCTACGGAGAACTTTTGAATGCGTATGGGTATGGGATACCAGCAGGTGAAGGGTCCATTGAGGTATTGAATTATTATGAAGATAAAATGGTAAAGATACCTCTTGATACCACCTTAACCCCTATTGAAAATGCAAAGAAGTATTTTGAACGTTATGGAAAGTTGAAGAGAACATACGAAGCTCTTACTACTTTAACAGAAGAGACAGGAGCAGAAATTCAACATTTGGAATCCATTAGTAATGCTCTTGATATTGCAATCAAGGAAGAAGATTTAGTGGAAATTAAAGAAGAATTAATGGAAAGTGGATATATTCGTAGAAGAGCTAGTAGTAAGAAGGAGAAAGTGACAAGCAAACCGTTTCATTATAAGAGTAGTGATGGAGACGATATTTATATTGGAAAGAATAATATTCAGAATGAAGAGCTTACGTTTCGATTTGCCACGGGAAATGATTGGTGGTTTCACACAAAAGGAATCCCTGGCTCTCATGTAATTGTTAAGGCAGCAGGAGAGGAACTTTCAGATCGTACTTTTGAAGAGGCAGCATCCTTGGCCGTTTATTATTCCAAAGGTCGTGGACAAGAGAAAGTGGAAGTAGATTATGTTCAGAAGAAACATGTAAAGAAACCGGCAGGGTCTAAATTAGGTTTTGTTGTTTATTATACGAATTATTCTATGATTGCAACGAGTAATATTGATGGATTAGAGCTATTGACGAAAGATTAACCATGCTTTATAATGAATATACTTATGCAATCAATTAGTGAAATCGTTAGGTAAGCATAGTAATAAGGGGATGCACATGATTAAAAGTATGACAGGATTTGGAAGAGGCGAAGTAATTGCACAGAATCGTAAAGTAACCATTGAAATGAAATCTGTGAACCATCGTTATTTGGATATTAATATTAAAATGCCAAAGAAACTTAATTTTTATGAATCAACCATGCGCAATTTAGTGAAGAATTCCATACAACGAGGAAAAGTAGATATTTACTTGTCTTATGAGAATACATCAGAGAGTAATATGTGCATTCAGTATAATGCATCACTGGCACAAGAATATGCAACTTGTATTGCACAAATTGCAAAAGATTGTGGACTTGTTAATAATCTAAAGGCGTCAGAGCTGTCTAGATACCCAGAAGTACTTACCATGCAAGAAGGAACAGATGATGAAGAAGTGTTATGCCAATTAGTGCAAGAAGCATTGGAGTTTGCTATTCAGGCATTTGTAGAAATGCGTACGATTGAGGGCGAGAATCTTAGAGATGATATGATACAGAAACTAGCTCATATGCTAGAACAAGTTTCTTTTATTGAAGAGAAAATGCCACAGATGATTCAAGAATATAAGGAAAAGCTCACGACAAAGATTCAAGAATTATTAAATGATAGTAAGGTGGAAGAATCAAGGATTTTAACAGAGGTAGCGATTTTTGCAGACAAAACTTGTGTAGAAGAAGAACTTGTAAGGTTAAGAAGCCACATTGAAACTACAAAAGCTAACTTAGAAGAAGGTGGTGCTGTTGGTCGTAAGCTTGATTTTATTGCACAAGAAATGAATCGAGAGGCCAATACAATCTTATCAAAAGCAGGCAGTTTAGAAATCTCTAATTGTGCCATTGGATTGAAAACGGAAATTGAGAAGATCCGTGAGCAAATACAAAATATTGAATAAGATTATAGAAAAGGTGAACTGTGAATAACTTAATTCATATTGGATATGGAAATATTATAAATACATCTAAGATTGTTGCAATTGTAAGTCCCGATGCTGCACCTATTAAGCGTATGGTACAAGGCGCAAAGGAACAGGGAACGGTAATCGATGCTACTCAAGGGAGAAAGACTAAGGCAGTTCTTGTTATGGAACAGGGGCAAGTAGTATTATCAGCACTTTTACCAGAGACAATTGTAAATCGAGCTACTAGTCATTATGAAAGTGATGCAATGATGCGAGGGAGTTGTAGGAGTGAAATAGCAGAAGGAAGGGAACAGGATGAAGTATAATGAGAAAGGTGTACTCGCTGTAGTTTCAGGGTTTTCAGGTGCAGGTAAAGGGACACTCATGAAAGCGTTGCTAGATCGTTATGAGGAGTATGCACTGTCTATATCTATGACCACTAGGCGGATGAGGATAGGAGAGGTGGATGGAGAATCTTACTTTTTCGTATCAAGGGAAACCTTCTTAGAGAAAATAGAACAAGAAGATTTTATTGAACATGCTTGCTACTGTGATAATTACTATGGAACACCTAAGGCATATGTGGAGCAGCAATTAGAACATGGAAAGAATGTGATACTTGAAATTGAGATTCAAGGAGCACTTAAGATTAAAGAGCAGTACCCAGAAGCATTGTTATTATTTGTTATGCCGCCAAACGCCGAGGAACTTAAGAGCCGTTTAATGGGGCGTGGAACGGAGACAGACGAGGTAATCCACCAACGATTGCAGAGAGCTGTACAAGAGGCAGAAGGCATTGAAGAATATGATTACTTTGTGGTAAATGATATTTTAGATACGTGTGTCGAAGAGATTCATAGGATTATTCATTTATCTCATAATCAACCAAATAGAAATAAGGAATTCATCAATCATATAAGAGAAGAACTAACCAGTTTTTCGGAAAGAGGTTAATATGTTACATCCATCGTATACAGATTTAATGAAAGTAGTAAATAGTGAAGTGGAGGAAGGGGCTGAATTATTAGTGAATAGTAGATATTCTATTGTAATGGCTACTTCTAAAAGAGCAAGACAATTAGTAGGTGGAAGAGAAGCATTCGTCCAAGACTATGGACAGAAACCATTGTCAATTGCAGTAGAGGAGTTAAACGCTTCCAAGATCAAAATCGTTTCAAATGAATCCTAGAAAACTTTGGAGAGATGACGTGAGTTATTTCTCCTTTTTTCAAAAAAAGGATTTTTGCATGATTTAGAAATGGAGTATAGTAAGGATGAAAATATTATTTGCATCACTTGGGTGTGATAAGAATCTAGTAGATACAGAAGTAATGTTAGGATATTTATATGAAAAGGGTTATTCTTTCACAGACAATGAGGAGGAAGCCGATATAGTGGTAGTAAACACTTGTGGATTTATACATGATGCAAAAGAAGAAAGCGTTCAGACCATTTTAGAAATGGCAGAATTAAAGAAAGAAGGCAAAATTAAAGCCTTACTTGTAACAGGATGTTTAGCCCAACGCTATAAAGAAGAAATTCAAACTGAAATTGAAGAAGTAGATGCAATTCTAGGAACAACTGCTATTGACCATATTGTAGAAGCGGTAGAGGAAGCATTAGGCGGAAATGGGATGAATCATTTAGATGATATTAATAAGATTCCACCATTAGATCAGAAGAGAATTCTAACAACAGGTGGCCACTTTGCCTATTTAAAAATCGCAGAGGGATGTAACAAAAAATGCACTTATTGTGCGATTCCTAAAATGCGTGGCAAGTATCGCAGTGTACCCATTGATAATCTTGTACAAGAAGCACAATCCTTAGTGGAACGCGGTACCAAGGAATTAATCTTAGTAGCTCAAGAAACAACTGTTTATGGAATCGATATTTATGGCAAAAAAGAACTGCCAAAGCTATTGCGTCAATTATGCAAGATTGAAGGGTTAGAGTGGATTCGTATTCTCTATTGTTACCCTGAAGAAATTACAGAAGAGCTTATTGCTGTTATGAAAGAGGAAGATAAAATCTGTAATTATCTGGATATTCCTATTCAGCACGCATCTAATCGTATTTTACAATTAATGGGGCGAAGAACGAATCAAGAGCAGTTACGCCATAATATTACCATGATGAGAGAAGCAATTCCTGATATGTGTTTGCGGACTACCTTTATTACAGGATTCCCAGATGAAACTGAAGAAGATCACCAAGAAGTATTAGCATTTATTGATGAAATGGAGTTTGACAGACTAGGGGTATTTACGTATTCTAGAGAAGAAGATACCATTGCAGGAGAAATGGAAGAGCAGATTGAAGAAGGTATAAAAGTAGAACGCCAAGAAGAAATTATGGAATTGCAACAAGAGATTGCATTTGAAAAGGCAGAATTAACAATTGGAACTAGACTTACAGCTATGATAGAAGGTAAATTAGAAGAAGATGGTGTGTATCTAGCACGTACTTATAAAGATGCACCGAATGTAGATGGATTTTTATTCCTTCATACACAGAACACATTAATGACAGGAGACTTTGTACAGGTTATCATTACAGGATCCCATGAATATGATTTGATAGGAGAACTAATAGATGAATCTTCCCAATAAATTAACTATATTACGGGTATTATTAATCCCTTTTTTTGTATTATTTATGGAAACATCACTAGGAGAGCCTTATAGCAAATGGATTGCACTAGGCATTTTTGTTGTTGCCAGTCTAACTGATTTATTAGATGGTATGATTGCTAGAAAGTATAATTTAATCACAACCTTCGGCAAATTCATGGATCCGCTAGCTGACAAATTGTTAGTCTGTGCAGCAATGATTTGTTTGGCAGGACAAGGACAACTTGCATCTTGGATTGTCATTGTGATTATGAGCCGTGAATTTATTATTAGCGGATTTCGTCTAGTGGCAGCCGATCAGGGAGTGGTGATTGCGGCAAGTTACTGGGGGAAAATCAAGACTGTCTTTCAGATGATTATGATAATTTTACTCATTATGGATTTGGAACCTTTGGCTATAGTCAGTCAAATTGTAGTGGGGTGCTCTGTGGCACTTACCATTATTTCTTTACTGGATTACTTGTGGAAGAACAAGGGGGTAATGAAAGCATAGAGTCTAAGAAGGGGAACAATTGGAAAACACCCCCTTTATTCCGTGAAAATTCTTGACTTATAGCTATAAATGTGAGAATATGGTTACGAAAGTAATGCGGTAGCAAAGTAAAGTGCTAACGAAAAAGAAGGAGATGAAGTATGAAGAAAGTATTAGCAGCACTATTTAGTGCAACACTAGTGCTATCCTTAGTGGGATGTGGAAGTTCTGGTGACCAATCAGCAGATGGAGTAACGGTTACATTTGCCAAAGAAAACGATGTAATATCAATGAATTCAATGTACGCAACAGATGGTACCTCTTTTGAGGGAATTCATGCAACTGTAGATGGATTGATGGATCAAGATGCGGATGGAAATATTGTTTATTCCCTAGCATCAAGCTATGAAATAAGCGATGATCAATTAGTATACACATTTACCATTAGAGATGATGCCAACTGGGACAATGGTGTGGCAGTAACTGCAAATGACTTTGTGTATGCTTGGTCAACAGCGGCTACTTCACCAGAAGCAGAATACGCTTATCTCTACACAACAGATGGAGCTGCCATTGCAGGAGCAGATGAGATTGTATATGAAGGTGCAGATGTAAGTGGACTTGGAGTAAAGGCAATTGATGATAAGACTTTAGAAGTTACGTTATCACAGCCTACACCATACTTCTTAAGCCTAATGACATTCCCAGTATTTTACCCTGTAAATGAGGAGTTTGCAACAGAGCAAGGCGAATCTTACGGATTAATGCCAGAGAATCTATTAGCATGTGGTGCATACAAGTTAGTGTCTTGGGAAAAAGGTACGAAGATGACTTTTGACAAGAATGAAACATACTACGATGCAGATGCAGTACAAATTGACTCTTTAGTCTTTACTGTAACACCTGAAGTAGCAACAAGTGTAACAGCTTTTGAAGGTGGTTCTGTAGACTTTACAAAGTTAAGTAGTGACTTAATTGATAAGTATGCTGATACAGATGAATTCGATACCGTATTAGAAGGCTACTTATGGTACTTACAACCTAATCTAAATGATGAAGATTTGTCAAACTTAAACTTGCGTTTGGCGATTGCCTATGCATTAGATAAGGAAGATTTAGTAGAGAATGTATTAAAAGACGGATCAGTAGTTGGGGACGGATTTGTACCAACACTTCTTTCTACAGGACCAGATGGAGTTGATTTCCGTGAAACAGCAGGAGAATACTTAGTACCAGATACAACTCTAGCGCAAGAATACTTTGCACTTGCATTAGAAGAGTTAGGAACAGATACCATTACCATTTCTCTTATGTATGAAAATGCGGATCCTGCTAAATCAGCAGCAGAATATTTACAAGCAAATCTGCAACAGAATTTACCAGGTTTAGTAGTGGAATTAGATATGCAGATTAAGGAAAATCGTATTGAATTACAGAAATCAGGTGATTTTGAAATCGTATTAACTCGTTGGGGTCCAGACTATGCAGACCCTACCACTTATTTGAATTTAATGTTAACAGGTAATTCTTATAACTATGGTGATTACTCAAATCTAGATTATGATAATAAGATGGAAGAAGCTGCAGCAGCAGAAACATCAGAAGAGCGATGGGCATACTTAATGGAAGCAGAAGCAATCTTAATGGAAGACGTACCAGTTATATCTGTCTTCCAAGTAGGTGGAGCATCTCTTATTGCTGACGGCGTAGAAGGACTGCAGACACATGCAGTTGGAGTTCCATATATTTACAAATACGTAACAAAGACAGTAGAATAAGGATATTGAATAGAACATATAAACACATTGTGGCAAATGTCATGATGTGTTTATATGTGTTTTATAAGGAGGTCACAAATGAGCAAGTCTACGATCAAGTACATTGCCAAGCGGTTAGTAATTGCCGCCGCCACGTTAGTCATTATACTTGCAATTCTGTTTTTAATGTTAAAATTAATGCCAGGAACACCTTTTAATGATGAGAAACTAACAGAGGCACAAAAAGCAGCTATTTACGCAAAATATGGAATGGATCAGCCAATCTATATACAATTTATTACTTACATGAAGAATATGCTAACAGGAGACTTTGGAACATCATTTGGAATCTCCAAAAATCTACCAGTTGCAACCTTAGTTATGCCACGTATTGGCATCTCTTTTGGCATTGGAATTGCCGCAGTAATCCTTGGTACAGTGGTAGGGATTGCTCTTGGAATCTTTGCAGCACTTAATCGTAATACGGCATGGGATACATTAGCAACCGTATTTGCAGTACTAGGAGTCAGTATTCCGTCTTTTGTAATTGCATTGCTTCTGCTGTTGTTACTTGGAGTTAAGATACCTGTATTTCCAGTGTTATTTGATACAAGTCATATGATTCGTTCTTCCATTTTACCTGTTATTGCCCTATCTCTTAGCGTAATAGCTAATGTGGCAAGGTTTACGAGAACAGAGATGATTTCAGTGTTAGGAAGTGACTACATTGCCCTAGCAGAAGCCAAAGGGTTAGATAAAGGAACGATTATTCGAAAACATGCCATTCGCAATACACTGATTCCTGTCATTACCATATTAGGACCTATCTTAGTCAACCTAATGACAGGCTCTATGGTACTAGAACGAATCTTTGGCATTCCTGGACTTGGTTCCTTACTAGTGAATGGTATTACGGTAAATGATTATAATGTAGTACTTGCAGTAGCTTTTTTGTATAGTATCTTATATATTGTAATGATGTTAATTATAGACATATCTTATGGAATTATTGATCCAAGAATACGGTTAGGAAAGGAGGAGTAGCATGGAAGGTATGACATTTTTACCAAACGATTTTGAATTTGCCAAAGATAGACAAGATATATACCAAGAAAAAGCACTTCCAGTCACTTCCTTCTGGTCTGATTTCTACAAGAGATTGAGGAAGAATAAGGCGGCTAGTGTGGGGATTCTTGTGATTATGGGAATTATTATTATGGCGATTATAGGTCCTTATTTATCAGAGTATGCATTTGATGCAGTAGATACTTCTAGACAATCCACACCACCTAACCTGGAATTTCCTTTTGGAACAGATAAGTTAGGACGAGATTTATTTGTGCGTGTATGGCAAGGGACGAGAATTTCTCTTATGGTTGCAGCAGCAGCAGTTGTGATTGATTTATGTTTTGGGATGATTTATGGATTGATTAGTGGATATTTTGGCGGTAAAGTCGATACTATATTACAACGTATTCAAGAAATCGTAAGTTCTATTCCATCCCTTGTGATTCTTACTTTATTACTTGTTATTATGAAGGCATCACTTTTTACCATTATATTAGCTCTTATGTTGACTGGATGGATTGGAATGAGCCGTATTACACGAGCTCAAGTACTTAAGATTAAAGAGGAAGAATACGTCCTAGCATCCAAGACCTTAGGAGCGGGAAGCCTCTTTATTATCTTTAAGAATATATTGCCTAACATATTTGGACAATTAATTATCATGTCCATGTTTTCTATTCCTAATGCCATTTTCTACGAAGCATTCTTGGCATTTGTAGGACTTGGGGTTCCCCAACCACAAGCTTCTCTAGGGACACTTATTAATGATGGCTTTGCATCCATTCTGGTTACACCATATATGGTTATTATTCCAGTAACAGTTCTTGCAATTCTCATGCTAAGCTTTAATTTAGCAGCAGATGGATTGAGGGATGCCTTTGATCCAACCATGAAAGAGAGGTAAGAAATGGAATCAAGAGAACGAATTTTAAAGATTAGAGACCTAAATATTTCCTTTCAAACCGATAGTGGTTCTGTAAATGCAATTCGAGGTGTAAATCTTGACCTATATAAAGGGGAGACCATTGCTATTGTTGGAGAATCAGGTTCTGGAAAGTCAGTTACTACAAAAGCCATTATGGGAATTCTTGCAGGAAATGGTTCTATTGACAGTGGCTCCATTGAGTATTCTTGGAACGATCCAGATTCAGAAGATCAGGGAACCATTGATATTGTTCAGACATCTTCCAAGGAAATGCAGAAGATTGTACGAGGACGTAAAATTGCTATGGTATTTCAAGATCCTATGACCTCCTTAAACCCAACAATGCCAGTTGGACAGCAGGTAATGGAACCAATGATGTATCATTATGGAGTTTCTAAGACAGAAGCTTATGAGAGCGCACTAGAATTACTAGACCTTGTAGGTATTACGGATCCAGAAAAGCGTATGAAGAATTATCCTCATCAGTTGTCGGGTGGTATGAGACAACGAATTGTCATTGCCATAGCGTTATCCTGTGATCCATATATGTTAATCTGTGATGAGCCAACTACCGCTTTGGATGTTACCATTCAAGCGAAGATTCTAGAGTTGATTCAAGACATTCAACGAAAGAAAGATTTGTCTGTTATCTATATAACCCACGACTTAGGTGTAGTGGCGAAAGTAGCAGACTATGTCAATGTTATGTATGCAGGTAAGATTGTGGAAACAGGAACCATTGATGAAATCTTCTATGACCCTCGTCACCCTTACACATGGGGCTTATTGTCGGCAATGCCAGATTTAGAAACAGATGATGAAGAATTGTATGCCATTCCAGGAACGCCGCCGAACTTAGCCGAGCGAGTGGATGGTGATGCATTTGCACCAAGAAATGAATATGCACTTAATATTGATTTGCGTATAGATCCGCCTATGTTTGAAGTAGAAGGTTCTAGTACACATCAAGTAGCCAGCTGGTTAATGCATCCCAATGCCCCTAAGGTGGATATGCCTCAGTCTTTGCGAAACCGACTTGATAAGATGAAGAAGGAGGGGAATTAACATGGAACAACAACCAATCCTACAAGTAAAGAATTTGAAACAACATTTTAAGGTAAGTCGTAAATTCACAGTGAAGGCAGTAGATGGCATTACCTTTACTATTATGCCAGGAACCACATATGGACTAGTGGGAGAATCAGGATCAGGTAAGTCCACCACAGGACGAAGTATTATACGTCTATACAAGCCTACAGATGGAGAGGTAGTATTCAATGGAAAAGTAATATCTGGATCATTGGACGCTAAGGAAACCAAGCTACTTCGTACAAAAATGCAGATGATTTTCCAAGACCCTATGGCTTGTCTTAATCCAAGGAAAAAGGTCATGGATATTATTGCAGAAGGACTGGATATTCACAGAGAATATGATAACCAGCAAGAGCGTAATGAAAAAGTTTATGAAATGTTAGAATTAGTAGGCTTATCCAAGGAACATGCCACACGTTATCCCCACCAATTTTCAGGTGGTCAGAGGCAACGTATTGGAATTGCAAGAGCTCTTATTATGAATCCGGACTTAATTATTGCAGACGAAGCTATTTCCGCATTGGACGTATCCATTCAAGCTCAAGTAGTGAATTTAATGAAGAAAATTCAACGAGAGACGAATACAGCCTTTTTGTTCATTGCTCATGATTTATCTATGGTAAAATATATTTCAGACCATATAGGAGTCTTGCATCTAGGACATTTAGTAGAAAGTGGAACAACGGAAGAGATCTTTCAAAATCCAATTCATCCTTATACAAAGTCCTTACTTAGTGCAATTCCAATTCCTAATCCCCATGTGGAGAAAAGTCGAAAGTCCCTCACATACGATTGTAAAGAAAGTGGAGTGGATTATAATGCAGGAGTGCAACATCATGTAGGTGGAACCCATTATGTACTTGCTACGGATGAAGAGCTTGCTGCATGGACTAGTAATTAAAACAAATAAAAGAGATACTACCTAGTGTAGTGTCTTTTTATTTGTTTAGAAAACAGTTGACAAGAAGAAAACCACATGATAACATAAGTGTATTAATACAACTAATACACTAAGCACAGAGTGTACTACTGAAGAATCAAGAAGGGAGAATCTATGATAATCATTGATTATAAGGATGCAAGGCCGCTGTATGAACAAATTGCAGATAAATTTCGTATCTTAATTCTAAAAGGTGTCCTAGAGCCAGATAGTAAAATGCCATCAGTACGAAACTTAGCACTAGAATTGTCTATTAATCCCAATACCATACAGAAAGCATACGAACGATTAGAACAAATGGGATATCTATATGTGATTAAAGGGCGAGGTAATTTTGTGGCCTACCAAGAAGATCCTATGGCCATTCAGAAGAAGGAAATCTTAGATGAATTTCTTATGTTAATTGAAAAAGCGAAGGAATATGGAGTGACGAAAGAAGAAATAGTTGCATACGTTGAGAGGAGTGAAGAAGCACATGATTGAAATATTAAATGTAGAGAAAAGTTTTGATGCCATTCAGGCAGTGAACTCCATTAGTTTTGATATCAAGGAAGGGAATGTATTTGGTCTCATTGGTACGAATGGAGCTGGCAAAAGTACATTACTTAGAATGATTGCAGGAGTGTTAAAGCCAGATAAGGGAAGTATTACCATTGATGGGTTAGAAGTGTACAAGGAAGCAAAGACGAAAGAGTTGTTCTTCTTTATTGCAGATGAACCTTACTTCTTCCAAAGTGCGACGCCCGCTGACCTTCAGCGATATTATGCTAGTGTTTATCCTAACTTTCAAACAGAACTATTTTACAAGTACTTAGATACCTTTGAACTACATAGAAAGAGAAAGGTCAATACATTTAGCAAAGGAATGAAGAAGCAATTAGCATTAATCTGTGGTATTTGTGCTCGCACGAAATATTTAATCTGTGATGAAACATTTGACGGACTAGATCCTGTTATGAGACAAGCTATTAAGAGTATCTTTGCAGGAGAAATGGAAGAACGAGGCATGGTTCCAATTATTGCTTCTCATAATTTGCGGGAATTAGAAGATATTTGTGATCATGTGGGCTTGATACACAAGGGCGGTGTACTATTTTCTAAAGAATTAGAAGATATGAAGTGTAATATTCAAAAGGTACAATGTGTATTTGTACAAGAAAGTGATTATGAGCAGTTAGAACAATGTGCAACTATTCTTCAGTCAAGAAAACAAGGGAGACTGCATACCATCACCATGCGGGGAAATAGGGAAGATATCATTGGTCTGTTAGAAGCATACTCTATGGTGTTCTATGAAGTGTTGCCATTATCATTAGAAGAAATCTTTATTAGCGAAACGGAGGTGGCCGGATATGATATTCAAAAGCTCATTCTTAATTAGTATGTGGGAGAATTTAAAAAGAAGAAATTGGGTATTTGCTATTGCCATGATTACTTATATTATGTATTTTCCAGTGGGAACCTTTCTACAGATTAGTTCGTACCAGAGTAGAAACCAAGAAGCGTTTGGATCCGCAGTTGAGATGGAATATTTTGGTATGAATGAGTTAGGAATATTCTTAGTCATGGCATTAGGTGTCATTATAGGAATTCAAGGATATGCATATTTGCAGAACAAGAGGAAGCTGGACTTTTACCAAAGTGTACCAGTAGATGAAACAAAGCGATTTTTCACCATTTATCTAAATGGCTATGTGTTATTCCTAGTGGTCTATGTATCCCAACTGCTTCTTAGTCTACTCATTACTGCGTGCTATCAACCCATCTACTCAGAGATTCTTACATCTGCGTGGACAGGACTGGTATCATATGCCTTAGTATTTGCTCTTACGTATCACATCGCAATACTTGCAGTAATGTTAACAGGAAATATAATCATTACCATAATTGCAACAGGAGTATTATTTGGATACGAACTTGCCATACGCGGTTTAATTGCAGTCCTAAATCAATATTTTCTACAACGATATTCTTCTTATGAATCAGAAAGACTAATGGAAAGTTCCACATCTCCAATCTTTCTTGTGGTGAAGACATTTCTCTATGAGTATGAAGAAACACTTGTAAGGGCTTCAATAGAACGTCTGTTATTAGCAGCAGTGATTTTAGGACTTGCTTATCTGGCTTATTATTTGCGAAAAGTGGATCGTTGCAATCGAGCGATTGCATTCAGAGATCTTATGAGACCACTTAAGTATCTGGTAACCATTCCTTGTAGTTTATGTATCGGTATGATATTTTATTCTGTAACGTATCTAGATAAAGTGGCACTATATTTTGGCATGATATTGAGTGCAATTATTCTACACATGTTATTCGAAGTAATCTATCATTATGATATAAAAGCTTGTATCCGCAAACCCATTGACTTATTGGTGATTCTCACCTTAGGTATAGGGATTCTAGTAGGATACGAGAATGATATATTGGGTTATGACAGATATGTGCCACAAGTAAGTGAACTTGACAGTTATGCACTAATAGGGGAGGGTAAATTAAATGGATGGGTGTCTTTAGAAGATTTAAGTTATGTATATGATGATTTGAATCAGGCAGAAGAGAATATGTTCATAACCCAAACGGAAGCAATTGTAGCACTTGCTAATGCAGAGTATAATCAATTGACAGAAGAACCTGTGAATGCACTAAAGCTAGAAGTGATTTATCGCTTGAAGAATGGAGAGACAAAGTATCGCATTGTTTATGTAGATCGAGAAGATGAAGCCGCCATTGGGAATCTAGATCTTATTTATACAGATTCTGCATTCAAGGAGAATAGTGATCCCCTCTATAGTGTAGAAATGGATGATATGATATACGGAGTGGGAGAATTAACTGTGACTATTACAGATGGAATTACTAGTTACCAATATCCATCATTTATGAATCAAGGATTCCTGAATCAGCAGCAACAAGAACTGCTAGAGCAATATAGAGAAGATTATAGAACTTTAACGTATACCATGAGAGCAACAGAGATACCAGTGGCTGTATTGGAACTATCTAGTGTGCAAAGAAGAGCAGATGGCAGTGAAACACGTACCTTCAACTTCTCTTATCCAATCTATGATAGTTTTGAAGGAACCATAGAATTATTAGAAGCAGCAGGGATTCAGTTTGATGGGGAGGTAAGAGTAAGTGGAACAAGTGAGATTAGAGTCTATGATTATCAGGAATATTCTTCCTATAATGGAACTTTAAGTGAGGAAGAACTACAAAGCATTGCCAGTGAATTAATTCCGAGACGTATCTATGATTATTATGGAGGGTACCGATATACCTATGGAGATGATCCCTACTATGCTACCCTAGAGATTGCATATGAAGCAGGAGACTATTTCTCATATGTAGTACCGATCACAGCACTCCCATCCACACTTCTAGAACAATGGGAGGGATATGAAGTAGAAGAAGTTATGTGGAGTCAAGCATTTTATCAAGGAGCGGGAGTAGGACTAGTTCTGCAATAAAGCATGGAATAGTTACAATAGCTATTATAAAATGACAAATAAAAAGGGCAGTGGAAAATGCAATCATTCCACTGCCCTTTGTAATTTCTGAAAGCTAAAATCTTCTCATGAAGCAATCATTGTAAAATTGTATCTAGAAGTTTACTCCTAGAAGCTCACTTCATTACCATAGTAGATACAGGTAAATAATTGTTCCATAGTTGCTGGATCAATTGGTCTTGGGTTAGAACCAGTACAAGCATCTCCTACTGCATTGGCTGCAATTGTGCTAATCTTTTCTTTAAACTCTGATTCTACAATTCCGAATTCTTTCAATGTATTAGGAATCTTCATGTAGTTATTCATTGATACAATCTTATCGCACAATCCCTGTACACATTCTGACACGCTACCAGTAATACCAATAGAATTGGCAATCTTTGCATAACGAGCAGCTGTTACTTCATCTTTGGCATTGTACTTAATCACATATGGAAGATACATTGCATTAGCAAGACCGTGAGTAATGTGGCCTGTAGAGAATGCTGCACCAGTCTTATGTGCCATTGAATGAACGATACCAAGGAGTGCATTGGAGAATGCCATACCTGCAAGACATTGACCGTAGTGCATTTCTTCTCTGCAAGTCATATCACCATCGTATGATTTCAATAAGTCGTTATTAACAATTTCAATTGCTTGCATAGCAAGTGGGTCTGTAAATACTGTATGAAGAGTAGATACATATGCTTCCACTGCATGAGTAAGAGCGTCCATTCCTGTATAAGCAGTTAAGTGTGGAGGCATAGTCTCAGCAAGTGCAGGATCTACGATTGCCACATCAGGAGTAATATTAAAGTCAGCAAGTGGGTATTTAATTCCAAGTTCATAATCAGTAATAACAGAAAATGCAGTTACTTCTGTTGCAGTACCAGATGTAGATGGAATTGCACAGAATTTTGCTTTCTGACGTAAGTTAGGGAAGTTAAATGGTATACATAAATCAGCAAAAGTTGTTTCAGGATATTCATAAAAGGCCCACATTGCCTTAGCAGCATCAATTGGAGAGCCTCCACCCATTGAGATAATCCAATCAGGTTGGAATTCTCTCATAGCTTCTGCGCCTTTCATAACAGTTTCTACAGAAGGGTCTGGTTCAACATTTTCAAATAATTGCGTCTCAATTCCTGCTTCCTTAAGGTAAGCTAGGGCTTTGTCAACAAAACCAAATTTCTTCATTGAGCCGCCACCTAATACTAATATGGCCTTTTTACCAGTTAAATTCTTAAGTTCAGCGAGAGAATTCTCTCCATAATACACGTCTCTTGGTAAGGTAAATCTACTCATTGTTCGTCCTCCATTTCAAAGTTATCAACTTCGTTAATTAATTAACTATGGTTACAATGTTATTATAACTCCATAGAAATAAAATAGCAATAAGAACATGGAAATTTCACATAAGAGATTTTGCCCCAGATACCTACGGATTCTTACGCACAAAGCGCTCACAGATACCTAAAAACATTCAGAATCCGCCCTAATCAGGCTACTTCTTCATGTTTTGCGGGTACCAAAGGCATATTGTTGTTTTGGGTTCAACAACATGACATTATAATTGCTATTAGGCAGTTGAATGATATAATATTTGCTTGAAAATTCATTTTTTGTATTTTGAACCATCGATAATGTAATTTAAACCATCGAGTTCCTAAAAAAAGGTACAGTTTATAATAACATCATAAAATAAATGTATTGTTATTATGAAAAATATTGTATGATATAGGTATATAAATTAAAAAGGGATGATTATAAAGAAATGATTATAAAGAAATTTGTTGGATAGGATAACATATTCTAAGTACAGATTTTTCGCCAACTGCAAATTACGAACAGGAGACCACCTCATGAACATACAAATATTTGGAACAACTAAGTGTTTTGACACAAAGAAAGCCCAGCGATATTTTAAGGAAAGAAACATCAAGGTTCAAACAATCGATCTCAAAGAAAAAGGCATGAGCAAAGGCGAATATACAAGCGTCCAACAAGTCGTAGGACGAGATGCCCTGATAGATGAAACGTGTAAAGACAAAGATCTTTTAGCACTTATAACATATATTTCTGATGAAGACAAGGAAGAGAAAATTCTTGAGAATCAGAAAGTTCTGAAAACCCCAATTGTAAGAAATGGAAAACTCGCCACAGTAGGATATTGTCCCGAGGTGTGGAAGGGATGGAATTAGTTGAACTGTTGTGAACTTGAGAATGTTATCAGAAAGTATATAGGGGGAAAGAAATGGACGCCAGATATAATATGATCATTATAAAAGGTGAGATTAAAACATCACAGATAAAATCATGCAATTATAATCCAGTTACTAAGAAATGGGATATTACATTTCAAAATGGGAAAATGTATTCGTATAGTTATTTGAGTGTAGATAAAACAACTAAATCAGAAAAGTTAATCCCTTCCTTATACAGGATTAGTAAAAATAATAAAGAATTTTTTCGTATTAGCGAAATATATGAATTCAAGTGTAATGCAGCTATTTATTGGCATATTTGTTTCGGAGATGGTAGTGAAAAAAGCTATAACAAAAACGAACTCACAATAGAAGAATCAGCTTTAAGTGGAAACCAGACCAAAGCTACCTGGGACTATATGAAAGAAATTGCAACCATAAGTGAAATTAAGGATGATAAGACGAGAGAATCATTGCTTGTAAAGAAGTACGCAAAGATTGATTTCATAAGTAAGCATACAGCGCTTGCAAAGTATTTAAACCCGTCACATGGTAACTGCAATCAATGTGTACAAGATTATATACCAATCTTTCCATTTGGTTGCAATAATAGTCAATATTTTGCAGTGAAACGTGCTATGGAGAATCAGATTAGCGTAATTCAGGGTCCACCGGGGACGGGAAAAACACAAACCATATTAAATATAATTGCCAATATATTAATGGAAGGAAAAACTGTTCAAGTTGTATCCAATAATAATTCGGCAATAGAAAATGTGTATGAAAAACTAGCTGATCCTAAATATAATTTATCTTTTCTTGCAGCAAAACTTGGAAATTCAACAAATAAAAAAGAATTTTTAAAAGAACAAGAAGGATATCCTGATTTTACATTATGGAAAGCGAAAGAGGAGCATGGCACACTAAAAAATGAAATATTGCAACAATCCATGCAACTAAAAACTATTTTTGATAAACAGGAAGAAATGTCAAAGCTAAGGACAGAATTAACTAGTATAGATACAGAACGAGAATATTTCAACCAATATGTAGATGACTTAGGATATAAAATAGATGGCACTATATTTAAGAAAAAATTAAATGCACGGGATTGGATGAATTTATGGCAGGAATGTCAATTACAGACGGACGAAAATCGAACACTTGGATTTTGGTTTAAGGTAAAAACTTCTTTAAAATATAAAATACGGAATCGGGATTTTTATAAACAAGATATGTTCCGAATTATCACCATATTTCAAACGATGTATTATGAAACCAGAAGACATGAAATTTCTCAGAAAATAGATAAAATTGAAACATATCTAAACAATTATAATCAGAACTTATTGGAGCAGATGTGCAGTGCATCCATGAAATTATTAAAAGATAAAATAGCTAAAAAATATCAGTCGCATATACAACGAAAAACGTTTTGCGAAGAAGATCTTTGGAAAAATCCGGAACAAGTATTAGAAGAATACCCCATAATATTAAGCACAACTTTTTCTTCTAGAAATAGTCTCAATTTCCATGTTGAATATGACTATCTTATTATGGATGAAGCATCACAAGTGGATATTACAACGGGCGTCTTAGCACTTTCTTGTGCGAAAAATGTTATAATTGTGGGAGACACAAAGCAACTTCCGCATGTTGTTCCAACCCATGTAAAGGAATGGACACAAAAAATATTTGAACAATATAAACTAAAAGAAGGATATAAATATACATATAGTTTTTTAGAGTCAATATTAGAGGTGATTCCCGATGTACCGAAGACACTGTTACGGGAACATTATAGGTGCCATCCTAAAATAATCGATTTTTGTAATCAGCAATTTTATGGTGGAGAATTACTCATTATGACAAAAGATAAGGGGGAAAGAAATGTCCTATCAGTAATTAAGACGGTTATAGGAAATCATGAGCGAGATCGTTACAATCAACGTCAGATAGACAGTATATGTAAAGAAATAATTCCTGAATATAATTTTGTACCAGAAAAAACTGGGATCATAACACCTTATCGAAAGCAAGTAGGAGAATTGAGAAAGCAAGTTGGAGGGTTTGAGATTGATACGGTACACAAATTTCAGGGAAGAGAGATGGAAAATATTATTATATCTACTGTAGATGATGAAATATCAGAATTTGCAGATGATGCAAGCTTGATTAATGTTGCTGTTTCTAGAGCTAAGTCTAAATTGGTTTTGGTAGTAACAGGAAATGAACAAAGTAAAGTGTGCAATATTACGGACTTGGTAAATTATATAAAATATAATAATTTTGAAGTGCAAAATAGTAAAGTACACTCTGTATTTGATTATTTATATCAGCAATATTCAAAAGAACGAGTGGAGTATTTAAAGAATCATAAGAGGATATCTCGGTATGATTCGGAGAATCTTATGTATGTCGTCATAAAAGAAATATTGAAGGAGGACAAATATTTAAAATTAGCGGTGCAGTGTCATCGATCACTTAATACTTTAATTAGAAAATTTCAATTATTAAATGAGCGAGAACGCACATTTGTACTGCATCCAGCTACGCATATAGATTTTTTAATCTATAATAAAGTGGGCAAAAACCCGGTATTGGCTATAGAAGTGGATGGATATCAATATCACAAGGAAGACACAGCACAAGCTTCAAGAGATATTATGAAGAATGAGATTATGGAAAAAGTGGAGATACCATTGCTTAGATTATCAACAAATGGAAGCGGAGAAAAAGATAAGATAATTGAAAGGTTGGATGAGATAATGAAATTATAACAAAACCATACAATGTAATACGCCACATTGCAGTCACAATCGTCGTCGTATTATTTCCACAAAATCACTACCTATTCCATCACATTATTCCCGAGAAATCACACTATTCCAACAGATTCATCATTGTATGCCAAGAAAAAACTACCACCTACTGTATGTCGTAAGTGATAGTTTTTCTTATTTTGGTAACATGACCATAGCCTTGACAGCCTATTATTTCTATGCTAGGTGGATTGGAATTAGATGTCAGGGTGGGTTAAAACTATGTGTAATTCAACATATATCCATTATGTAATTTCATTGCCACTATCACCTAGATGTGCTAGAATAAGCCCAATATATTGGAGAAGAGAATGCATTACCCACATCATTAAAATGGAGAAATATACGCTTGACCACATAAGAAGGGGAGTAGGTATAAAATGAAACTAACAGAAAAGCTAGTATCAGGGATTATCAGAGAAGTAAATGATATTGTAAAGCAAAAAATTAATATCATGAATGAAAAAGGGATTATTATTGCTAGCACAGATAAAGAACGTATTGGTGAATTACATTTAGGTGCTAAAGAAATTATTGACAATGGATTAGATGAAATTATTGTTCGATATGATGGGGAGTTTAAAGGAGCTAAATGTGGTGTAAATTATCCTATTACCATTATGGGTGAAACCTATGGTGTGTTAGGAATTACTGGTGATTACCACGCAATTGAAAGTAATGCTAAGATTATAAAAAAACTTACAGAACTAATGCTACTTAATGATTATACGCGTATGCAAAAGAGTTTAGGAGAGATAGCGAGAAATCGTTATGTCGAAGAGTGGTTAACGGGAGAACATAAAAATATAGCACTTGAATTTATTGAACAAGGAAGAATGTTTAACATTGATATTACAATTCCTAGAAGATTTATAGCTTGCTCTGTCTATGCCCATAAGAACCATAACATATCTCTTGAAATGATTGATGCAATCAATAAGATAGAAGACCAATACATTCAATTTGTTAAGAGAATGAGCCAAGATAATATCTATTATCGTGATCAGAATTCTAATTTAATATTTGGAATTACTTTAACTACAGATAAGCAAGTTCGAAAAATGGTAGAGCAATTTGTGCGAATCGTTAAGAATAATCATGTAGTTGACGTTGCCATAGGAGTTGATGCGAAAAGTCAAAGTTATTTATTGGCAGGAGAATCTTATGAAAAGGCGAAAAGAGCAAACCAGGTATGTCGCACGGTACATAATTGTTCTTGTAAATTCTACAACGAGTTAAATCTGGATATTTTCTCGGCAGAGTTGAGTAAACAAATAAAATTAGAATATATTCAAAGGATTTTTAAAGATTATTCAATAGAAGACATGAAAGAGAGTATGCAATTGCTAGAAGTATACTATAATACGAATGGTTCGCTTGTGGCAACTGCAGAACACTTGTATCTACATAGAAACACTATTCAATACAAGTTGAAAAAGATAGTAGACAGAACCGGATATGATCCGCGTTTGATGAGTGATATGGCATTGTTTTATAATGCTATATTTTTCTACCAAGAATTAGATGAAGATTTCTAACAATATAGTTAAAATAGTGTAAAAATCAACAAAAAAAATAACCATATGGTTATTTTTTTGTGTGTTTTTATAAATTGTAATGAAAGGATATTTAATGGCGATGTAAAAATAGAGAAATGGCAGATTGATAACAGTGTGTTTTGAAAGACAAAAATAAATAGTAAACGCTGTCCTGCAGGACAATGACGGAATCTATAAATTCTGTTATATTAACTAATATACCACACAACAGTGAAGTGTTTTGAAAATATGGTATACAATAGTTGATGAATAATTAAGAAAGTGTCGATTGTGAATTCAATGAGAAAAGATGCAGATAAGATAATAGAATATGCAATACAAACCGTTTTGCCAGATAAAGCTGTAAAACGAGCAATTAATCAAATTCAATTTGGCAGTGGAAAAGTATATTTAGTGGCAATTGGTAAAGCTTCTTGGCAAATGACTAAAGCAGTATACGAGACCATAGGAGAACGTGTGGAAAAGGGCATTGTGATCACGAAATACAACCATACCAATGGTGAATTGCCCAATATTCAGATTTATGAGGCAGGCCATCCTGTACCAGATGAAAATTCTTTTCAGGCAACTAAGAAAGCCGTAGAATTGGTATCAGATTTACAAGAAGATGACTCTGTTTTGCTACTAATATCGGGGGGTGGTTCGGCATTATTTGAGCAACCACTTATTCCTTTTAAAGAGATAGAAGCCATTACGGAACAATTACTTATGAGCGGTGCTAATATTGTTGAAATTAATACGATACGTAAAAGATTATCAGCTGTAAAAGGTGGAAAATTTGCAAAAATATGTGAACCTGCCAAGGTGTACTCTATTATTTTATCAGATATTATCGGAGATCCCATTGACATGATTGCATCAGGTCCAGCTTATCCAGACACATCTACTTATAAGGAAGCATTAGATATTTTATTAAAATATAAAATTAATTTGACAGAAGAAGCGAGAAAAAGTATTTCTATTGATACGCCTAAAGAACTAAACAATGTACAAACTTGTGTCATAGGAAGTGTGAAGCAATTGTGCAAAGCGGCAGAAATCATGGCCAAACAATTAGGATATGAAACAATTTTATTGACGGATTGTATACAATGTGAAGCGAAAAGCGTTGGACAATTACTGGGATACATAGCACAGACGCACAAAAAAACCATTCAACCCAAGGCTTATATTATTGGCGGAGAAACAGTTGTAAAAGTTACAGGAACTGGGGTCGGGGGAAGAAATCAAGAAATTGCTCTTAGTGGTGCACTAGAAATACAAGGAATTGATAATGTGGCCATATTTTCTGTAGGTTCTGACGGAACAGATGGTCCAACAGATGCAGCAGGTGGTTACTGTGATGGGGAGACGGTTCAAATACTGAAGGAACAAGACATTGATGCTGTAGCAGAACTAGAAAATAATAATTCCTATTACGCACTTGAAAAAAGTAATGGACTCATCAAAATAGGTGCAACTGGTACTAATGTAAACGATTTAACGATGCTACTAATTGGGGGTAAAATGAACAAATTTTTGAATGAGTAGAACTATACAGTAAGATAAGATTATAGAGGAGGAACGAAAAATGAGTGATTTACAGAATGTAAAAAAGCAAATGGAGGAAATATTGTCAGAAAAAATAATTCCCTTTTGGTTACAACGGTCTATTGATAAGGAATACGGCGGTTATTTAACATCCTTTGATGGAGATGGGGAATTTGATGGTGTAGATGTGAAATACCTAGTGACGCAAAGTAGAATGGTATGGGGATTTGCAAATCTAATTTCTTTTGGGAGAAGTGAGGACAAGGAAAAGATGCTAGAGGCAGCCATGCAAGGTGCTAAGTTTTTAATAGAGAAGTTTTGGGATCAAGAGTGTGGTGGATTTTATTGGGCATTAAATCGAGATGGTAGCGTGAAAGATCCTGCAAAATTGGTATATGGTGAAAGTTTTGCTATATATGCTTTAAGTGAATTTTATCTTGCCACAAAAGAGATGTGGGCTTTGGAATATGCAGAAAAAACATTTGATTTATTGCAAAAATATGCTACAGATACATTATATGGTGGTTATTATGAAAACTTAGAGAAAAGTTGGGAGGTCTCTCCATCAGGACCATATGCAGGTGAACGAAAATCTTTAGATATACATATGCATTTAATGGAAGCGTATACAACACTATACTTGGCAAGTGGCAAGGAAATCCATGCTAGAAAGTTAAAGGAAGTGGGCGATTTGATTGTTAACAAAATGATTAACGCAGAAAAAGGGTATGGATATAATCAGTTCGATAATCAATTCAATTCGTTGCCTACTATTAATATTTTGCGAACATGGAATGCAGAACGAGAAACGAATGAAGTGGTTTCTGAACCTCTTGATACGACTTCATATGGGCATAATGTGGAATTAAGTTGGTTGGGTGATTTGGCATTTTGCACTTTAGGAGATATTCAATATGAATATAAAAATATATGGAAACAATTATTAGAACATTCTTTGCGGTTTGGATATGATTATGAATATGGCGGTGTATTTAGAGATGGGGTTGCGGATCAGGAACCAGTGGTGATGGATAAAGAGTGGTGGCAAAATTTTGAGTCGTTAGTAGGTTATAGCCATGGTGCTGTTCTATTTGAAGAAGATAAGTATTTGGATGCTTTTTATCGTACGTGGGACTTTGTGAGAGAAAAATTTTTGAATTTAGAAGTAGGTGAGAGTAAGCAACTGCTGGATAGAAAAGGAAACTCATTGGTATCAAATATGGGTAATCCTTGGAAAGGTATCTATCACACAGGAAGAGCGTTAGCTGAAAGTATAAAGCGTTTGGATTTGTTGATAAAAAAGGAGGAATAAAAGAATGAAGAAAAAAGTTGGCTTTGTTATTACGGCAGGGCATTTAGATATCGAATGGTATCAACCGTTGAGATCTTATCGATTTTGGACAGTAGAAGCTATTGAAAATTTAAAATTGGCTGCTAAAAGAGACGATTTTAAAACATATGTATTAGATGGACAATTTTATCCACTGGAAGAATATTTAGATGTTTTACCAATGGAAAAGGACAGTATCGAAAAGCTAATTGAAGAAGGGAAGTTATCAATTGGACCGTTTTATACTCAATTTGATGAATGGCTACCTAGTGCGGAAAGCATGATACGCAATTGCTTGATTGGTAAAAGAAGATGTCAAGAATTTGGTCAGTGGATGTGTGCTGGTTATTTGCCAGATAATTTTGGACATCCAAGGCAATTGCCTCAAATTTTAAATGGATTTGGAATTAATAGTTTGTTATTTATGAGAGGAATGCCAGAAATTGTAGAAGGACATTCGGACGAATTTATTTATGAAGGCATAGACGGATCTGAAGTATTAGTTAGTCACTTTCGAGAAAGTTACTCGGGAGCTTTTGATATTTATAAGAAGCCAGTAACACCAATACAACCTCGTGAAGTACCATATTATGCTGATTATTTGTCGTTTGAATGGCACAAAGAAATTGCGGATCATAATACACCTGTAGAGACAGCAAAAAATATGGTAGAAAATGTACAGAGAATTGCAGTTAATTATCCATCACAAGTTATTCCACTTATAGCAGGGTATGACCATTTACCACCACAGATTAATATTGGGGATACATTAAAGGTGGCTAATGAAATGCAAGATGATATTGAGTTTATTATGGGATCAGTAGAAGATTACATTAAGATGGTATATGAAAAGATTGATAACCCGGAGCGATACAGTATGGAGTTATTGGGTTCAAAATATCAATATGTATTGTTGGGTGCACTGTCAACAAGAACTTATTTGAAAAGACAAAATTTTGCATGTGAAGCACTGCTAGAAAGATATGCAGAACCGTTAACGGTCTTGTCAGAAACAATTGGGTATTGTAATAGACCGACATTATTACAAGAAGCGTGGAAGGAATTATTATTAAATAGTGCTCACGATTCCATTCATGGTTCTTCGGTAGATGAAGTGCATGTGGAGATGGAAGCAAGGTTTGGAGCAACTAGACAAATAGCGGCAGGCATTATACATGAAACTATGGAATACATAGGCAAACACCACAGAAGATGGTGGGGAAGTGCACAAAATCAAGGAGTTTTGGTATATGCACCAATACATACAAATACAAAACAGCGTATGGAAGTATGGCTCCCGATAGAAGATAAACAGATAGTAATGCAGGCAAAAGATGGAACAATATTGCCGACACAAGTTATGGATAGAGAAGTCATTGAAAAAAATGGAATTGGAAAAGCACGCAATGATTGGTTTCCGGCTCAAGTATACAGAAAAGTCTCATTTTTGTCCCAGGTGGGTACTGGAATAGATAGTTATAAAGTAGTAGAGTGTGGTGAGCCTGTTGTGAATAGTCTAATGGCTGGTGAAAATTATATAGAAAATAAATTTATTAGAGTTGATGTTAAAAACAATCTTTTATCAATATTAGATAAAGAAACAGGAAGAGAATATCATAATTTGAATTTAATACAAGAGGATGCAGATGCAGGCGATGCATGGGATTATTCTCCGTCATGGATTCCTGGCAAGGTTGTAAAATCTACAGAGTTTCAGTTTAGAAGCAAGTTAAAAATGAGTGGAACCGTTTTTGCAACATTAGAAGTTGACGGTGTATTACATGTACCAAAATGCTTGAAGGGTGATTTGCGTAGCGAGGAATATTGTGAAATGCCAATTACTTTCGAGGTAACAGTAACGAACGATACACCGAGAGTAGATGTAAAGTGTATATTTGAAAATTATGCAAAAGATCATAGGGTGCGTTTGCATGTACCAACGGGCATTAAATCTGATTATGTTCGAAGTCAGGGACATTTGGCAATTATTGACCGAGAAATTGAGTGTGCAAAAGAAGTCACAAAATGGTGGCAACCGCCTACTCGACTTATGCCGTGTAGAGAATGGGTTTCAGTTTCAGATATGAAAGAGGGATTGGCTATTGGTATAAAAGGCTTGTACGACTATGAAGCAGAAGTAAATCCTCTAACTAGAGAAGTGGAGCTTATGTTTACGTTGGTAAGAGGATTTGATTTGATGGGGCGTTTAAATACAATGCAACGTGAAGGATATGCTTCAAAGGCAATTTATACACCAGATGCACAATGCTTAGGTAGGCAGGAAATAGAATGGTCATATATTCCGTTTTCAACACAATCTGATGAAAAAGCACCATTTATCAGTGAAGTACAAAAATTCCTATATCCGCCAGTAGTTCATGCAGTTAGATCAACGGAAGAAGAGGTGCTGACTGACAGTGTTGAGGGTATTGGTATATGGACGGAAAATAATATACAATTTTCAGCTTTAAAGAAAAATTATGAAGAAGATGCATATATTGTGCGTTTTTATGAAAATCAAGGTATAAGCAAACCTGTAGAAATTTTTATTGGAGATTTTAGTGAGGTGCATTTATGTAATTTGGATGAGCGGCCACTAGAAGATATTGAAGTGAAGGATGGCAAGATTTTAGTGGAAATTGGGGCGTATAAAGTTATAACAGTTATGTTGAAGAAGTGACTTGTTATCTAGATTCATTAAAAGTTTTGTTCATAGTATGAATTAACTTATAAAAACACATAGGAGGAAAGAAAATGAAGAGAAAAATGAAACGGTTGTGTGCGTATGTAGTAATGAGTTGTTTGGCATTATCTATGATGGGCTGTAGTACATCTACGCAAACAAATGAAACAACAAGTAGTAGTGAAGGAACAAGTAGTAGTGAAGGAACAAGTAGTAGTGAAGGAACAAGTAGTAGTGAAGGAACAAGTAGTGAGTCTGCAACGGCGAGCAGTGATGTTACATTAAGTATTGCACTGTGGGATTCAAACCAATTACCTGGATTAACAGAAATTTTCGAAGAATTTACCAGTAATACAGGGATACAAACAGAAGTAACACTAGTTACTTATGCAGAATATTGGACAATGCTAGAAGCAGGGGCACAAGGTGGCTCATTGCCAGATGTTTTCTGGATGGCAAATAAAGATGCTGAACGATATATGTCTAATGATTTGTTGTTGGATTTAACTGATAAAATTGAAGCCAGTGCAGAAATTGAATATGAAAATTATCCAGAAGATCTTTGGGAGTTATATATGTATGATGGAAAGACCTATGCAGTTCCAAAAGATATGGACACGATTGCGCTATGGTACAATAAATCAATGTTTGATGAAGCTGGTATTCCATATCCAGACGAGACATGGACTTGGGATACATTAAGAGAAGTTGCCCAACAACTTACAAAAGAAGATGGTAGTCAATATGGTTTTGTTACAGCGCCGGATGATCATAATGATGGATGGTACAATTTGGTGTACAGTATGGGTGGAGAAGTGTTAAATGAAGATAATACGGCTTCCATGTTAGATTCAGCTGAATCCATTAAAGCATATCAGTATTTAGCAGACATAATAGCAGATGGTTCAATGCCAGATCTTTCGTCTATTTCTGAGAATAGTGTTAGTGGACTATTTACTGCTGGTAAAGTAGCAATGACACTGGGCGGTTCTTGGATGGTTGCAAGTTACAGAGATAATGAATACACTGCTGAAAATGCAGATGTTGCGGTACTTCCAATGGATTCGGAAACTGGTAGGCGAGTGTCAGTATATAATGGACTTGGATGGGTGGCATCGGCAAATGGCGATTATACAGAAGAAGCTTGGTTATTGATTGAATACCTAGGGTCAGAAGAGGGACAAGCTATGCAAGCTGAATTAGGAGTTACAATGTCTGCGTATAATGGACTTGCAGAACTTTGGACAACTTCCGTAGAAGGATTCAGCTTAGAAAATCATTTAGCTATGATGGATGATGTTGTAATTTACCCTTATACTAAATCAACAGCAGTATGGGAAACCTTGATTAATGAAGATATGAAATCTCTATTTTTAGAAACTATAACTCCTGAAGATTTAGGTGCAAAAATGGCTGAGGATATGAATGCAGTGATAGCAGAAGAATAAAAAATGGGAAATGGTGAGTGTGTATGGCTAAGGACAAGATTCTGAAAAAGAATAAGAGGCAAGATGTGATCTGGGGCTGGATTTTCGTTTTGCCAATGTTAATTGGATTACTTACAACAAATATTATACCTATAGGCGTAACCATTTATCAAAGTTTCTTTAAAACAGGAGATTTTGGACGAGGCAATGTATTTGTTGGATTTGATAATTATAAAGCTGTACTGGGCAATTCCGAATTATGGAGAACCCTCTTTAATACATTGGTATATATGGTTGTTGAAGTTCCTATTTCTATAGTGATTGGCTTAGTGTTGGCAACTATGCTCAATCAATCTATTAAAGGTAGAGGCATATATCGAGCAATATTTTTTATCCCAACTGTAGCAGCCCCATCTGCAGTTGCCATGATTTGGAGATGGCTATTAAATTCAGATTATGGATTAGTGAATAATCTTTTAAATATTAAAGTAAATTGGCTTTCTAATCCAGATATTACAATTATCACAATAGCCCTAGTAGGGGTATGGACTGTTTTAGGCTATAACATTGTCATATTTCTTGCAGGTTTACAAGAAATACCACATGATTACTATGAAGCTGCTGAAATAGATGGTGCAACTAGTATTAAGACTTTTTTGTATATCACAGTTCCATTAATGTCCCCTTCAATTTTCTTTGTATGTATAACAAGAATTATAGCTGCATTAAAGGTATTTGAGTTAATATATATGATGGTAGATGTATCTAATCCGGCATTGAAAAATACACAATCATTAGTCTATTTGTTTTATCGATATACATTTACAGAAAAGAATACTGGTTATGGAGCAACGGTAGCAGTTGTGTTATTAATTATCACTTTGATGATAACGGCAATGCAGTTGAAAATGCAGAAAAAATGGGTTCATTACGAATAATAGGATAGAATGGTTTAGTTATTGGAATGGGAAGGTGAATTTATGAAAAATAAAGCGGAAAATAGAATAATATATATACTATTAAGTATTACTGCCATTATTATGATGGTGCCATTTATATGGATGATACTCACATCATTTAAGACAATAGCAGAAACTACAGCTGTAGATCCGTTAGTAATTTTTCCATCAGAATGGAAAGTAGATGCCTATCTATCTGTGACACAAATGTATGATTTTTATGCATTATATGCTAACACGTTAATACTAATCTTTATTAGAATTATACTTGCGATTGTAACATCATCAACAGCAGCTTATGCACTTGCAAGGTTGGAGTTTAAAGGGAAGAATATTGTATTTGGATTAGTGTTATTACAAATGATGGTACCTACACAAATATATTTAATTCCACAGTATAAAATAGTTGCAAATTTGAATATGTTAAACACTATGTTCGCACTAGTGTTACCAGGAATTGTATCAACCTTTGGAGTATTTTTGCTTAGGCAGGCATTTTTAGCGTTACCTATGTCTCTTGAAGAGGCGGCCAAAATTGAGGGATGTAACCCGCCACAAGTATTCTTTTACGTTATGTTGCCGTTAACAAAATCAAGTATGGTTGCGCTAGGAATTTTCACAGCATTATTTGCATATAAGGAGCTTATGTGGCCGATGATTGTTAATACTAGGAATGATTCCATGACATTGTCAGTAGCTTTAGCAAAATTACAAGGACAATACACCACAAACTATCCTGAGTTAATGGCGGCAGCAGTGATTGCGAGTGTTCCGATTATCCTTCTTTACTTAATATTCCAAAAGCAGTTTATTGAAGGAGTAGCAACTTCTGGTGCAAAGTTATAGGAGTTTATTAGTGCCATAATAAATAGCAAAATGTTTTTAAGAAAATGCCAATGCCTTTGATATGAAATTTTCATACTCTCAGGTATTGGCTTTTTATTGTTGCAGGTTTCGGAAATCGTAGATGTTACTAATTTTCACTCACCTATGCAAAATATGCAGACATACGTGATTGCATAACGAATACGGAGCAAAGATGGCTCATTCTAAATATTAACTAAGGCTATAACAAAGATTTAATGAATAAATGTAAGACATTGGCAGAATACGTTGCCTGTGTAGATTTAGTCAAAACATATAGTAAAACAATGGATATGAAAGAAGCAATCGAACAAGCAATTGGAGACTGCATTAACAATGATATTCTAGCAGAGTTTCTGCGGAAACATAAGGCGGAGGTCTGGCACATGAACTTATTTGAATACGATGCCAAGGAACATATAGAAATGGAACGTAGAAAAGCACATACGAGCAGGTTCGGTAAGAAGTAGATGACTCTAGCGACAATGTTCATATAGTAGGATTCATATTTTCCTGCCCAAATAATGCGAAGACAGAAAATGCACATACCCGCAGGTTTGCCAAGGAGTATTGAAAAAGAAAGTCTATAATGCTATAATGGACAAGTTAATTCACTCTACAGATAGAATCAGAGTGGATACAACCGCAATTAACGACTTATGCCATGGTATAAATCGAAACATCTAAATGGCTAAAAGCCTTGAAAATAAAGGAGATAAGAACTATGAAACTTGGAATCGTTGGACTTCCTAATGTTGGGAAAAGTACATTATTTAATTCGCTTACAAAGGCAGGGGCAGAATCTGCTAATTACCCGTTTTGTACCATTGATCCCAATGTTGGCATTGTAACAGTACCAGATAAGAGATTGCAAATGTTAGGCGATTTGTACCAATCTAAAAAAGTGACACCAGCTGTTATTGAATTTGTAGACATTGCAGGACTTGTAAAAGGAGCATCAAAGGGAGAAGGATTAGGAAATCAATTCCTTAGCAATATACGTGAAGTGGATGCAATTGTGCACGTTGTGCGTTGCTTTGAAGATACCAATGTAATTCATGTAGATGGATCAATTCATGCTATGCGTGATATTGAAACCATTAATTTAGAACTTGTTTTCTCAGATATTGAGATGATTGAGCGTAGAATTGCTAAGACGGTAAGAGGTGCTAAGAATGATAAAACACTTGCGAAAGAATTATCTTTGTTAGAACGACTAAAAGCTCATTTAGAAGAGGGAACGATGGCAAAAAGCTTTGTAGCCGGTGATGATGAAGAAGTGGAGTGGATTACCTCTTATAATTTACTTACGAGTAAACCGGTTATTTTTGCAGCTAATGTGGCTGAAGATGATCTTGCCAATGATGGTATAGAGAATGCGTTGGTAGCATCTGTACGTGAATATGCGAAGGAAGAAGATAGTGAAGTATTTGTGATCTGTGCTCAGATTGAGCAGGAAATAGCAGAATTGGATGAAGACGAGAAGACAATGTTCCTTGAAGAACTGGGATTAGAGGAATCAGGACTCGAGAAATTAATTAAAGCAAGTTATAGCTTGCTAGGTTTAATTAGCTACTTGACTAGTGGTGAAGATGAGACAAGAGCATGGACCATTACAAAGGGAACAAAAGCACCTCAGGCTGCTGGCAAGATACATACAGATTTTGAGAGAGGATTTATTAGAGCAGAAGTAGTTCGTTGCCATGATTTGTTAGAGTATGGTTCCATATCAGCTGCCAAAGAAAAAGGTTTGGTAGGGCTAGAAGGAAAAGAGTATGTAGTACAAGATGGAGACGTAATTTTATTCCGTTTTAATGTGTAAAAAAGTGGGGGTGAACATATGGGTGTAGATGCAATTGCATTTCCGAATTTAGGAATTTATCTGGAACATGTTCCAAAGTCCGTTACAGTATTTGGGTTTTCCATTGCTTTTTATGGAATTATTATTGGTATTGGTGCTTTTGCAGGTTTACTGTTGGCTTCCCATATTGCCAAGCAAACCGGTCAAAATCCAGATCACTACTGGGATTACTTGATCTATGGGTTAATCTTTGCCTTAATTGGTGCCAGGCTTTATTATGTGGCATTTTCCTGGGAGTATTACAAAGATAATATAAAGGAAATCTTAAATATACGAGGTGGCGGTCTTGCAATTTATGGTGGTGTTATAGCTGCTTTGCTTACTTTATATGTGTATACACGTATTAAGAAGTTGTCTTTCTTAGAAATGGCAGACACGGCCATACCAGGGTTGGTACTTGGGCAAATGATAGGTAGATATGGGAATTTTATGAATCGAGAAGCGTTTGGAGGATATAGTGATGGATTATTTGCTATGAGGTTACCCCTAGCTGCAGTTCGCACAAGTGATTTGACACCTGACATATTAGCCCATGTTACAGAAGGGATTGATTATATCCAAGTGCACCCAACCTTTCTGTATGAAAGTGCTTGGAATGGCATTTTGTTAATCCTCATGCTTCTATATTATAAGCATAAGAACTACCGAGGAGAAATCCTTGTGATGTATCTAGGCGGTTATGGACTAGGTCGAGCCATTGTAGAAGGAATGCGGACAGACCAACTTTTAATTGGAACAACGCAGATTGCTGTTTCACAATTGTTGGGAGCATCTCTATTTGTAGTTGCAATTGCAATCGAAATCTTTATTTTGTGTAAAAAACATTTTCGGAATAAAGTGACAGAATAACCACATATAGTTATTTGGACAATCGAGAACGCTAGATATAGAAAAGACTCTTTTTTGGTAAAAAAAGGGTCTTTTTTTTGTGCATTTTTGCTTGTCAAAAGGGCATTTCTACGGTATGATACATATTAAGTGGTGAAAAGTGGTGGAAAGTGGTGGGAAGTGGATGCCAACAAACACTTTTTGTAGCAGTTACATAATGGGTGATGAATATGTATATGGGAGAATATAACCATACAATCGATGCAAAGGGCAGATTAATTATGCCGTCGAAGCTTCGTGAATCACTTGGAGATGATTTTGTCATTACTAAGGGATTGGACGGATGCTTATTTGTGTATGACAATGCAGGATTTCAAGTGTTCGAAGAGAAGTTAAAATCATTACCATTAACCAATAAAGATGCCCGCCAATTTGTACGTTTTTTTCTAGCAGGAGCGGCAAGCATTGAAATAGACAAGCAAGGTAGAGTGTTAATTCCTAGCATTTTGAGGGAATTTGCAGAGATTACCAAAGAAGCAGTTCTAGTGGGTGTGGGGAGCAGAATTGAAATCTGGAGCAAAGAGCGTTGGATGGATACTACTACCATGGAAGATATGGAAACAATTGCAGAACATATGGAAGAATTAGGACTTGGAATCTAACAAAGGAGTATATATGGATTTTAAACATATTTCTGTACTATTAGAAGAAACAATAGAGGGATTACAGATTCGAGAAAACGGAATCTATGTAGATGGAACATTAGGTGGTGGTGGACATTCCTACCATATAGCCAAGCGGTTACAAGGTACTGGTAAGTTGTATGGAATTGATCAAGATGAGGCGGCAATTCAAGCTGCAACTAAGCGGTTAGAACCTTTTGCAGAACATGTGACCATACTGAGAGACAATTATTGTAATATGAAGTCTTGCATGAATCAACAGGGTGTAAATGGGGTAGATGGTATTGTACTAGACCTTGGTGTATCTTCTTACCAGATTGATACTATAGAACGAGGATTTTCATATAAATACGATACAGTGCTTGATATGCGAATGGATCAACGTCAATCTTTAAGTGCTAAGGAAATTGTGAATGAGTACTCCCAAGGGGAGTTGGCAAGAATGATTCGCCAATATGGTGAAGATTCCTTTGCACAGAATATTGCGAAACATATTGTAAAAGCAAGAGAATTCGGTGAGATTACGACTACAGGACAATTAAATGATATTATCAAAGGAGCCATCCCAGCAAAAGTACGTGCAACAGGTGGACATCCCTCAAAGCGAACGTTTCAGGCCATACGAATTGAGTGCAATCATGAACTAGATGTACTCAAGCAGTCCATTGAAGAATTAGTGGAATTATTAAATCCACAGGGAAGACTATGCATTATTACTTTTCACTCTTTGGAAGATCGTATTGTAAAGAATCACTTTCGGAATTTAGCCAATCCTTGTACATGCCCACCTAATTTTCCGGTATGTATGTGTGGTAAATTACCACAAGGGAAAGTAATTACAAGGAAGCCAATCATACCAAGTGAAGAAGAGTTAAGTGGGAATGCAAGATCAAAAAGTGCAAAATTGCGTATATTTGAGAAACAGTAGAAATGAGTGTAAAGGAAGGTAGTTTGACATGGGTAGAACCTATTCATATGAAGCGAACAAAAGACAAACTACATACAGCAGAGAAAGACGTACCCCAAGGTACGTTGAGACTTCTACCGCAAGGAAATATCGGGAGTTGCAGCCAGCACGTCCTACTAAGAAAGTATCCCGCGCAGTTAGAAAAAACCGAGAACGAGCTTCTCATTTTAGCATTGGAAGCTTATTATCTCTAACATTGGCACTAGCAGCAGTATGCTATATATTAGGTGGTTACGTGAATATACAAGCTGAAATCACAACTGCAACGGTGGAGATTGCATCCTTGGAAAAGGAATTAAATACCATCAAAACATTAAATGATGAAACACAAAATCGCATTACGGCAAGTATTGATTTAAGCGAAATTGCAAGAATTGCCACAGAAGAATTAGGAATGAGCCATGCAACAGCAGGACAAGTAGTACCTTATACAAGTATTGACGGAGATTATGTTCGTCAAATTAATGATATTCCAACGAATTAAATACAACGAATTAAATACATAGAATGAGGAAGATGCACATGAATAAGATGCGGAATGTAAATGGAAAATTCACCAAGAAAATGCAGAAAAAGCTGGCAGTACTATTTGTATTAGTGCTACTAGCTTTTGTAGGATTAAGTGCTAAAATAATCTATATTAATGCAGAAAAAGGGGAAACTTATACAAGGCAAATATTATCACAACAATCATATGATAGTACAACGATTCCTTTTGAACGCGGTGATATATATGATGCGAATATGTTGCAACTTGCGACTAGCACAAAGGTCTACAATGTCATATTGGATACGAAAATACTAGGTGGATCAGGACGTAGTGGAGATGATGCAGCAGATGTACAAGCAGATATTACAGCAACGTTAAATGCTTTATCCCAGTGTTTTGGAGTGGATGAATCAACTATTAGACAATATATTAACGATAATCCAGACTCTCAATATTATCGCGTTGCCAGACAGCAAGATTATGATTCGGTGGCAGCATTCGAAGAGTTACAAAGTGCTACAACTACTACAACGGATGATAGTGAAGTGGTACAAGGCAATATATTGGGTATTTGGTTTGAGGAAGAGTATACGCGCTATTATCCAAATGGTTCCCTTGCCAGTGATGCCATTGGATTTTCCACAAGTGATAATGTGGGGATGTATGGACTTGAAGAGTATTATAATGATGTGCTAAATGGCACAAATGGACGAGAATATGGATACTTAAATAGTAATTCCATTCTAGAGAGAACGACCATTGCAGCTGTAGATGGTAATTCTATTGTAACATCCATTGATATTAATATTCAAAAAATTGTAGAAAATTATATCTTGGAATTCAATGAAGAACACAAAGGAGAATACCGAGAGGATGAATTAGGAAGTACGAACACAGGTGTTATTGTTATGGATCCTAATACAGGCGAAATCTTAGCCATGGCAAGTTATCCTAATTATGATTTAAATAATCCATATGATTTAACAGCTTATTACACAGAAGAAGAAATTAGCGAGATGGATGAAACTGCCACATATGAAGCACTCAACCAAATATGGAGAAATTTCTGTATATCAGATACTTATGAACCTGGTTCCACTGCAAAACTTATGACCGTAGCCATTGGTTTAGAATATGGTAAGTTAACAGGTGATGAAGTGTACAATTGTACTGGTAGCTATACGGTAAGTGGACATCCAGATCCAATTAGTTGTGTAAATGTATATGGCCATGGAGAGTTAACAATATCGCAGTCCATTGAACAGTCGTGTAATGTAGCATTAATGTACATGGTAATGGAGGAAGGTATTGATGTGTTCATGGAAGGTCTCGATAACTTCAATATTGGACTTAAGACCAACATAGATTTACAAGGAGAAGCACGTACCGATAGTTTGGTATTCGATGCAGATACCATGGTGCCTACTGATCTAGCTATCGCATCCTTTGGTCAAGGGTATAATACGACTATGATTCAAATGGCGGCAGCCTTTTCCTCTCTTATTAATGGGGGCTATTACTATGAGCCACATGTAGTTACGAAGATTATAAATGATAGTGGTTCCACGTTAGAGAATATTGAACCGCGACTTTTAAAACAAACCATTTCATCGGAAACTAGTACACAGATTATAGAATATTGTGATGCTACAGTGGCTCTAGGAACAGGTGCGGCAGCTTGTCCAGAAGGGTATACAATGGGCGGTAAGACAGGAACTGCTGAAAAATATCCTCGTGGTACGGGTGATTATGTAGTTTCCTTTATGGGATATGCACCAGCCGAAAATCCAGAAGTACTCATTTATGTGGTAATTGATGAACCAAATGTAGCCGATCAACCTCACTCCACATATGCTATGGAAGTATGTAATAAAATTATGGCAGAAGTGCTACCTTACCTTAATATTTTTCCGGAAGAAGTAGAAGAAGTAGAAGGAGAAGAAGGAGAAGAAGTAGAAGAAGTGGAAGAAGCAGATACCACAACGAATAGTACGGAAAATACCACAGAAACAACTACGGAAAACACCACAGAAACAACTACGGAAAACACCACAGAAACAACTACAGAAAGCACAACGGAAAGCACTACAGAAACAACTACAGAAACCACCACAGAAGAAGATGCAATATAAGAATAATTGGACAAGAAATTGGTGAAAGTGAATAAAGTGGACACCTCCCTAATAAAATAGAGTAACAAGAATTGTAGGGAGAAGGTATGTGAAGAATAAAACATTTCATCGCAAAAAGATTGTAGGGTTGAGTAGTGTTATTATGGTTGCATTTGTATTATTAATGGTACGGTGTGGCTATTTAATGATTATACAATCAGAATATTATACAAGTGAAGCACAAGAACTACATGAACGTGAACGTGCCATTAAAGCAGCAAGAGGAGAGATCATAGATGCCACAGGCACATCTCTTGCCATTAATACAACTGTGTGTACAGTATCGGTAATCTATAGTCAAATTACGGATTCAGAGTTGGTCATTTCTGTGCTCAGCTCAGAACTTGGTTTGTCAGAGGAAACAGTTCGGGCCAGTGTAGAGAAGTATTCTGCTATTGAAAAAGTAAAAAGCAACGTGTCCATTGAAGTAGGAGATGCAATTCGTTCCTACCAATTAGATGGCGTAAAAGTAGATGAAGATTATAAACGATATTATCCCTATGATACATTGGCTTCTAAAGTACTAGGCTTTACGGGAGCAGATAATCAAGGTATTATTGGTTTAGAAGTAATGTATGAGGAGTATCTTAAGGGAGAAGATGGAACCATACTTACCATTACAGATGCAACAGGAGTGGAAATAGAGGAATATGGGGAATCTCGTCTGGAACCAATTTCAGGAAATGACCTACATATTAGCCTTGATATTAACATTCAGCAATATGCCACACAACTTGCTAATCAAGCACTAGAAGCCAAATCAGCTGATAGTGTCTCTATCTTAATGATGAATCCTAATACGGGAGAAATCCTTGCCATGGTAAATGTGCCAGAATTTAACTTGAATGAACCATTTGAAATTGCAGATACCATAGATAGTAGTATTATGGATGAAAGTCAATTGCAAGAGTATTATAATGGGGTATGGCGTAATGGTTGTGTTAGCGATACTTACGAGCCAGGATCTGTTTTTAAGGTGATGACAGCTTCGGCAGGGTTAGAAGAAGGTGTTGTGACCATGGAAGATACGTTTCAATGTCCTGGTTATATTATTGTAGAAGATCGAAAAATCAGCTGCCATAATGTAGAAGGACATGGAGTGGAAACCTTTTTAGAAGGGACGATGAATTCCTGTAATCCTGTATATGTAACGGTGGGAGAACGATTAGGGGCAACTACCTATTATGAATATTTAGAATCCTTTTATTTAATGGAAGAAACAGGAATTGACCTTCCAGGAGAAGCTTCTACCATTATGCACGAAGAAGATGCCATTGGACCAGTAGAATTAGCTACTATGACGTTTGGTCAATCTTTTCAAGTGACACCTATCCAGATGTTAACTACTGTGGCATCCATGGTAAATGGCGGTAATCGTGTAACACCTCATTTTGGAGTATCAGTGGAGCAAGAGGGAGAAGTAATTGAGACATTTGAATACCCCATTATAGAAGAAATTATTAGTGAGGAAACTTCGGAAACATTACAGTATATGTTAGAACAAGTGGTAGAGAATGGTGGTGGTATTAATGCTTATATGGAAGGCTATTCCATTGGTGGTAAAACAGCGACTAGTGAAACATTACCACGTGGAACAGGGCAATATATTTCTTCCTTTATTGGATTTGCCCCTGCAGATGATCCACAAGTTATAACCCTTGCACTCATTGAACATCCTGAGGGTACGTACTACGGAGGAACCATTGTAGCACCAATGGTCAAACAACTTTATGAAAATGTTCTTCCTTATTTAGAGCAAATAGAGTAAAATAGGAAAAGAAAATAAAGAGGACAGGGTAAAAAGATGAATGTTAGCATGGCAATACCGGTAATAATTGCATTTGGAATCAGTGCACTACTTGGACCAATTATTATACCTATTTTACGTAGAATTAAAATAGGGCAAACCGTGAGAGATGACGGACCACAGTCCCATTTAAAGAAGACGGGAACTCCAACTATGGGAGGGATTCTATTCTTAGTAAGTGTTACGATTACATCCCTTTTATATTGTAAAGAATATCCAGCCGTTATACCAGTGTTATTTGTTACCATCGGATTTGGTTTGATTGGCTTCTTAGATGATTATATTAAAGTGGTATTAAAGCGTTCCAAAGGATTGTCTGCTTTGCATAAGCTGATTGGTCAAATCATAGTGACAGGCATTTTTGCATATTATATTACAGAATACGCACAGATTGACTTAGCTATGAAGATTCCTTTTACATCAAATTTGGTTCTAGACTTAGGTAGATGGAACATTCCATTCTTATTTATCGTGGTTCTTGCTACCGTAAACGGAATTAATTTTACCGATGGATTAGATGGATTGGCTAGTAGTGTTACCATTATGGTGGCCACATTCTTTAGTGTAGTAGCCATTGGGACAGCAAGCGGTATTGAACCCATTACGTGTGCAGTAGTTGGGGGACTGCTAGGATTTTTATTATTCAATGTATATCCTGCAAGTGTATTTATGGGAGATACAGGTTCTTTGGCGCTAGGAGGGTTTGTTGCCGCTACTGCCTATATGTTACAAATGCCACTTTTTATCTTAATTGTAGGATTCATCTACGTAATTGAAATGTTATCCGTTGTTCTACAAGTAACGTACTTTAAGTTATCTGGTGGAAAACGAATTTTTAAAATGGCTCCCATTCACCATCATTTTGAATTATGTGGATGGTCAGAGACGAGAATTGTAGCAGTATTTTCTATTATTACAGCAATACTTTGCTTAGTAGCCTTGCAAGGGATCTAAATGGAACAATACTAGTTTATGGTTGGCAAGGTAGAAAGAGTGGTTCAAAGTTACTAGACTAGGAAGAAGGGATAGAAATTATCGTGTCGAATAGATTTCAAGCTAGACGAAGACAAGTGAAACGCCGAGAGAAAGAAGAGGGGTATTTTGATTATACACTTCTATTTGTAGTTTTATTTTTAGTGGGATTCGGAATGTTAATGATTTACTCTACTAGTTCCTATGAAGCGAAAATCGATTATGGAGATTCCGCCTATTATGTAAGAACTCAATTATTTGCTTCTTGCCTAGGCATGGTGCTTCTTATCTTCTTTGCAAATATTCCCTATCAAATTTGGCAAAGATTCGATGTGCTTGCCTACATCGTTACAGTAGCGCTTATTCTTCTTGTGCTAACTCCAATGGGCATGGAAAAATACGGTGCTAGAAGATGGCTGAATGTGTTTGGCGTTTCTCTTCAACCAGCAGAAGTTGCAAAGCTTAGTATGATTATTTTCTTGGCAAGTTTTGTGTGTAAATTAGGAAATGGAATACGAACGAAAAAGGGATTTATAGTATCCCTATGCGTCTCTTTACCAGTTTGTGGAATGATTTATTTTATTACTGATAATTTAAGCTCTGCTATTATTGTGTTTGGGATTGCGGTACTCATGGTATTTGTAGCAAGTCCTGATTATAAGAAGTTCATCTTAATTGCCAGCGCAGGAATTGCATCTGTAGCAGCTCTGATATTTGGAATTGTCAAGTTTGCTTCCACTGATAGCGGATTTCGTTTTGCTCGTGTACTTGCTTGGTTAGAACCAGAGCAATATGCATCTGACACAGGATTTCAAACGCTACAGTCGCTATATGCAATAGGTTCTGGTGGAGTATTTGGTAAAGGTCTAGGACAAAGTATGCAGAAGCTAGGGTTTTTACCAGAGGCACAAAATGATATGATTTTTTCCATTATTTGTGAAGAATTAGGTTTATTTGGAGCTATGGCGGTGATTCTTATGTTTATGATCTTAATCTGGCGTTTTATGATTATTGCCAATAATGCACCTGATTTATTCGGAGCCTTAATTGTAGTAGGGGTTATGGGGCACTTTGCAATTCAAGTTATTCTTAATATTGCAGTAGTAACCAATACCATTCCAAACACAGGAATTACCTTGCCGTTTATTAGTTATGGTGGTTCATCAGTTATGTTTACATTAGTAGAAATTGGACTTGTATTAAGTGTATCAAAGGGCATTAAGTTCAAGAATTAGAGGAAAATTTGCCTATGGGTAGAATAAAGGAATGGATACAAGAAAAAGTGCATAAGAACCATTTGCATAAGAATCATTTGCATAAGAATCATTTGCATACGGTGCCAATTGTAATAGGTGTTACGTGCCTGGTGGTAATGGGAGTCTTGTTTATCAAGGAATATTATACTATTGAAAATGTGCTCATTGAAGGGAATACACAACATACCCAAGAGCAGATTAAGGAAATCGTTATGGATGGATTTTTGGGAGATAACTCCATCTATTTGAACCTGAAATACCGTAACAAAGAAGTGGAAGATATACCATTTGTAGAAATGATGGATGTGGATATTATTTCACACAATACCATTAAGATTATTGTATATGAGAAATCACTTGCAGGTTACATAGAATATTTAGGACATTATCTCTATTTTGACCGAGATGGTATTGTAGTGGAAAGTTCCAACCAGACCACACAATCAATACCCCAAGTAACGGGACTAGATATTGCTCACGTTGCCCTGTATGAGCCACTTCCAGTGATTAACAGTGATATTTTTCAACAGATCTTAAATGTAACTCAGATGTTGGAAAAGTATGAAATCACAACGGACCGCATTCACTTTGATTCTAGCTATGATATGACTTTGTATTTTACGGATGCAAAAGTCAAGCTTGGTTCTAGCGATAATCTTGAATATAAGATTATGCAGTTAAAAGGCATACTACCAGAAATAGAAGACAAAAAAGGAACATTAAATTTAGAAAATTTGACGGAAGATTCCAAGACCATATCCTTTCAATTAGAATAAAATTATTAAAAAATTGTGAAAAATAGGTTGATAAATTTGTTAAATAATTATATTATGGATATTATGGAGTTATGAGAGGGACAAGGAGGTACTGTTTTGATTGAAGTAGCAGCGAATAATATAGAAACTGTAGCCAAAATCATTGTGATTGGTGTAGGTGGCGCAGGTAATAATGCCGTGAATAGAATGGTAGAAGAGAACATAGGGGGAGTGGAATTCATTGGCGTCAATACAGATAGTCAGGCACTTCAGTTATGTAAGGCTCCTAAACGAATTCAAATTGGTGAGAAGCTTACAAAAGGCCTAGGAGCAGGAGCGAAACCAGAAATTGGTGCGAAAGCCGCTGAGGAAAGTGAACAAGAGTTAAAAGAAGCATTGCAAGGTGTGGACATGGTATTTGTCACCTGTGGAATGGGCGGTGGAACAGGTACAGGAGCAGCTCCGGTTGTAGCGCGTATATCCAAAGAAATGGGTATTCTTACTGTTGGTGTAGTAACGAAACCTTTCCGATTTGAAGCTAAGGTGCGTATGTCAAATGCTCTTGGTGGAATTGAACGGTTGAAGGAAAGTGTAGATACGCTGATTGTAATTCCCAATGATAAATTATTAGAGATCGTAGACCGTAGAACCACAATGCCAGATGCACTTAAGAAGGCAGATGAAGTATTGCAACAAGCAGTACAAGGTGTAACGGATTTAATTAATAAACCGTCTCTTATTAATCTGGATTTTGCAGACATTAAGACTGTTATGTCAGATAAGGGTGTAGCTCATGTGGGTATTGGGGCTGGAACTGGAGATGACAAGGCAATTGATGCCATTAAGATGGCAGTGGAAAGTCCATTGTTAGAGACTACTATTTCAGGTGCAACCGATATTATTATTAATATGTCGGGAGATGTGACTCTCATTGACTCTGATATTGCTTCGGGTTATTTGGAGACACTTGCAGGAGATGATGTAAATGTAATATTTGGTACGATGTATGATGATTCAGTACCAGATACTTGTAACATTACAGTAATTGCTACGGGTCTTATGGAAGACAAGGGTGGATTTGCTAAATTTGGAACCCATAGCTTTACCAATAAGCCAGCAGGAATGCCTGTTCCAAGTAAGCCTGTTTCTATGAATCCTGTTACGGGACAAGGAGTACAACAACCTATGCAGATTCAGAAACCTCAAGAGGTGCGCAGTAATATCCAGGAGAAAGATTTAAAGATACCAGGATTTTTACAGAAAAAGTAATGAATGTACAAACAATAGAATAGAAGCAATAAGAAGAAAACTTCGCTAATTGTAGAATTAGTGGAGTTTTTTTGCGTTATATTGCTAAATTGCTCGGTGAAATGTATAAAAAACAAGTGAATTATAGTGTGAAAATATGATTTTTTATTTCACGCTGTGAAATTACGCAATATTTGTGTCAGCGGCCCAAAGTTTGCAGGCTGAGAAGAAAGCCAAGGTTATTAATTTGTCGTAAAAACAAGATAAATATCTATTAGTTTACCCCTCTATTTGACAAAAAAAATAGAGGGGTTTTTCTATAATGAAAACAAAGGAGGATAAGTGTGCAGTATGAAATCTATCTAGATACCTTGTTGCTATTAAATTATATTATGAACTATGTAGTCTTACAACTGTCCAATCGATTTAGAAAACGTTCTGCTACACGTGGCTCGATTGTACTAGGTGCATTCATTGGTTCAATAGGGACGATTATATTATTCCTCATAATCAATCTGAATGGAGCCTTTAAGTTCATTCTTATGTACTTACTTCTGGTGCCCATTATGAGTATAGCAACTTGGAGAGAATTTGAAATAAAAGAATTGATACGTAGTAGTATTACCATTGTTGGAATGACAGCATTTATGGGAGGTTTATTAAATGTCTGTTATACTCAATTACCATTTTTGCAGCGATATGGAAACCAAGCAGTTGTATTGATTCTTATAATTGGATTCCTTTATCAGTGTGTGTTGTGGATGCTTCAATATAGAAATCATACCATAGAAGATGTAATATGTGACGTTATCTTGTACAATGGCACCCAAGAAATTCATACAAAGGGACTTCTTGATACAGGGAATTCCCTTCAAGAACCCATTACAAAAAGACCTGTATGTATGATTGCAAGAGAATTAATTCAAGCCCGCAGTATAAATGGCATGACAAAAGGCTATTGTGTCATTCCCTATCGCTCAGTAGGCAAGGAACATGGGATTTTGGAGGGGTATGAAATCGATTGTATGGTAACCATTCAACATGGACAGCGTAGAATGCACAAAAATGTAATAGTAGCAATTGCTCCAACGCATATTACAGACAAAAATGCATACCAAATCATATTACATCCGCAATTATGGAATTAGGTTAAGTGAAAATAGGAAAGAAATGGGGAAAAACAGATGATATTAAAAGTTGCGATGCCTGGAAAAACAAACTTTCGAGTGGTGAAAAAGGAAAAGAAGTTATTTGGTACTAGAATGGGTGAAATCCACTATATTGGTGGTTCGGAAGTGCTTCCACCACCTTTAGAGGGAGAGCGAGAGAGTCAAGTGATTTGCGACTTAGGAACTGAGTATGAAGAGGAAGCAAAATCAATCTTAATTGAGCACAACCTTCGATTAGTTGTATACATAGCTAAGAAATTCGACAATACAGGGGTAGGAGTGGAAGACTTAATCTCAATTGGTACAATAGGTTTAATTAAATCCATTAATACCTTTAAGCCAGATAAGAATATTAAGTTAGCAACATATGCTTCAAGGTGCATTGAGAATGAAATCTTAATGTATTTAAGAAGAAATAATAAGACGAAGTTAGAAGTATCAATTGATGAACCCTTAAATGTAGACTGGGATGGTAATGAGTTATTATTATCGGATATTTTAGGAACAGATGAAGATATCATCTACAAAAATATTGAAAATGAAGTAGAACGAGGTCTGCTAAAAGAAGCCATTGAACAATTATCAGAGCGTGAGCGAATTATTATTAACCTGCGTTTTGGTTTGTACACTCCAGATGGAGAAGAGAAAACCCAAAAAGAAGTAGCAGCTATGCTTGGGATTTCTCAATCCTACATCTCTAGATTAGAGAAGAAGATTATGAAGAGACTTAAAAAAGAAATGGTAAAAGAATAAAAAATAACATGCGTAATTGAATACTCGCTTTTTATTCTGTCCATGATTCTAGTGACAATAAGAGTAGGAGGTCACTAGAGATGCAGGGTAAAGTAGAAATCTGTGGAGTGGATACGTCGAAACTACCACTATTAAAGAATCAAGAGAAAGAAGTATTATTTCAACGCGTAATGGAAGGGGATAAGGAGGCAAGAGACGAGTTTATACATGGAAATTTACGCCTTGTCTTAAGCGTAATGAAGCGATTTGCATCTAGTAATGAGAATGTAGATGATCTATTTCAAATTGGTTGTATTGGATTAATAAAGGCAATCGATAATTTTGATTGTACCCTCAATGTTAAGTTTTCTACCTATGCAGTCCCCATGATTATAGGAGAAATTAGAAGATTTTTGCGTGATAATCATACCATTCGTGTTAGTCGCTCCTTGAAAGATACGGCATATAAAGCAATCTATGCAAAGGAAATGTTAAGCAAACGTAGTGCAAAAGAACCAACAATTGCAGAAATAGCAGAAGAAATAGGAATTAATAAAGAAGATATTGTCTATGCACTTGATGCCATACAAAATCCTATGAGCTTATACGAACCTGTATATGCAGAGGGAGGAGATACACTTTATGTAATGGATCAGATTAGCGATAAGAAGAATAGAGAAGAAAATTGGGTGGAGGAAATCTCCTTGTCGGAAGCTATGAAGCGATTAAACCATCGGGAGTATGAAATCATAACCTATCGTTTTTTTGAAGGGAAGACACAAATGGAAGTGGCCAAAATTCTAGCCATTTCCCAAGCACAAGTAAGTCGACTTGAGAAGAATGCCTTACGTTATATGAAACATTATCTAGTATGTTAAGTAGGGAAAAGGTGTATATTCTAATAGAGGATAGAATACGTATATAGAGAAGAGTATGGTAGTGTGAAAGGGTGGTGTTTCAATGACCTTTTTAGAACTTCGCAAAAAAGAAGTAATTAATATATGTAATTGCAAGAATTTGGGCCATGTAACTAATCTTGAATTTGATGCTTGTACTGGTCAAATCTGTAGAGTTATCATAGGCGGAGATTCAAGCTTTTTGAATCTGTTTTCCTGCGAGCCAGAATGTGTTGTTCCCTACAAAGATATTAAGCAGATTGGTCCAGATATAATTTTGGTTGAAATAGGTTGATATTCCTTTGTATTTCCCTTATAATGGGAAAGGAACTGTAATACACATAGAGAAAGGAGAACCATATGAAATGTCCTTTTTGTGGCCATGATAATACCAGAGTAATTGATTCTAGACCAGCAGTTGAGAATAATTCAATCCGTAGAAGAAGAGCATGTGATGATTGCGATAAGCGATTTACTACTTATGAGAAGATTGAGACCATTCCTGTTATTGTTATTAAGAAAGATGATAACCGGGAAACTTATGATCGGTCGAAGATTGAAGCAGGCGTACTACGAGCTTGTCATAAGAGGCCAATTAGTGCTAGCCAGATTAACCATTTAATTGATGAAGTAGAGAATGAAATCTTTAACATGGAAGAGAAGGAAATTGCCAGTAGCTATATTGGAGAATTAGTGATGAATAAACTCAAAGATTTAGAAGCGGTAGCTTATGTTCGATTTGCCTCTGTATATCGAGAATTTAAGGATATTAACACATTTATGGATGAACTTCGCAAAGTATTACATTAATAGAAATCCTACCATCAGGTAGGTAGATTAGGGAGAAGGAATAGTACATGAGAACGAGAAGTAGCAAAAGGCTCTTCCAAGTAATCTTGTTACTAGCACTTACTATTGCACTGAGTGCATGCTCAGGTGATAAGGCAGGCGAAAATTCTTCATCATCTTCAATTACAATAGGTATACCTCAAGATTTAGAGAGTAGTCTTGACCCTCACAAGGCAGTGGCGGCAGGAACGAAAGAGGTATTATTTAATGTGTTTGAAGGTTTGGTTAAACCAGATAGTGATGGAAATTTAAATCCTGCTGTAGCTAGTAATGTTGAAATAATTGGAATGGGCGAAGGGTATACATTTACCCTAAGAGAAGGTATTACATTTCACGATGGAAGCATAGTTACGGTAGAGGATGTTCAATATTCAATAGAACGATGCGCCGATACAAGTGAAGGAACTCCACTAGTAGAGGCGTATTCTAATATCAGCGAAGTGAATATTGTGGACGAGAAGACCATTGAAATTCTTCTGGTGGAACCAGATACGGAATTCTTAGCTTATATGACCACTGCAATTATTCCAATGAGCAATGAGAATCCAGATGAGAACCCAATTGGTACAGGACCTTACGCATATGTTTCACGGTCTGCGCAGGAGAATTTTGTAGTTGAGAAGTACGATGATTATTGGGGTACACCCGCTTACATCGATGATGTCACCTTCAAAGTAGTAGCGAACACGGATACCATAGTAATGAATTTATTAGGTGGTTCCATTGATTTATTTGCAAGAGTGACCACGGATCAAGCCAATGAATTAGGAGATGATTTCACAATTTATGAAGGCACTATGAATCTAGTGCAAGCGTTGTATCTGAATCATGAAGTAGAACCATTTGATGATATATTAGTGAGACAAGCCATGTCATATGCAGTCAATCAACAAGAGATTATGGATATGATTTCAGATGGTAAAGGTGTAGAGATTGGTAGTAGTATGTTTCCTGCATTTGGAAAATATTACGATGAAGAGTTAGCAGATGTATATAATCAAGATATAGAACTTGCCAAGGAACTTCTTGCAGAGGCAGGATACCCAGACGGTTTTACATTTGAAATGACAGTGCCATCTAATTATCAACAACACATTGATACTGCACAAGTGTTAGTAGAGCAATTGAAAGAAGTAGGTATTACAGCAGAAATTGTACTAGTAGATTGGGATACATGGGTAAATGACGTATACCTTAATAAAAATTATCAAACAACGGTAATCGGCGTGGATGCAGCTAGTCTAACCGCAAGTGCTTTGCTAGCACGATTTACCTCAACTTCTTCTGTGAATTTTATTAATTTTTATAATGAAGAATATGATGATGCTTATGCAAGTGCAAGATCAAGCGTGAATGATGAAGAACAAATCCAGTATTACAAGCTGTGTCAGGCAATTCTTACAGAAGAAGCAGCCAATGTTTACTTACAAGATATGGTAGAATTAGTAGCATTAAATAGTGCATACGCAGGTTACGAATTTTACCCAGTATACGTACTAGATGTATCAAAATTATATTTAGTATCTCAGATGAATTAGGAAAGCGAGGGAAGGAAATGAGAAAGATTGGAAAGAAGCTAGGTTCTATGCTACTGACAATTATACTTGTTTCCTTCCTTGTTTATGTGAGCTTTGAATTCATATCAGGGGATCAGGCGACCGCTATGCTTGGTATAGAAGCTACTCCAGAATCCGTAGCACAATTACAGGAGGAACTAGGATTGAACCGTCCTTTTTTAGTGCGTTTTGTAGATTGGGGTGTAAGTTTTCTCAAAGGGGATATGGGATATTCCTACTCCTACAATATGCCAGTGTCTACTCTGTTAGCTCAGAAGTTTGTCATTACGCTTACTTTAACCGTGCTAGCCTTTCTTATGGTGATGGTAGTATCCATTCCAATTAGCCTAGTGTCGGCAAAATATTCAGGACGCATGTTAGATCGAGTGATTCAGATTATCAATCAAATTACAATGGCAATTCCGCCATTTTTCCTAGGAATTCTAATGACTTACGTATTTGGACTACTCCTTAAAGTGTTTGTTCCAGGTGATTATATATCATATGACAAAGATTTAGGAGCATATTTACGTTATTTGATCTTTCCTGCTATTGCCATTGCTATGCCAAAATGTGCCATGACCATACAACTTCTTCGAAGTGCAATCGAGAAGGAGAGACATTGCGATTACATCAGGACGGCATATAGCAAAGGAAATACCACCAATCGTGTACTAGTCATCCATGTGTTACAGAATGCCATGCTTCCTGTAGTGACATTTCTAGGCATGGTTGCAACGGAAATGTTAGTGGGTAGTATTATTATTGAGCAAGTATTTGGCATACCAGGCGTTGGTAGTATTTTATTACAAGCTATTGGAAATCGGGATTATGCTTTAATTCAAGGTGTTATTGTATGTTTAGCGTGTTGGGTATTGCTTATACAAACAGGAGTAGAATTCACATGTCAACGTATGGATCCCCGCACGAAGCAAGGTTTGGACTAGAAGAGGAGCTATGGAATGAAACAAAGAAGAAAGCCTTCCCTGTATATAGGAAGTGGCCTTACCATATTTTTCATAACAGTCGTTATAATCGGTCGATTTGTTACACCTTATGATCCTCAAGCCATGGATGTTTCACTAAAGTTTGCAGGAATATCGTGGGCACATCCTTTGGGATGTGATCAGTTTGGCCGTGATATCCTAAGCCGACTAATGGTAGGTGGTGGCAATACCCTTATGATTGCGGCTTCCACAACTATGATAGGTGCTGGGATTGGGATTGGTATTGGAGGATTCAGTGGTTACTTAGGTGGTCTATTTGATGAAGTAGTCATGAGACTCAATGATACTTTATTCTCTTTTCCGAGTATTTTACTGGCCTTGCTTCTGGTGGGAGTTATGGGACCTGGAACGAAGCAAATTATTATTGCTCTAGGAATCTCTTTTATTCCAAGCTTTATGAGAATGGCAAGAAGTGAGTTTAGAAAGCAGAAGAATATGGATTATGTAAGAAATGCAAAGCTATTAGGGGCTAGTACCTTTCGCATTGTATTATTTCATATGTTACCCAATAGCAAAAGTGTATTGATAACATCCGTTATAATTGGGTTTAATAATGCAATTTTAGCAGAAGCAGGACTTAGTTTTATTGGCTTGGGTATTTCGCCACCGAATCCCAGTATTGGGGGTATGTTATCAGAAGCGCAAGGGTATTTATTTTCTATGCCAAGTTACGCATTTCTCATAGGTGGTGTTTTTATTCTCTTTTTAGTAGGTGTCAGCTTAGTGGCTGAGAACTTAGGGAGGGAAGTATCATGTTAGAGATTCGAGATTTACAGATTACCTTTTATGATAGAGAAGTAGAAGAGAGAGTTGTTCACGATTTTCATCTTAAGATGACAGCAGGTGAGAAGATTGGCATAGTGGGAGAGTCTGGTTCGGGAAAGACAATGACGGCATGGTCCATAGGTGGACTATCAAAGAGAAAAGAAATGGATAAATCGGGTGTTATTTTATTTAATGATACCGATTTACTTACTTGTTCTAGAGATGCCTTGCGTAAGATACAAGGAAGTCAAATTGGTATTATCTTTCAAGAACCTATGAATTCTCTGAATCCAGTACATAGAATTGGCAAACAAATTGAAGAATCTCTCCTATTGCATACGAATCTTACGAAGAAGGAACGATATGAGAGAACCATAGAAGTAATGGGAGCAGTAGAATTACGCAATCCAGAGCAGTTATATCACGCATATCCACATGAATTATCAGGAGGTATGAGACAGAGAGTTATGATTGCAGCAGCTATGGTGCATCAACCACAGTTATTAATTGCGGACGAACCTACTACGGCGTTAGATGTAACAGTACAGGAACAGATACTAGAGTTGTTAGATACCATCAATCAAACTTATGGAACTAGTATTCTATTTATTTCTCATGATTTAAGCGTGGTAAGACGACTATGTGACCGTGTTATTGTCATGAAAGATGGCACTATTGTAGAAGAGGGGCCTGCTGGGCAGTTATTTGAAGCTCCACGACATGCATATACGCAAGAATTAATTGATGCAATTCCAAAGTGTAATCGAATTCCTAGAAAGTTGTCTAGCAAAGTTGTATTAACAGTAGAGTCTCTAAGTGTGGCATATGAGAAGAAGAGTGAATTGACTTGTTCCAAGATTTCTTTTACCTTGAGACAAGGTGAAATATTAGGAATATTGGGGGAAAGTGGAAGTGGTAAAACAACACTTGCCAAAGCACTTGTTGGTATATTACCAGCACATAGTGGCTCGATTATTCGTACAAGCCATACTATACAGATGATTTTTCAAGACCCAGCCATGTCATTAAATCCCATACGAACAATTGGATGGATTTTAGAAGAACCTCTTAAGATCAAAGGTGGATTTACCAAGAGGGAAAGATATGATAAAGTAATAGTAATGCTTCAGCGAGTGGGGTTAGAGGAATGCCATGTAACATGTCTTCCTAGCCAGCTCTCAGGTGGACAGCGACAGCGTGTTGCTATTGCATTATCGCTCATGCTAGAACCAGATTTAATCGTAGCAGATGAGCCAGTATCGGCATTAGATGTTACCATTCAAGCACAAATAATTCAATTGCTCTTATCTTTGCAAAAGGAATATGGAATGTCTGTTATCTTAATTGCTCATGACCTTAGAATTGTATATCAAATGTGTGATACAGTCCTAGTAATGAAAGATGGTCTTGTAGTAGAACAAGGTAATATTGGTGATGTTTATCACAATCCAAAGACATCCTACATGAAGCAATTGTTACAAGCACAATTTGATTAGGAGAATACCATATGATATTGAAACGATTTTATCCAGATTATGCAGTGGATAGTGCATATGTAATTCCTTACGAACAACTATATGAACAAGGAATTCGTGGGATTATCTATGATATTGATAATACGTTAGTACCCCATGGTGCACCAGCAGATGAGAGAAGTATTGCCTTAATGAAACGTTTAAAATCTATAGGTTATTCCATTGTATTACTCTCTAATAACAAAAGAGAACGCGTGGAATCTTTTGCCAATTGTCATAATCTACCCTTTATTGAGAAGGCAAATAAGCCAAGTCGTAAGAATTATTTGCGTGCTATGGCACAGATGGGAACTAATGAGGAGAATACCATATTTGTAGGAGATCAGCTATTTACTGATGTATATGGAGGTAAAAGAACGGGCGTTATTTCGTATTTGGTGAAACCAATTAATCCCAAAGAAGAGATTCAGATTGTGCTAAAGCGTTATTTAGAAAAAATCGTATTACATTACTACCGAAAAGAAAAAGGAGGACAGTGAGCTATGGAAGTAAAAGGAACCACACAAGTATATGGTCTCATAGGAAACCCTGTTTCACATACCTTATCGCCCATGTTACATCATGCCTTAGCAGAAAGTGAAGAGCGTAATATGGTCTATGTTCCTTTTTTAGTTGAAGGGAACTTACCAGATGCAGTAAAAGGTGCATATGAGCTTGGCATTCAGGGAATGAATGTTACGGTACCTCACAAGAATCAAGTATTAGATTCTCTAGTAGAGGTGGATCACCTTGCCAAGGCATTAGGGGCGGTAAATACTTTGGTACGAGTGACAGGAGGATATGCAGGATATAATACAGATATCATTGGATTGCGACGAGCTCTATTAGAAGAAGGTATTACAATTGCAGGTGAAACAATAGTGATTCTAGGTGCAGGTGGGGCTGGACGAGGGGCAGCATTTATGTGTGCCAATGAAAAGGCCAAGAAAGTCTACCTCTTGAATAGAACTTATGAAAAGGCAGAAGAAATTGCAAAACAAGTGAACTTGTATAATGGGAGTGAGGTAGTCGTACCGCTACAATTATCATCTTATGCCACCATTGAAGAATCATCTTATATTGCCATACAAGCTAGTAGTGTGGGACTCTCTAATCCAGAACAAGTGATTCTAGAAGAGGAAGAGTTTTATGAAAGAGTTCAAGTGGGATACGATATGGTATATAAGCCATTTGAGACAAAATTTATGAAATTAGTGGAATCTAAGGGGAAAAAGGCTTATAATGGATTGAAGATGTTATTGTACCAAGGTGTAGCATCCTATGAATTGTGGAACTCTTGCGTTATTCCAGAAGAAGTAAGCACTTCTTTGTATGATAAAATGAAGATGCAGATATAGGTAAGATTCATGATTCTATGAATTACTCCAATAACGAAAAGATAAAAGGAAGTTAGATATTATTATGAAGAAGCAGATTATATTAGTTGGATTTATGGGATGTGGAAAGTCTAGTGTGGGACGTTCTTTAGCAGGTCAGATTCGATATGAATATTGTGATGTGGATGCAGTAATTGAACAACAAGAAAAGTGTACCATAGCAGACATTTTCAAAGCAAAGGGAGAAGCGTATTTTCGGTCGCTAGAAGTGGCTTGCTTTCAACAATTATTAGAGCAAGAGGAGCGAACGGTAATCGCCACAGGTGGCGGATTGCCTATGGCAGAGGAGAATCAAAAACAATTGGAACAACATCCTATGGTAATTTACTTAAAAGCAAGTTCCCAGACAATTTATGAACGTGTTAAGAGAGATAGAACAAGACCGTTGTTACAAACGGAAGATCCCAAGGGAACCATTGATTCCTTGTTAGAATTAAGAACACCAGTTTATGAATCAGTAGCTAATCTTATAGTAGAAACAGATGGTAAATCAGTAGAACGAGTGTGGAGAGAAATTCAGGAGGCATTGCGATGAATCAGATCTTAATCATTAATGGACCAAACTTAAACTTTCTTGGAATTCGTGAAAAGAGTGTATATGGAGCGGATAATTACCAATCTCTTTTAGCAATGATTCAGGAAAAGGCGGACCAGTGTCAGTGTACCATAGATGTATTTCAAAGTAATCACGAAGGTGCTATTATTGATCGTATTCAAGAATCTTATTATGATAAAACAGAAGGAATCATTATTAACCCAGGGGCTTATACTCATTACAGTTATGCTATTCGCGATGCTTTAGCTAGTATTACGATTCCTAAGGTGGAACTTCATATATCGGATATTACAAAGCGTGAAGAATTTCGTAAAAAGTCAGTTATGGAAGAAGTGTGTAATATTCAGATGATGGGGCGAGGATTACAAGGTTATTTAGATGCAGTAGATTATCTAAGAACCATATAACATATGAAATCCATGTAATTTGAAAAAAAAGTAGTTGAAATATCTTGTATTTTATTATACACTAGCAATAGATTGTTAAATTGAAAATTTTAGGAGGATTATTTTATGATATCAGCTGGTGATTTCAGAAATGGTTTGACGATAGAGTATGAGAATAATATCTATCAAATCATAGAATTCCAACATGTTAAGCCAGGTAAAGGTGCAGCTTTTGTGCGTACCAAGCTTAAGAATATTATTAATGGTGGAGTTGTTGAGAAAACGTTTAGACCAAATGAAAAATGCCCACAAGCACGTATTGATAGAAAAGATATGCAGTATTTATATTCAGACGGTGATTTATTCCACTTTATGGATGTAGAATCGTACGAACAAATTGCACTGAATGAAGAATCAGTTGGTGATTCCCTTAAATTTGTTAAGGAAAATGATATGTGTAAAGTTTGTTCCCATAACGGAAGTGTATTCGCAATTGAACCTTCATTATTTGTAGAATTAGAGATTACAGAAACAGAACCAGGTGTTAAGGGTGACACTGCTACAGGAGCAACTAAGCCTGCTACAGTGGAAACAGGAGCAACGGTATATGTACCACTATTTGTAAACCAAGGTGATGTAATTAAGATTGATACAAGAACGGGAGATTACCTTTCAAGAGCGTAAGGATTACGTTAATTGGTGCATAGAATCAAGAAATGGCTTATAAGACAATGGAGAAATCTATTGTCTTTTTTGTACCCATTAACTAGAAGCAAAGAGATACAAAGAGAAGAATGTATGGTAGAGATACCTTGTATTTCAAATTGCGCAACATCAAGAGAGGAACGAATTATTATATGAAATTAAACGACTTTATGGAGTGTATCTGCCACGAATTGCAGAATCAACTAGGAGAAGAGGTGGTGATTAACTCCACTACCGTACATAAGAATAACGGAATTGTATTACATGGTATTACAATTTGCATGGGAGATGATATGCTATATCCCAATTTATATATTGATACCATATATGAGAGATGTAGAGACTTAGAAGAACCCTTGGATTTTACAGCCATTGCACTAGACTTATTAGAGGTATATGAGAAAAATGTATTGCAAGTAAATATAAGAGAGGGATTTTTCGAAACCTTTCACTCTGTAAAAGATCGAATTGTGTGTAAATTAGTAAATTATCAGAAAAATATTGATTATTTAGAGGAACATCCCTATGTGCCATTCCATGACTTAGCCATTATCTTCTATTATGTATTTGAAGAAACGCCCCTAAGTCAAGCTAGTATCTTTCTGCAAAAGAAACATTTTGAATTGTGGAATGTAGATGTAGACACGGTATATGAGGAAGCATTGAAGAATATGAAAAGATTGTTTCCACCTCGCATTATTACTATGGAAGATAAGATTTTATCCATGATGAATATGCAGGGCACACAAGAACAGGCAAGTAATTTATACATTTTAGAACACACCGGTACGGTAAATGGTGCTAGCGCCTTGTTATTCCCCGGTATTTTAGAAAGTTTTTCCAATCAAATTAATGGAGATTTCTATCTCCTACCTAGTTCAATTCATGAAATTATCTTAGTTCCCGCACAATCCCAAGAAGAAATAGAACATTATAGTGAACTCGTAATGAGTGCTAATCTTAACTGTGTAGAAGCAGAGGATTTTCTCTCTAATAGTGTATATTATTATGAGAAGGCTACCAAGGAAATTACGTATTATGAGAACAGAGAAACAGCATTGCCATAAAGAATGGAAAAAGGAGAGTGCCTCTACGGCACTCTTCAATAATAGAAGGAGTATCTTCAATAATAGAAGGAGTAAATTGTAAGGAGTAAATTTTCTAAAAAGCAGAACTAGACAGAATTATAAAACCATGTTATGATTGTCATTGAAATGTAACAATTTCGTAACAAGTGGGCATGCTAAGTGGTAGGCTTACCATATGGATTGTGCACCCGTAGTTTAATGGATAAAACGTAGGCCTCCGACGCCTTAGATGCAGGTTCGATTCCTGTCGGGTGTAGTTAAGGTGTGTAAGCACCGATTATAATTTAGAAGAAGGAAGGAAGTTGTAATGGAACAATTTTCAATAAAAGTAGAAGCATTGAGTAAGAAGTTAAGGCAGATATTAGATCCAGCTATTCAATATATCATGAAACATAAGGCTATTTCCATGGCAGTAGTTGGGGCAGTAATCTTATGTGTAGTGATAACTGGAATCGTATCAGCATTGGTAAATTCCCGAGTTGTATTAGAAAGCAGCGATACATCAGGAGTGGAAATCGTAGATTTGGATAGTGAAGAACAAATGCGTTCCATTGAAGAGGCAGCAGCCCTGGTCATTGAAGAAGATGCATACGATGAAGTAAATACATTTATTAAGCAATATTATACTGCATTGCAAGAAGGTGATGTGGATACTGTTAGTGCGATGGTGGATTATCTAGATGAAACAGAGAAAATCACCATTCAGATTAGAGGGGAATATACAGAATCTTATGATAATATTGTGTGTTATACCAAGCTTGGTCCGTTAGATGGAACATACGTTGTATATGCGTATTATGAGGTGCAATTTGAAGGAATTGACACCCGTGCACCAGGATTAAGTTCCCATTATATTTACCAAACTGAATCAGGAGAATACCAGATTATGGCTGGAGAAACGGATGAAGATCTAGCAGCATATTTGTTGGAGGTATCTTCACAAGATGATATTGTAGACTTATTCAATACCGTTCAAGTACAATACAATGAAGCCATTGTAGCAGATGTGGCATTAAATGACTTCCTAATAGAATTTCCAACAAGATTAAAGACGGAGATTAGTGAAGCACTTGCATTAATTGCTTTGGCAGAGGCAGAGGTAGAAGCAGCAGAAGAAGCTATGGAAGAGGCAGTCGTGGCCGTAGATAGCACAAGTGTGGAGACTATTACAACTTATGAAGTGAAAGCGAATACAACTGTTAATATACGTGCATCAGATAGTCTAACAGCAGATGTATTAGGAAAAGCCATACAAGGTGATGTATTCATGTGTACGGAGCAACGAGCTAATGGATGGAGCTGCATTACGTACCAAGGAGAGGATGCCTATATTAAGACAGAATATTTAGATATCCTAGACACTTATGTGGAAGAAGTGGAAGTAGCGGTAGATTCGGCAGATACTTCAGAAGAAACCTCCAACTTAGGCGACCCTGACAATGGAAATATTATGGTCATTACCACTGTAAATATACGATCTAGTGCTAGCGAAACTGCATCGAAGCTAGGTGTTGCCTATCCAGGTGACCAATTTGAATTACTGATGGTTCAAGAAGATGGATGGACTAAGATTCTCTATGACGGTGAAACAGCATACATCAAATCAGAATTTTTAGAAGAGTAAGATACAAAGGGACGATTTCTTGAGAAATCGTCTCTTTTTCTATGCAAAGACGATAAAATAGAGTATAATAAATCGGTATTGACAAATGACAAATGAGAGAAGTGGAGATACTTGTGACAGAGAAGGAAGGCATCCGTTTAAATAAATATCTTGCCATGTGTGGTGTTTGTTCTAGAAGAGAAGCGGACCGCCTGGTGGAAAGTGGTCGTGTAGAGATAGATGGCAGACTTGCAATGAACGGAGAACGGATTTGCCAGAGGCAAGTGATTTACATAGATGGCCAACCTATATCGGGTCCAGATGACCTTGTAGTATTGGCATATTATAAACCAATCGGTGTTACTTGTACGCACAAGGATCCACATGCAAAGCAGAACGTTATTGATGAACTTGCCTATGAGTTACGAGTTACGTATGCAGGCCGGTTAGATCAGGATTCAGAAGGACTGCTTATTATGACCAATAACGGACACCTGATTCAGGAGATGATGAAAGGTGCAAAGGGCCATGAGAAAGAATATGAAGTACGACTTGAGCGACCGATTACAGCAGAATTCATACAAGCTATGGGAGCTGGTGTGTACTTAGAAGAGTTAGAGGTTACCACAAGACCTTGTGTGGTAGAGAGACTTTCTACTCATTCTATTAGAATTGTATTAACCCAAGGGTTTAATCGACAGATACGACGTATGAGCAAAGCTTGTGGTAATAAGGTTGTGGCACTAAAGCGTACCCGCATTGTGAATATACACTTAGACAATCTTGCAGTTGGAACTTATCGCACCATAGAGGGAGATGAGCTTACAAAGCTGTATAAAACACTTGGAATGCAAGTAGAAGATAATAAGGGGTAAGAGGTAGAAATGAAACAAAATATAGAACGTATGAAGGCGCTTATTGGGTTATTGCAAGAAGCATCCAAAGAATATTATGCCAATAATCGAGAAATCATGTCTAATTACGAGTATGACGGACTTTACGATGAACTAGAACAATTAGAACAGACATTAGGAATGACACTAGCCAACAGTCCAACGGTTCAAGTGGGTTACGAAGCAGTAGATGCTCTTGTAAAAGAAGCTCATGAAAGTAGAATGTTATCCTTAGATAAAACGAAAGAGCCAGAAGCCTTACAAGCTTGGCTAGGCAATAAGGAAGGTTTACTGTCATACAAATTAGATGGATTAACTGTAGTGCTTACCTACCACGAAGGAGCTTTACAAAAAGCAGTCACAAGAGGCAATGGTGAAATTGGTGAAGTAATTACTAGCAATGCTAAAGTGTTTTTAAACCTTCCACTTGTGATTCCCTATGAAGGAACCCTTATTTTACGAGGAGAGGCGGTTATTTCTTATGCTAATTTTGAGAAGATTAATGAACAAATAGATCAAGGAGAAGAACAGTATAAGAATCCGAGAAACCTATGTAGTGGATCAGTACGTCAGTTGAATAATGAGATTACAGCAAAGAGAATGGTAGAATTTTACGCATTTGCATTAGTGTCCGTGGAAGAGGATATGGAGACTAGGGAAGAAGAATTCCGATTCTTAGAGAAACTAGGATTTGCAGTAGTAGAATATCATAAGGTCACTGCTGAGAATATACAAGAAAGAATTAGTCAATATGCAATTGAAGTAAGCAAGTATCCAGTTCCATCAGATGGATTGGTGCTTTGTTATAATGATATTGCATATGGACAGTCTCTTGGCACTACTGCCAAGTTTCCTCGAGATGCCATGGCATTTAAATGGCAAGATGAATGTGCAGAAACAACATTGTTAGACATAGAATGGAGCCCAAGTCGTACAGGTCTAATTAATCCAGTGGCTATTTTTACACCAGTAGAATTAGAAGGAACTACAGTGAGTAGAGCTAGTGTGCATAATATTAGTGTCATGAGACAGTTAGAGCTGGGTGTTGGTGATACCATAGAAGTCTATAAGGCCAATATGATTATTCCTCAAATTGCTAAGAATCATACAAGAAGTAATAAGATTTCTATACCAGAATTATGTCCTGCTTGTGGAAGTGGAACAGAGATTACCATGGTAAATGAGGTTGCATCTCTTTATTGCACCAATCCTTTTTGTGAAGCTAAGAAAATCAAGGCATTTACTTTGTTGGTGAGTCGTAATGCATTAAATGTAGATGGATTATCAGAAGCCACCTTAGGAAAATTGTTAGAGCGAGGATATATAGAGGAATTTGCAGATTTATTTCATTTATCTAGGTACAAAGAAGAATTGATACAAATGGATGGATTTGGGGAGAAATCTTATGAAAAATTAATAAGAAGTATGGATGCTGCCAGAAATACAACATTTGCTAGAGTCTTATATGGTCTTGGAATTCCTAATATAGGTACTACTAATGCGAAAGTGATAGGAAAACATTTTGGTTCTTCCTTTGATGCTTTATTACAAGCAAGTGAAGAAGAATTAAGTGAAATTGAAGGAGTTGGGAGTGTGATTGCTAGGTCCATTCTTACTTATTTTGCAGATGAGGAGAAGTACAAAGCTTATGAGAATTTCTTAGCACAATTATACCTAGAAGAGGAACAAGTAAGTGAAGGGGAGCAATATTTACAAGGAAAAGTATTTGTCATTACAGGTTCTTTGGAGCGTTATGGAAATCGAGATGAATTAAAGGCAGAAATCGAACAATATGGTGGGAAAGTAACAGGTAGTGTTACGAAGAATACAGATTACCTAATTAATAATGCAATGGATTCGCCTTCCTCTAAGAATAAAAAGGCCAAGGAACTTGAAATTCCCATTCTTACAGAGGAGCAATATGAACAATTAGTAAGGGGAGGTAGCAATGCCAATTAAAGTGCAAAGTGATTTACCAGTGAAAGAAATATTAGAAAAAGAAAATCTATTTGTTATGGATGAAAGGCGGGCTTTAAGCCAAGAAATACGGCCACTTCAAATCTGTATCTTGAATCTTATGCCAATGAAGGAAGATACAGAGTTACAATTATTACGCGCGTTATCTAATTCTCCCTTACAAGTAGATATTACTTTTATGAAGTTAGAGACCCATACTTCCCTTAATACGTCTTATAATCATTTACACAAATTCTATCAAACGTATGAGGAAGTGCGGAAGCAACGGTACGATGGACTAATTATTACAGGTGCACCAGTGGAACAAATGCCCTTTGAAGAAGTAGATTACTGGGAAGAATTATGCCAGATTATGGAATGGTCTAAGTCACATGTAACATCTACGTTCCATATCTGTTGGGGGGCGCAGGCAGGTTTATATTATCATTATGGATTAGAGAAGGAATTATTACCTAAGAAGATGTTTGGTATCTTTAGCCATCGGGTGTTTCACCGAAAAGAGCCAATTGTGCGAGGGTTTGACGATGTATTCTTAGCACCACACAGCAGACATACAACAGTCAATGCCCAATTAATTCACGAATGCAACCAATTAAAAGTCCTTGCAGAGTCAGAAGAAGCCGGTGTGCTCCTTATGATGGCAGGAGAGGGTGCTCAGATTTTTGTTATGGGACATCTTGAATATGACCGTTTGACCTTAGATCAAGAATACAAGAGGGATAAAGAAAAGGGATTGCCAATTGAATTGCCCGTATCCTATTATCCCCATGACGATTCGACTCAGATGCCCACACTTACTTGGCGTTCCCATTGTAATAACTTGTATGCGAATTGGCTTAATATTGTATACCAGATTACCCCCTATGAATTATAAGAGAATGTTACATAGGAAATCACATAATAACATCAGAATCATATACTATGATAAAGGAATGGTAGGAGTTATCAATGAGTGATATGAGTGAAGACCTAGGTGAATTAGTTGCAGAATCTTATAATGAATGTGATTGTGAATTAGAAGATTACTGTGAAGAGAAGAAGTTAAAGTGTGAAATTGCTTGCAAGGAAAAGTTCTATCAATCCAGTGAACTCAGTGTACCTGTTAAGATTCGACCATTTGCACAAATAGGAAGAATTACAACTGCTTGTTATGGAGCACCTGTTATTACACCAGGTTCAGACTGCCAAGGAGACTGTGATCAAGTGTGTGAATTTGTCATTACTCAGAAGTTATGCGTAGAACTTCCCATACGATTTGGTGCAGACGTTAAGACAAAAGCACCAAGAGTACAATGTGGATGTATGACGGAAAGTGAATGTGATTGTAAGAATACGAGTACCTCTATGTGTGATTAAGCTACATAAGATAGCCATTGAAATAGCACAAAGAAAGATACGCTAGAAGAAAGCAGGCAAGAATACCATATGCATGACACAATAAAACCAAGGCGTGGATGATAGCACCTTGGTTTTACTTGTATAATCCTTAGTCAACGTCAATATCAAATTCTAAAATTGTTCCATTTGTAGCAAGAATGGTATATTCATATTCCGTGCGACCAACATTCCAATCTACTTCATACTCATAGTAACCATCATCATAATCAAGTTGACAACGTAAACCTGTAGTATCAGTTTCGCTTATTCCAGCGTGAGCAAGGGCGATTTCTTTCGCTTTTGCCTCTCCAATATAAGAATCAGTCGTAGTGGTTGAAGGAGTTGCGGTGGCTACATCTGTAGTTGTAGAGGATTGTGCGGTTGTATCGCTTGCTACTGGTGCAAGAGATGTATTTGGGTGTTCCATGTCAAAATCATAACTGAGAATCTCACCAGTAGTAGCAAGAATATCATAATCATATTCAGTTGTTCCATAATAGAATTCTACCTCGTATTCATATCTACCATCGTCAAAGTCTAGTTGGCAATAAGCAAATTGTACATCAGATTCATTTAAACCAGCGTGAGCAAGGGCGATTTCTTTCGCTTTTGCCTCTCCAATATAAGAATCAGTCGTAGTGGTTGAAGGCGTTGTAGTGTTGTTAGTAGTGGAATCAACAGTAGTTGCAGAATCTGTAGTAGGAAGTAGGATAGTGGTAGCTGATTCTGTAGTACCGCTAGTTGCTTCACTTGCATTACTCGTTACGGTTGCTGCTGTGGTACTAGTAGTTGGGCGGAACTCGCTTGTTACATATCCTACACTGGCCACGGCTGTAAGGCAAGCAGTTGTGGCACAAAGCCCTATACAAAGTCCAATTGTTTTCTTATTCATAGTAAAATCCTCTCTTTCATAGGTGAGTTGTTCTTGTTTCTAATAGCATCATACCAAGCTTAAGTTAAAGTAAGATTAAAGAATTAATATTTTGGTAAAATAATAGAAAAAGTAGTTCCAACACCTAAGGTGCTCGTTACAGATATATTTCCTTTGTGTAATTTAACAATCTGAGATACCATGGATAAACCAAGCCCCATGCTGCCAGATCCATCATTGGTTCTCGCTCTATCCACTTGGTAAAAGCGCTGAAAAATTTTCGTTTGGTCACTTGGGGCAATGCCGATACCGTTGTCTTCCACTTGTAATAGTAAATCATTAGATTCTAGAGTAAGCGTAACTGTTACATGACCATTTTCTTTGCTGTAGCGAAATCCATTTTCAACGAGATTACGAATCATGCGAACCATCATGGAATAATCCGCTTGCATGGTAAGATTAGGCACGATGGAGGTTTGAAGTGTTATGCCAGCGGGAGCTAGTGATTCTAATTCCTCACAGACTAGGATGACAAGATTGCTCATATTACATTCTTCCATGGTTGCTTGCTCCAACCCTCGATCAAGCCTAGTGAGATTCAAGAGATTGGTAATCATCTGTTGTGTCTTAAGGGATTGGCGTTGTATGACTTCTAGTGCTTCTAGCTGTTCTTGCGATGTAGAATCGCAACTCAGTGCATATTCACATTGAGCTAAGATAACAGCAGTGGGTGTTCGAAGTTCGTGGGATACATCAGAGGAGAATTGACGTTCCATTTGAAAAGAATCATCCAAGCGATCTAGCATTTCATTAAAAGTAGTACCTAATTTATGGATTTCATCTCCACGGTTGGTAATGGGAATACGTAAAGACAAGTCATTTTCTCTTGTAATGGTATGAGCAGTTTGCACCATCTGTTCAATGGGACGAAAGGATTGCTTCGTAATTACATAACAGCCAAGGGCAGCAATTATAATGATAAATGGCAAGGTGGCTAAGGCAATTTGAAAAATGGTGGTAATGGCATAGTTTGTGTCCTCAAGAGGAATGATACCCCGTAGCCAAAGCGCAGCACCATCTTCAAAAACAAGGTAGCTATCGTACACATAGTACACATTCCCATCTAAGGAAGCATTCATAATTGCACCGTCTGTGTCAGGTACGTCAAGAACAGGTAATTTTCCAGCACTTCCATATAGAAGGGAACCATCCACACCATAGAGTAAGGTAGTTACATTTGTCTTGTAGAAATCCACATCCTCCACATCAACATACCCATTGCTATATTCGATTTCATTGCGATTATCTTCAATTACTTCTTCTAATTGCGCAATACTTGCAGACTCCACCATGGACTCACTAATGGACAGCAAGTACATAAATACAAGAAATACAAGAAATGCAATTAATAAGGTATTAAATAATGTAATTTGTAATTTAACAGAAAAAGGTTTCATTTTGGCGTCCTTATCACGTAGCCTGCGCCACGAATTGTTTGAATGAATGGGGTATCATATCCTTCGTCTACTTTTTTGCGTAAATAACGAATATATACATTTACTAGATTAGTTCCGCCCTCATAATCATATCCCCAGATATGGTCTTCTAGTTGCTCACGTGTAATCACAACATCTACGTTACACATGAGATATTGAAGTATCTGATATTCCTTACTGGATAAATCAATTATATCATCTCCGCGTTTTACAATATGAGATGCGAGGTCTAATGTTAAATCTCCAACTTGTAGTAAGTTTGAGGTAGAGGATGCCTTCTTTCGAATCATCACACGAATACGTGCGAGGAGTTCATCAAAGTGAAAAGGCTTAATTAAGTAATCGTTGGCACCTAAATCTAACCCAGTTACACGGTCTTCAATGGAATCTTTGGCAGTTAAAAAGAGAACAGGCGTGTGAATGGATTGTTTGCGAATCTTCTGCAATACCGTTAATCCATCCATTTTCGGCATCATAATATCTAGAATAATACCGTCATAATCAGCACTTAATAGATAGTCTAATGCTTCTTCGCCATCTAGGCAGGAATCCACTGTGTAGCCTTCTTTGCATAATCGCTTTGTAATAATGGCATTTAGATCACGCTCATCTTCCGCAAGTAATAGTCTCATAAGAACCTCCATCTTCTATCATTTTTCTTATCATACCATAATTAGATTAAAATTAGGTTAATATAGGAGAAATATTGAACATTATAAGATGAGGGTGTGGGGGAAATACAGAGTAGATAGATAGTTTCAGTTTCATAACATGGCTTGCCTTATGCACTTCAATATGATAGTATCAGCCATAGGAATAAGAATAAGAATGGAGATAGTGATGGGGAATCAAAGAAAAGCAAATTTTGAATTATTACGTATTGTAGCTATGGTTATGATTGTAATCTTACATTATTTATCTAAAGGAGAGTTGTTAAGTGAACACCTAACTATTCAGAATCCAGAAGGGTATTTTTGGTGGATTTTAGAAGCATTTTGTGCAGTTGCAGTCAATGTGTATGTTCTATTGTCAGGATATCTTCTTATTCAAAAGCCATTTCGTGTGAAACGAGTTCTCGCAATATGGTTACAGGTGTTATTCTATTCCGTGCTGATTCCTATTATTCTCCTAGCGATTGGAGAACTCTCCATTCAAGAGTTAAGTGTTTATGATGGGTTATTCTATGTATTTCCAATCTTAACAGAACATTATTGGTTTTTATCAAGTTATATCATATTGGCGATTTTATCACCTTTGTTGAATTATGGAATTGAGAAGTTGCCGAAAGTTCAATTGCAACAAGTAATGCTTCTTCTATTCCTGCTATTTAGCATTAGTAAATCTATCATACCATTTGACTTTGCACTAGACCAGTTTGGATACGGGTTAGAGTGGATGATATGTGTCTATGTATTAGGTGCATATATTCGAATCTACGGAATACCTTTCTATGACTCTAAGGGGAAAAGTATATTAGCATATGGACTAGGCGTTCTGCTTATGGCAGCAGCCTTATTTACCCTATCCATGTTTGAAAATGGGCCAGCTGTTCTCTATAAATGGCGAACAGAAAGTTACCAATACAATCATATCTTCAACTTATTCGCATCGGTATCCTTGTTTTACTTTTTCGTGCACCTTACCATAGAGAAAGGTCCATTTGCACAAGTGATTGGAAAGGTGTCACCTTATGTGTTAGGGGTATATCTTCTGCACGAGCATATGGAAGTGCGTTACCGTTGGATTGAATGGTTTGGAGTAATAGGAGAGTACACCATATGGCAACAAGTCCTTCACATGGCAGCAGTCATTCCAGTCGTATTTCTAGTAGGAGTAGGAGTGGACTACGTGAGAAGTAAGTTATGTACAATTAAGTTCTAATGTTCTAAATATGCCATTAAGTTCTGGTATTCTTCCTCCATACAATGGTAACCGTGATGGTAGAGAGCTTCTAATTTATCTGGATTTTGTTCTAGGCGACCATATAATTTCATATGAGGACGTAGCACAAATATTTTACCACTTTGTTCTAGTTGCTCTAAGTACGCTAGATTCTTATTATAACATTGGTAATTTTCGTTTAAGGTATGAATTAACTGGGGATATTCTTTGTAGGTACGTGCAATGACTTTTAACATTGCTTTGGAAGTTGGATTTTTGCGATAACCGAAATTTCTAGTTAAGACTACAATTATCTTGTCAGTCCCAAGTGACTGGGCATATTCAATAGGTAGAGGGTTGGCAACGGCTCCATCTAGATAAGGTATTGAATCAATCTCTACAATGGTAGAGAGTAATGGTAAACTACAGGAAGCACGACAAAGTTGTAATAATTCTTCTGAACTCTCAACATGAGAACGATATTCTGCTTGTCCTGTTATACAATTAGTAATCCCTACAGTTAGGGTTACATCCGATTGAAAGAATGCATCATAATGGAATGGAACTAACTCGTTTGGTATTTTGTCAAACATTAATTCCATATCAATAAAACTCTTGGTTCGTATATAACTTTGTAAATTGCAGTAGTGAAAAGAATGATCCTTATGAATCATACAATTTTTTGCCCAGCCTTTTTGCTTTGCCACATATCCAAGGGCATTGCTTGCCCCTGCAGATAGACCGATGACATCGGATACCATGCAATTTTTCTCTAATAGATAGTCCAATACACCAGTGGTAAAAAGACCTCGTGCTGCACCACCTTCTAATAATAAAGTTGCTTGTCTCATACAGATACTCCTGCGCTATGCTTCCAATTTATGATGTAGGGATTCCGAAAGTATATCATCTACTAGTCTATAAATAAACGTAAAATTTGTCAAGAAATATTCGTACAGAATTGCAAAAACCGCCCTGCTTTTTTGGCAGGACGGCCATAGAATTTCTATCGATTACGAACTATGCTTCATTCACTGGTTCTTCTTCAACGGTTGCTTCTTCCGCTACTTCTGGTTCAGGTTCTGCTGCTTTTTCTTCTGCAACTTCAGGTTCTTTCTCTACTGATTCTTTCACAGGTTCTTCTACAATTGTTTCAGTAGGTATAATGTTGTAAGCAAAATCAATGGTATCTTCCATTTTCATAGTTAATAACATTTGATTCTTAATAACATCACGCACCATTTTGTTGGCGCTCTTATTGGTTGCAAGAATATTTTCAAAAGTAGTCGCTTCTCCATTGGCGGTTTCTAAAGTACCGAGGGCAAATTGAATCTTTTCAGCCTCAGCATTTAATAAATGGGCAAGACCAAGTTCTTCCATACCAATTGATGATAATACAATGTTCACCGCATCGTTACGATCCACGGTAATGGTTGGGTTCACATTAGGAATATTAGGCATTGACATATGAGTGCTCTCCTTTTTCTTATTCTACATTAGTATATGCAAGTCCTCTTGATTGGTACGTAATCCCAGCAAAGTTAGTATTGATTAATTGGAGTCTTGTTTACTTTGTGCCTACTTTGTTGGCAATTTTTACAAGTACCAACATAACGGGAACTTCCACAAGCACACCTACAATGGTAGCAAGAACTACTGGACTATCAGTTCCGAATAATGCAATGGCAACGGCAACTGCAAGCTCAAAGAAATTAGATGCCCCAATCATGCCTGCAGGTGCGGCTATATCATGGGGTAATTTCAATGCCTTTGACACAAAATACGAAATAGAGAAGATGAAAAATGTCTGTATAGTCAGCGGTAGTGCAATGAGTACTATATGAAGTGGATGTTCTAGGATCACATGGCCTTGGAAGGAGAAAATGAGTGTTAAAGTCAAGAGCAGTCCAATGATTGTTACATTAGAAAACTTTGGAATGAATTCCTGTTCAAAATATTCCACGCCTTTACGCCTAGTGACAATGCTTCTGGTGATTATCCCACCTACAAGTGGAATGACCACAAATAGCACAACGGATAGAAGTAAAGTAGACCAAGGCACCTTAATACCACTTACACCCAACAACAATGCAACAATTGGGGGGAATGCCACCAATAGAATCAAATCATTTGTAGCCACTTGCACGACAGTATAGGCAGGATTTCCTTTTGTTAAGTGACTCCATACGAACACCATAGCAGTACAAGGGGCAGCCCCAAGAAGCACGGCTCCAGCTAAATAATCCATGGCAAGATCGGGTGCAATGAATCCTTTGAAGATGACAAAGAAGAACACCCATGCAATGGCAAACATAGTAAAGGGCTTTATGAGCCAGTTTATTGTCCACGTAACGAATAAACCCTTTGGATTCTTGCCTACATTTTGAATACTTTGAAAATCCACCTTCATCATCATAGGGTAAATCATAAGCCATATTAAAATCGCAATGGGAATACTTACATTAGCATATTCAAAATTCTTCATAAATTCTGGGAACCAAGGAATGAATTTACCAATTAATATTCCTACAACCATACAGATAATTACCCATACAGATAAGTACCTTTCGAAAAATCCCATACCTGTGTTTGCTTTTTTATTCATAATGTTAACCTCTTTCTCTCTCTTAATTGAAACAATTGATAAAATAGTCAAATCAAAATTATTTTATATGAGCATTATAGATGGACCTAATTTGATTGTCAATGTTAAATCAAGGGAATATTCTATGCTGAATATGATTATACAAGAACCATTTGTAAGAGAGAGTCAGGAAAATTATGAGAAGAAATATTTTGTTTGTGCAATATACTTTACTATGATAAAATGAAGAAACATAAACAATATTACATTATAATAGATCAACGGAGCAATAAGGGGATAAGAACCAAGAAGAGAAGCAGGGAGACAATCACACAAGAATAGGAGAGAGGATTTATGTTTCAACAAACAAGAGGGATAATGAAAAAGTTCATGCAAAGAACAAGTGTATGCGTGCTCATAGTAGCTATGTTACTATCCGTTATACCACAAACTAATGGCGATAGCAGTCAAGTCTATGCAGCCAATACAACACCTGACGTAGGGTATTGGACAGAAGTGACCGAACTGAGCGGGGGGGGTATAAC
>JAWXVE010000111.1:0-3847 GCA_044425575.1 Eubacteriales bacterium | reverse complement strand
GTAATTACGACATCTGCATTTGATTTCGCACCTACTTGATATATAAAGTCTTTAATCTCGCCAGTAATATGAGGAATTACTTGAACAGTTTCGCCAAGATATTTTCCTTCACGTTCTTTGTTAAGAACATTCCAATATACTTTCCCTGTCGTAAGATTTGAGAATTTGTTCAAATCTTCGTCTATAAATCGCTCATAATGACCAAGGTCTAAGTCTGTCTCAGCCCCATCTTCCGTTACATATACTTCCCCGTGTTGATAAGGACTCATTGTTCCTGGGTCAACGTTGATATATGGGTCCAATTTCTGCGCAGCAACTTTGAAGCCTCTCGCTTTTAATAATCTACCAAGTGATGCAGCAGTAATGCCTTTTCCTAAACCGGATACAACTCCACCGGTTACAAATATATACTTTGTCATGTTCTTCTCCTAACGTTCATATGTTCTTATTATATTTTTAGCAATTTCGATTTTTTTGACACATCGATCCATTGCTTGTTTCTCTATGTAATGGTGTGCTTGTGGTTCATCCATGTGGAGCTGATCAACAAGGATCCATTTAGCACGAGTTATTATTCGGATTTCCTCCATTTTACTTCGTAAGTCAAGCGTTTCACGTTCCATTGCGCGTACTTTGAAGCGCATGGCACTTATCATCTTAATGGCGCTATAAATTGCTTGTTTGGAAGTTGGTTTTGCTAAGGTTACTATGCCATGGTCTTCCACTTTATAGGTAACTTGATCAAATATCTCACCTGCAACTAGAATCATTACACTTGCTGATTTCTCAGCAACGATATCTAATGCGGTTTGAATACCGAAATCATCCTCAAGAGGAGTGTTAATAACGATGATATCAAAATCATTATCAACGAGCATTCGCTTCGATTCACCGACAGTTGAAACGGAAGCAATAGGGGTAAATTGATCATGTGGTAAAGTTTCAATTAAAAGTTCCGCCATTTTTATTGATTTGGAAATCACAAGAACACGAAATGGTTCTCTTCTACGTGACATATTGATTCTCCTATCTTCAATAGTATTCATAATTACGTATAATTATCTGCAGTAAGCGTTAATATATTCTTCTGGCAATACGCTGTGTATGAAGTCGCTGTTAGATGCAATAGAAGAGGCTAACTGTAAGGTGCTCGGCAAAGCATCTAGTGTAGCTGTAATCGTGTCATCTGCGGTATATAAATTAATATTGCAAGGTTCTGGTGGAGTTAGCTCACGTTTGATTCCATCAATTCCCGCATAGATTAATAATGCAAAGGCAACATAAGGGTTGCAAAGTGGGTCAGGTGAACGTAGTTCTAGGCGATGTTTTCCGCTCTTAATAGCAGGAATACGAATGAGCTGTGAACGGTTCTCTGGCGACCACGTAATATATTTAGGTGCTTTCTTGCCTCCTAGACGTCTATAAGAAGTATCTGTTGGATTGAGGAACAGAGTCATCTCTTTGATATGATCTAAGATTCCAGCCATGAAAGATAAGGTATAATCCTTCTGATCAACACTTTGGATTGACATATTAATGTGCATTCCATTCCCAGCATTTTCTGGTAGTGGTTTTGGTGAAAAATCAGCATAAAGACCATTTCTCGAAGCAATTGTTTTTACTACCCATTTAAAGATTGCTGTATTATCAGCAGCAGCAAGCGGATTGCTATATTTGAAATCTATCTCATTTTGTCCTGGTCCTTCCTCATGATGAGAAGCTTCTGGAAAGACTCCAATGTCAATCAGTGTAAAACAAATCTCGCGTCGAATATTTTCCCCTTTATCCTCAGGGGCAATATCCATATAACCAGCATTGTCAAATGGGATAGTAGTCGGTAAACCTCTCTCATCTGTTTCGAATAGATAGAATTCCATCTCAGGTCCAAAAGAAATGGATAATCCTTTAGATTTTGCATACTTCATAGCGTTTTTAAGAATCAATCGACTATCAGCATTAAATGGGGAACCATCAGGATGACGGATCTCGCAATACATTCGCACAACACGTCCTTGGCTTGGGCGCCAAGGCAGAATCGATAAGGTATCTGGTTCTGGATGCAGAAATAAGTCACACTTTACTTCATCTCCAAATCCAGCAATCGCTGAAGCATCAAAAGAAACTCCCTCTATGAAAGCTTTCTCTAATTGATCTGGCATAATAGAAATATTTTTCTGCTTACCAAATACATCAAAGAATGCAAGTCGTATGAATTGAACATCTTCTTGTTCAACAAAAGTTAAAACGTCTTTATAGGAATACATCTAAATTACCTCCCGTATAGATTAATTATATAAAGTATATCACTTTTATCTAAAAAACAAAACACGTTCATCTGAAAAGGCACTATCCCTATTCAAATGAACGCCATTGCTCACATATTTATATTTTACAAAAGTAAGAAGTGTAAGTCAAGCTTTCAAGAAAAAATAAAAAAAGGTATTGACATCAGTGAAGTAAAGTAGTATAGTACGTTACAAATGAACGGCAAAGGTGTCGAGATGAAAAATCTTGAGGTCTTTGCCGTTTATTTTTGTTTCGAGATAAATTGTAACGTGAATATTATGAAACAAAAATAATAAGTTAATGAGAAGGAGAGTAGTAATGAATAGTACTGAAATGAAAACAACAGAATTATTTGGCTCAATGGTATTCGATGAGAAAACCATGAAAGAAAGACTTCCTAAGGAGACATTCAAGCAATTACAAAGAACAATTCAAAATGGAAAAAGCCTTGATATCAATATTGCAACAGTTGTAGCTAATGCAATGAAAGATTGGGCAACTGAAAAGGGTGTAACACATTATACTCACTGGTTCCAACCAATGACAGGAATCACAGCTGAGAAACACGACAGTTTTATTTCACCAACAGCAGACGGTAAAGTAATCATGGAATTCTCTGGTAAAGAGTTAGTACAAGGAGAGCCAGATGCATCTTCATTCCCATCAGGTGGACTTAGAGCAACATTTGAAGCAAGAGGATATACAGCTTGGGATCCAACATCATATGCATTTATCAAAAGTGGTGTATTATGTATTCCAACAGCATTCTGTTCATATGGCGGTCATGCATTAGATAAGAAAACACCACTTCTTAGAAGTATGGAAGCAATCAATAAAGAAGCAATGAAAGTAGTGAAATTATTTGGAAATGAAGACGTTACTTCTATTAAAACAACAGTTGGTCCAGAGCAAGAATATTTCTTAGTAGATAAGAAATACTACGACAAACGTAAAGACTTGATTTATACAGGAAGAACTTTATTCGGTGCTATGGCTCCAAAAGGACAAGAATTAGAAGATCATTACTTCGGAACAATCAAAACTAGAGTTCAAGCATATATGACAGAGTTAAATGAAGAACTCTGGAAATTAGGTATCTTAGCTAAGACAGAACATAACGAAGTAGCTCCAGCACAACATGAATTAGCACCAATCTTCACATCGACTAACATTGCAACAGATCATAACCAATTAACAATGGAATTGATGCAACGTATCGCTAAGAAACATGATTTGGTTTGTTTATTACATGAAAAACCATTTGCAGGAGTTAACGGAAGTGGTAAACACAACAACTGGTCAATCTCAACGAACACAGGAATCAACTTATTAGAGCCAGGCGATACACCAAGTGAAAATGCACAATTCTTATTATTCTTATGTGCAGTAATCAAAGCAGTTGATGAGTATCAAGACTTACTTCGTATTTCAGCAGCATCAGCAGGAAATGACCACAGACTTGGAGCAAATGAAGCACCACCAGCAGTTATTTCAATGTTCTTAGGAACAGAGTTAGAAGAAATTTTAACAGCAATTGAAAATGGTACAGCATATGATGCAA
>JAWXVE010000030.1:0-24496 GCA_044425575.1 Eubacteriales bacterium | reverse complement strand
ACTAGAACCTAGTCCCATACCTGCAATAGCAGATGTTGGGTTTAACATTTCCCGCATACCAGGACCACCCTTTGGTCCTTCGTAGCGAATCACCACTACGTCCCCTGATAGAATTTTCCCATCTTTAATGGCAGAAATTGCATCTTCTTCGCAATCAAATACTCGTGCTGGCCCTGTATGCACTAACATTTCTTCTACCACAGCAGAACGTTTTACTACACAAGTATCAGGTGCAAGATTACCTTTTAACACTGCAATGCCACCAACTTCACTATAAGGATTCTCAATTGGTCGTATAACTTCATGATCTCTGTTCACGCATCCTACTAAGTTTTCCCCCACAGTCTTTCCTGTGACAGTTATTAAATCTGTATGTAGTAAGTTCTTCTTCGTTAATTCATTCATAACCGCATAGACACCACCCGCTTCATGTAAGTCCTCCATATAAGTATGTCCTGCTGGTGCTAAGTGACATAAATTCGGTGTCTTTGCGCTAATCTCATTAGCTATATCAAGGTTTAAATCAACGCCCGCTTCATGAGCGATGGCTGGAAGATGTAACATAGAATTAGTGGAACAACCTAGAGCCATATCAATCGCAAGAGCATTTTCAAATGCTTTCTCGTTCATAATATCTCTTGGACGAATATTCTTCTCCAGTAATTCCATAATCTTCATACCTGTTAACTTAGCAAGGCGAATGCGTTCTGAATAAACTGCAGGTATGGAACCATTTCCCTTTAATGCCATTCCAATTCCTTCTGTTAAACAGTTCATGCTATTCGCTGTGTACATTCCTGAGCAAGAACCGCAAGTAGGACATGCTTTTTCTTCTAATTCTAATAGGTCATCGTCGCTCATTTTACCTGCTGAATTAGCACCTACTCCTTCAAACACACTAGATAGACTCGTCTTGGATCCCTTTACTTTACCTGCAAGCATTGGTCCACCCGAGACAAAGATAGTTGGTACATTAATTCTTGCGGCTGCCATAAGTAGCCCTGGAACGTTTTTATCACAATTTGGAATACATACTAGTGCATCAAATCCATGAGCCATGGCAAGACACTCTGTACTATCTGCAATTAAATCTCTTGTAACAAGGGAATAACGCATTCCCATATGTCCCATGGCAATTCCATCACATACAGCAATGGCTGGAACCATAATTGGCGTACCACCTGCCATAGCAACACCCATTTTAACGGCTTGCTCAATCTTATCTAGGTTGATATGACCTGGCACAATTTCATTGTAAGAGCTTACAATCCCAATTAATGGACGATTCATCTCTTCACTTGTATATCCTAACGCATTAAATAACGAACGATGTGGTGCTTGTGCTTTTCCTTTGTTAACTGAATCACTTCTCATCTGTTTTCTTCCTTTCTATTTCCTTATATATTCCACAATTAAATGCCCCATTTCACTACAACCTATTTGGGTACATCCTTCTGACATAATATCTATGGTACGATATCCTGCTTCTAAAACTTCCTCGATTGCACGTTCTACTGCCTTGGCTTCTTCTTCTAAATCAAAAGTATAACGCAACATCATAGCTGCTGATAAAATAGTAGCGATTGGATTAGCAATATCCTTGCCTGCAATATCGGGAGCAGAACCGTGACTTGGTTCATACAATCCAAACTTTGTATCATTTAAACTGGCTGATGGCAACATTCCAATGGAGCCTGTAATCATACTTGCTTCATCTGATAAAATATCCCCAAACATATTCTCTGTTAGTACTACGTCAAATTGTGCTGGGTCTTTCACTAATTGCATGGCACAATTATCCACTAGCATATGATCTAAGGCTACGTCTGGGTAATCCTTTGCAACTTCACATACAACAGCTCTCCATAATCTGGAAGAATCTAATACGTTAGCCTTATCTACACTTAAAACTCTATGGTTACGTTTTCTTGCAATATCAAATGCCTTAATTGCAATGCGGCGAATTTCAGTCTCGTCATAAACAAGGGTATCAGTTGCTTTTCTTATTCCATTCTCTTCTACTGTATTCCTTGCTCCAAAGTATAGACCTCCTGTAAGTTCTCTCATAATCAACATATCAAATCCCATTTCTGCAATTTCCTTGCGAAGAGGGCAAGCATCTGCCAATTGTGAATATAACAATGCCGGTCTTAAATTTGCAAAAAGATTTAATGCTTTACGAATGGCGAGTAACCCTGCTTCTGGTCGTAAATTAGGTGCTAATTGATACCAAGGTGAAGTACTTGCATCTCCACCAATCGAACCCATTAATACTGCCTGTGCTTCTTTGGCCACTACAATGGTTTCCTCTGTAATAGGCGCTCCTGTTACATCAATGGAAGCTCCTCCTAGCAATAAATCGGTATACTGAATCTCATGTCCATAGCACTGTGCTACTCGGTCTAACACATTTCTTGCTTCTGTTACAATTTCTGGCCCTATGCCATCCCCTTTAATACTCGCTATTTTCATCTCCATTTTAATATTCCTCTCATTTCTACATCATTAATCTCTATTCTTATAACACCTACAATATTTTGGTATAAGCACAAATTTTGGATTGAAAATCTTTTTCAATCTACTCCTAGTGTACCATACCTTGACTGAACTTTCTAATATAAATTTTTGACAACTGAGTCATTTTTATATTGTACACCATTTCTGTATGAAAAAAACTTGGTGTATCTACACCAAGTCCTTTTCATTTTGTTCTTTTATCTTTGCCAAAAATTCTTCTGGTGGGAGTGGTCTAGCAAAATAATAACCTTGTCCCACATTGCAACCAAGTTCTTGTAAGAATTTACATTGTTCCTTGGTCTCAATACCTTCTGCCACACTTTCCAACCCTAAATCAGTAGCCATATTAAGGATATTCTTAATAATTGCTCCGCCCTTATCATTTTCTATGGAATCAATAATAAATTCCCGATCAATCTTAAGAATATCAAGCGGAATACTCTTTAATCGATTAAAGGATGAAATTCCCGAACCAAAGTCATCCATTGAAATCTTAAACCACTTTGTTCGAAGTTCCTTAATCTTATCAACTACTTTGTACAAATTGCCCACAAATGCACTTTCCGTAATCTCTAAGTCCAACTGAGATGGCTTAATTTTATATTGTTGTACAATCTTCATAATATTCTCAACTACATCATCATTAATTACTGTAATTCCCGATAAATTAATCGATAGCACTGGTAGATGATAAGCTTCATTCTCTCTAATAAATTGACATACTTGCTCCACTACGTAATAATCAATTTTTTCAATAAACCCATTCTTTTCAAATACTGGTATAAATTCATCTGGAGCGACTATTTTGCCATCTCTCTTCCAACGTATTAGTGCTTCTGCACCACAAATTTTCTCTGTAACCATATCTACTTTTGGTTGGTAGAACAGAACGAAATCTCCATTTTCTAAAGCCTTATCCATAGTTGCGATAATGCGATTATTCCGCTCACGTTCTTCCCGCATACTCTCTGTAAACGGAGTAAAGGTTAATCCAATTGTTTGCTTGCCTTGTACACGTGCATAATTGGCACAATCCACCATGTAGTTCAAGTTATTATGGCGATTTCCTACATCGTATCGGCCAATACTAAAGCTGAAATTATACGATTCTCCAAGTATTTCATCTAAATTTCTATTCACATCTTCCCCAGAATCAGCTGCTTTTACCAACTTTTTCTTAGCATCTGCTGTACGTTCCATAATCAAGAAATTATCAGAGAACCTTCTGGTCATTAATAACGGACGCCCCATAAAACCTTGCAGATAACGCGAAAACTTCTTAATAATCTCTGTACCCACTTCGTACCCATACATATCATTAATGTATTTAAAATTATCAATATCCACCGAAATAATGGTGTACTTCTCTCGCGGATTATCCTCTAATAATTTATTAGCTTCTTCTATAAATTTCCGTTCTGAAATCAATCCAGTTAAATGATCGTATTCAATAATATCCCTATATTCTTTCCTCTTCTTTAATAAAGCAAATAATGCTGTAATCGCCCCTATAATTGACAACACAATTACAACAACCTTTTTCCAATCACTATTTCTCTTCATCCCTTAGTCCCTCTTCTACTCTATACTAGCCTTTTCCACCTGAGCGATTGCACTTTTCTGCATTGGTATTCTACAATTCTTATTATTTCCAAATTCCACAATGACGGTATCATCTGTAATATCAATAATAATGCCATAGAATCCCGCTGTTGTAAGTACGCTATCTCCAAGTTCTAACGTCTCGAACATAAGTTTCATTCGCTTTTGTTCTTTCTTCTGAGGGCGCACCATCATAAAATACATCATCCCACCAATAAATACTACATATAATAAAATATATGTCATTCCGATTCCCGATGTCAACTCTGTAATTGCTAATAAAAAATTATTCATTTCAATATCCATCCTTTTCTCAACGTTTGGCAACTTTGAACCGTAAGGTACAAATTGCAATGTCACCAAGTGACATGTGAAAAATTTTATTTTCACACTAATCCATTCTTATTCTAATTTGCTTAAATTACTAATTGGTATCATACACAATAACCATAGAAATTACAAGGGATTTTGCAAATTTACTACGTTTCTAAGTTAACTTACTTTCCTTGGCACCTTGTATCATGCCTTCTAATTTATCTCTCTTGTACTTGGCAAATCTTCCTTGCTCAATGGATTCTCTGATTTCTTCCATCATTTTATTATAGAAATATAAGTTATGAAGAACACAAAGTCTCATACCTAACATTTCCTTAGCCTTTAACAAATGGCGAATATATGCTCTTGTATAATGCTTGCAAGCAGGGCACTCACATCCTACCTCAATTGGAGATTCGTCTAACTCAAACTTCTTATTAAATAGATTAATCTTTCCTTGATTCGTATACAAATGTCCGTGTCGTCCATTTCTTGTAGGATAGACACAATCGAAAAAGTCTACTCCTCTTTCTACTGCTTCTAAAATATTAGCTGGCGTTCCCACTCCCATGAGATACGTAGGCTTCTCTTGGGGCAAATACGGTACAGTGGCTTCAATCATACGATACATCTCTTCATGAGATTCTCCCACTGCAAGACCCCCTATGGCATATCCGTCTAATTCCATTTGAGCAAGAATCTTGGCATGTTCTTGTCTTAAATCAGCATATACTGCTCCTTGGTTAATACCAAATAACATTTGATCACGATTAATGGTAGTTTCTAATTGGTTCAGTTCCTTCATCTTCCCTTGACATCGCTCTAACCACCTTGTGGTACGCAGCACAGAGTTCTCCACATACTGATAATCTGCTTTACTGGGCGGACATTCATCAAATGCCATAGCAATAGTAGACGCTAAATTCGATTGAATCTGCATACTTTCTTCTGGTCCCATAAAGATCTTTCTTCCATCAATATGAGAACTAAAGTATACTCCTTCTTCCTTAATCTTGCGAAGACCAGCTAAGGAAAACACCTGAAATCCGCCTGAATCCGTTAAAATAGGTTTCTTCCAGCTCATAAACTTATGAAGTCCACCTAACTGCTTAATTACATCATCACCTGTACGCACATGTAAATGGTAGGTATTGGATAATTCCACTAAGGTTCCTATTTCTTCTAAATCTACTGTAGATACAGCACCTTTAATAGCTGCTACTGTTCCTACGTTCATAAATACGGGTGTTTGAATCTTACCATGAACAGTGGTAAGTTCTCCTCGCTTGGCAGCACCCTCTTTTGCTATTATTCGATACATTCTATTCCTTTACCTATAATCCTTCTACAAATTCTTCTAATGTAATGCCTTGCTCTGTTATCATAGTAGCAGCCGTTACTCCCACATAACGAAAGTGCCATGGTTCAAATTGTACTCCTGTAATATGTTCACTTCCCAATGGATATCGTAAAATAAAGCCAAATCGGTAAGAGTTCTCCGCAAGCCACATTCCTGCATCCGTATCTGCAAATCCAACTTCTAATTGCCAGTAAGTTGAACTAATAATATCAATAGCAAGTCCCAACTGATGTTCACTAGCACCTGGTACTGTCACTATAACCGATGCTAACTTATACGCATCAAGATAAGAAAATCCTTCTGCCATAAAAGAATTAATTTTACTATTAAATAAATACTCTTGTCGCTCATAATCTCTATATGGCGAACAGACAATTAGCTCAATTCCTTCTTCTTCCTTGGCAGCTTGAAACATTTCTAATAAGAATGGCAAGATTCTTGCATCACATTCCATTCCGTCTTTGATGGTAGCTAATTCCACTTCATAGTCTTCCGGTACAGGATGTTGCTTATTAATTAAGATTAAGTTCCAACTATCTGGATCAAGTGAGTCATATTCACTCATGCTCTCCACATCAATTGCTGTTACAAGATCCGATGTAGAAGTCCCTTCTAGGAGATCATCTAAGGAGTAAACTTCTGAATCCATATGAATCTGAGTGGATTGATACGTTTGATTAAATTCCTTGTCCACCTCTACTAATTCTTCATCTATGGCAATTACTTGTTCCATTAATACTTGATCTACTACACTATCGCTTTTACCCGACAAATAAAAGGAATCATTGGCAGATGCTCCAATTGCCGCCGGCAAAGTAAAACTACAAGATAAAACAAACAAAACTAAAGTGGCACACACGGATAGATAGCGCTTGTAATTATTGCCGAAATGTCCCCCTACAGCACCTATACACTTCAGACAAGCAATCATGCTCACACCATATATTTTGCATATCTTATTTTTCTTGGCTATTTTCTTGAAATAATCCATATAATGATCGATTTTTGTCTGTTCCATGTTCCTTTTATCCTTTGCATTGCATATCTAAATACATTCTTACTTCCTTAATTGCATTACTTTTCTATTCTTCTACTTTATGGAAGATAATACAATTAGGCTTCTCTACGAATAGCGAACGACCATTGAACACAAGAAGACCCTTTTCTAAATCAACATGGAAGAATGTCATGGTGTCGGATTCATGGTTTAACGATACTAAATGCTTATTATCCGGAAATAAGGATGCATCCTTTGGATAATCTCCACTTATTGGCAAGCAAAAAGATTTCTCTAGTTGTCCCGTTTCATGGTCGACTCCATACACAATCACGCTATTATCACCTGCATTGGAACTAATCATGTAATTAGAGTCCTCTGACAAATTAATCGTTGTTGCAGCAGAATTGGCTGAATGGTAGTCGTTAATCGTACTAATTCGTTGGACTTTTGTGAAAAATGGGTTGTTATTTATATATTCATACGAGTAAACTTCCACGTAATTCTTAATCTCATGAACAATATAGAGAAATCTGCCGTCTTTGGAAAACTTTAAATGACGTGGTGCAGATTCTTGTTCACTACGAATTACGTCCACTAGTTTCAACTTTCCTGTGTGATGGTTTAAATCATACACATTTACATGATCCATTCCCAAGTCCGCTGCACATAAATAACGATTGTCCCGTGTCATCTTCACACAATTAATGTGTGGTCTAAAATTGCGTTCCGCAATATTGCCAAGTCCTTTGTGGAAAATCTCTTCTGTAATATGACCAATAGTTCCATCTTCTTCTAACTTAAGTACTGTAATCTTCCCATCGTGATATCCTGCCACAAATAAAAATTCATCTTTATAGTCGGTAGAGAGATAACATCCTCTCATTCCATTAATAGGTGCCATATTAATCAATTCTAACTGACCATTTTTCTGAATGGCATATCCTTCTACACCAAGATCCGTAATAGAATAGAGATTTTGGCCATTATGAGCAATGGTAATATAGGATGAATTAGAGATTTCTACTTGATCTTTTTCTTGAAATCTTCCTGTATCCATATTGACATCATATATTTTAATACCATGCTTATCTCCAAAGGTGTAAGTCGATACATAAGCTACATATTTTTCCATTGTGTTACCCCTTTCTTCCCCTCGTCTAACAATTATTTTCAGTGTATCATATTTTCCCTTCTTTGTTAACCATTTTTTAAACTTTCCCATTGACTATTTTCCTTTTATGAGTATAATGAAAGCAGACTTTTTATAAGTAATTGCGTATGAATTTCAAAAGGAGGTTTTTCTTGAACAATAAATTAATTAATTTAGTGAATATTTCTAAATCTTACGGCTCTAATATTATTCTTGATGAGATGGATTTATATGTACGTGAAAATGAATTTCTCACGCTATTAGGTCCTAGTGGATGCGGCAAAACAACTACCCTACGTATTATTGGCGGATTTGAGCAACCAGATGTTGGTCAAGTTATATTTGACGGATCCGATATTACGAAAATCCCTCCTAATAAGAGACCATTAAATACCGTATTTCAAAAATATGCTTTATTTACCCATATGAACATTGCAGACAATATTGCTTTTGGCTTGAAAATCAAAGGAAAATCTAAGGCTTATATGAATGACAAAATTAAGTATGCCCTAAAGCTTGTGAATTTAGATGGATATGAGAAACGAATGCCTGATTCTCTTAGCGGTGGACAACAACAACGAATTGCCATTGCACGTGCCATTGTGAATGAACCAAAAGTGCTTCTTTTAGATGAACCCCTTGGTGCTTTAGATTTGAAATTACGCCAAGATATGCAATATGAATTAATTCGTCTAAAGAATGAACTAGGCATTACCTTTATTTACGTGACCCATGACCAAGAAGAGGCACTTACTATGTCGGATACTATTGTTGTGATGAATCAAGGGTATATTCAACAAATTGGAAATCCAGAAACAATCTACAATGAACCTGAAAATGCTTTTGTAGCCGACTTTATTGGGGATAGTAACATTATTGACGCTACTATGGTTCAAGATGAATTAGTGGAGATTCTTGGTGTACGTTTTCCATGTGTAGATATTGGTTTTGGTTCGAATACTCCTGTAGATGTTGTCATTCGCCCAGAAGATATTGAATTAGTAGGCGAAGGAGAGGGGACACTTACCGGAGCAGTATCTCACTTGATTTTTAAGGGCGTACACTACGAAATGGAAGTAACTGCCAATGGATTTGAATGGCTAGTTCATTCTACAAAAATGTTTCCTGTTGGCACTGTTGTTGATATGAAGGTAGATCCTTTTAATATTCAAATTATGAATAAACCTGCATCTGAGGACGAGGAGGCCGTTGCAATTGATGAATAAGAAATGGCTTGTAACACCTTATTTTATATGGTCTACCTTATTTGTACTCATTCCACTAGGAATGGTATTTTATTATGGGTTTACTGATAAATCAGGTGCATTTACTTTGGAAAATATACTTGCAATTACAAGTCCGGAGCATATAAAATCCTTGTGGCTTGCTATGTTGCTTTCATTTATAAGCACTATTATCTGCATCTTACTAGCTTATCCACTTGCCATGATTCTTAGTTTTTCTAACAGGAAACATGGAAGCTTTTTAGTATTAATTTGCATTTTACCTATGTGGATGAACTTTTTGCTTCGAACTTTAGCATGGCAAACTTTATTAGAGAAAACAGGCGTTATTAATGCAATTCTTGCATTTTTGAATTTACCTACTCTTGATATTATTAATACGCCATATGCTATTATTCTGGGCATGGTATACAACTTTTTACCTTTTATGATCTTACCAATTTATAACAATCTTTCTAAAATTGATGTGAACGTAATTAATGCGGCCTATGACCTTGGTGCTAATTTCTTTCAGATTCTATTAAAGATTATCATCCCCCTTAGTATACCTGGTGTAATTAGTGGTATTACTATGGTATTTGTTCCTGCGCTTACTACTTTCGTAATTAGTAATTTATTAGGAGGTAGCAAGATTCTATTAATTGGTAACGTGATTGAGCAAGAATTTACCCAAGCCAGTAATTGGAACTTAGGTAGTGGATTATCCATTGTCCTCATGGTGTTTATCTTAATTAGTATTGTAGTCTCTACCATCTGCGACAAAGATGGAGAAGGGAGTTCTCTATGAATCTATCTCTAGCTACAAATGCTTTAAGAAAGCTTTATATTGCTCTTATTGTATTTTTTCTTTACGCTCCCATTGCTACTTTAATGGTGCTATCTGTCAATGCTAGTAAGAGTCGTGCAAAATGGGGTGGATTCACTTTATCTTGGTACCAAGACTTATTTCAAAATGATGTAATCTTACAAGCGTTAATGAACACTTTATTGATAGCTTTTTTGTCTGCCTTAGTGGCGACTATTATTGGTACCATTGCTTCTCTTGCCATAAATGGTATGAAGAAAAAAGGTCGGGCAATTTTTATGGGAATTACTAATATCCCTATGTTAAATGCAGAAATTGTAACAGGTATTTCTCTGATGTTATTATTTGTTACCTTTTCCGTAAAATTAGGGTTTGCAACTGTATTGTTTGCACATATTACATTTAACATACCATATGTTATTCTATGTGTGTTACCAAGACTTAAGCAATTAAATCCTAGTACATATGAAGCAGCTTTAGATTTAGGAGCTTCCGAATTAGTGGCCTTTTTTAAAGTCGTATTTCCTGATATTCTACCGGGTATTATTGCTGGTTTTCTAATGGCTTTTACCATGTCTTTAGACGACTTTATTATTACACACTTTACAAAGGGACCTGGGCTAAATACTTTATCCACTGAGATTTATACAGAAGTACGGAAGGGAATTAATCCCGAAATGTACGCATTATCTACTTTGATTTTTATCACGGTACTTATTTTATTATTCCTGGTGAATAAAACACCTAAGAATAAAAGTAACTTATTGTAACACAAAAGGAGGATTTATTATTGAAAAAATCATTAACACTTATGCTACTAATCATCTGTAGCGTAGCAACATTAGTAGGATGTGGTAATAGTGCCACATATGAAAATGGCGAACTTGTTGTCTATAACTGGGGCGAATACATTGACCCTGAAGTTCTAACATTGTTCGAAGAGGAGTACAGTATTAAGGTAATCTACGAGGAGTATGAAACCAATGAAATCATGTATCCAAAGGTAGAAACTGGTGCATCTGTTTACGATGTCATCTGCCCTTCTGATTATATGATTCAGAAAATGATTGAAAATGACTTATTAGCAGAACTTAATTGGGATAATATTCCAAACGCAAAAGCGTATATTGGAGAAGAATATTTTGAGCAATCAGAAACATTTGACCCAGGCAACTTATATTCCATTCCTTACTGTTTTGGAACTGTAGGACTCTTATATAATACCACTATGGTATCGGAACCTATTACTAGCTGGGGTGTCTTATGGGACGAGGAATATGCTGATAATATCTTAATGCAAGACAGTGTTCGTGATGCCTTTATGGTGGCATTAAAATACAACGGTTATTCTATGAATACCACGGATGAAACTGAGTTAGATATTGCCAAGAATGCTTTAATTGAGCAAAAAGCTCTTACGCAAGCTTATGTAATTGACCAAGTACGTGATAAGATGATTGGCGGTGAAGCTGCCATTGGTGTAATCTATTCTGGAGAAGCAATCTATACACAACGTGAAAATAGTGATTTAGAGTATGTAGTACCAGAAGAAGGTTCTAATGTATGGATTGATTCATGGGTTATTACAAAAAATGCAGAAAATGTTGAAAATGCAGAATTGTTCTTAGATTTCCTATGCCGTCCTGAAATTGCTCTCATGAACTTTGAATATATTACATATTCTACTCCAAATGTAGCAGCTTGGGAGTTAATAGAGGATGAGGAAATCAAATATTCTGAAATTGCATTTCCAGATTTATCCACTTACAGCAACATGGAATCTTTTCTATACTTAGGAGAAGAAGGTGATTCTCTTTACAATGATTTATGGAAAGAAGTAAAATCATACTAATCAAAAATTAATGCAGTTGTGAAACAACACCTGCACAACATTACAAAACATTACCATATGAAAAGAGGAACTCCGCATATGAATCGAACCATAACCTATTATATTGATTCTAATACATGCGGAGTTTCTGTTTATGATTATTTAAAGTCTATGGACTATTCTAGTAAATGCATTACAGAATTAAAAAAAATGAATCGTAGTATTTGTATCCAAAATGAATGGGTCTATCTCAATCGCATCTTACAAGTAGATGATATTCTAACCATTCATATTGAGGAATCTACTTCCTCTTCTATTTTGCCAAAACCTATGGAACTATCCATTGTCTATGAAGATGAAGATCTTCTTGTAATTAATAAGCCCGCAAACCTTCCAGTTCACCCTTCCCAGAGTCATTATGAAGATACATTAGCCAACGGTGTCATGGACTACTATTCTACACAGGGAGTACCTTATACTTTTCGCTGTATCAACCGAATTGACCGTGATACCACAGGTCTTGTTCTACTTGCCAAACATCTTGTAAGTGCCGCTATACTAGGCAAGATGGTAGCAACTAGACAGATCAAACGGGAGTATCTAGCATTAGTGGAAGGAATACCTACCCCCGCAGCTCATACGATTATTGCACCTATTGCACGTACTGGTGATTCCACTATAATGCGTGAAGTGAATATGACACAGGGTGATACTGCTATTACCTATTATCAGACTCTTGCCACCTATGACAATGGTGCTCTACTGCAGCTTACACTAGAAACAGGTCGCACTCATCAAATACGAGTGCATATGAGTTATATTGGCCACCCTTTACGAGGGGATTCTCTATACAACCCTAATGCGTTCATAGAAGATTCCCTTGCACTCCATTCTGCCAAGTTGACTTTTGAGCACCCAATTAAAAAGGAACTTCTCGTATTAGAAGCTCCTCTCCCTTTGCTATGGACTGTATAGATAACAATCGTTTCTTAACGTATACGCTCTGGAAATCCAACTTTTTTCTGCACTTTACGCAAAGTCTTAGTTGCATAATAGTTTGCCTTTTCTCCATTATCTTTAATGACAGAATTAATAAAATCTTTCTCAAGTAATAATTCTTGGTATCGATCTTGTACTGGCTTTAACAAGGAGGCAACAGACTCTCCCACAGCAAGTTTAAATTCTCCGTATCCTTTTCCATCAAATTCCATTACTATTTGTTCCGTTGTCTTACCCGTACATGCACCATAGATATCAATTAAATTGCAAATACCTGGTTGTTCTTCTCTATATTGAATCTCTCCGTAGGAATCTGTAACTGCACGTTTAAACTTTCTAATAATTGTATCAGTATCATCCATTAATAAAATGCTAGCATTTAGATTTTCATCTGATTTGGACATTTTCTTCATGGGATCTTGCAAACTCATAATCTTGGCTCCTACTTTTCCCAAATATGCCTCTGGGATCGTAAATACATCGCCATAGATACTATTAAATCTCTGTGCAATATCACGTGTAATCTCCAAATGTTGTATCTGATCCTTGCCCACTGGAACTACATCTGCTTGATAAAGCAAAATATCAGCAGCCATTAGTACTGGATAGGTATATAATCCTGCATTAATATTATCTGCATGTTTGGCTGATTTATCCTTGAATTGAGTCATGCGATTTAATTCACCCATATAAGTGAAACAATTTAAAATCCAAGCTAATTCTCCATGACCTGAAACGTGAGATTGATAATAGATACAATTCTTCGTAGGGTCTAGTCCTGCTGCAATGTACAGCGTAAGTAGATTCCTTGCACGCTTTCTAAGTTCTGCTGGTTCTTGCCTTACCGTAATAGAGTGCATATCCACCACAGAATAGAAGCATTCATACTCATCGCTTAAATGCACCCAGTTCTTTAATGCACCTAGGTAGTTTCCTAATGTTAAAGTTCCAGTTGATTGCATTCCACTAAATAATATTTTCTTATCATTTATCATATCTTATCCATCTCTTTCTCGGCTCTTTTCTTCTGTAGAAATTCTATCATTCACAGGGGAATTCGTCAATATGCAGTCCTACTGCTTCTACTGATTGCATCGCTGCCATTGTTGATATTCTGGCGGAGTTGATTCACATGAACGTTGGCATGGTGGATCGCACGGTGGTTCCTGCCGTTCGCATGGTCTCTCACCTGGTAGTGGGCATGGTGATTCTCTTCTTACTTCCTCACACTCACATGGTTCCTCTTGTCTATTCATACATTCGCAAGGTGCGTCGTATCTTGGTGGAGTCCTTCGATTACAATCACATTCTGGTTCTCTTCTGCACTCCTTTTCACAAACACAGTTCGTTGTATTTCCGCAATTGTTTCCATTTGCACATAGTAGTAATAGAATAATCCATATATAATTCATATTGCCTCCCATAAGAGTATTATATGAATACAATATGAACCTTACACCTAATTGGTGATTTCCTTTTTCTCCTTCTTATCCTCTTTCAACAAGTGACGTAAGTAGGCAAAGGTTTCTTTTTCTCCTTTATTTGCTAATAATTGAAGAATCTCTTCTAATAACTTCTTGGTTTCTTCATGCATAAGTGTTCGCCCCTTCCCCGATTGATAATATCTTAGAGGGTCACCATCTTGGTATGTTCCTTTGTTATATACCTTAGAAGCAGCAATGCGATCCATTACCATTTCAACCACATAGCGCTTTGGCATTTCCACAAATACAATTCCAAGTTCTGACCTAGAAGAATAATCAGTCCAATATTCGTAATGATGACGATTACGCCCCTTATGGTGAAGCCATGCTGAGGAGTACCCATACAATTCACGTTCTTTATTATTAGGGCTTCTTGTGCCTTGATAATATTTTGCTCCTACAAAAAATTCTGAATGGGAAAACTTTGATAAATCATGGATGAGTCCCTGATAATATAGACCTACTGCAAAACATCCTTTCATCACTAGGTACTTATGATAGCATATTGTTTTAAAATGACTAAAAACCTTCACGCTCTACCTCCATTAATTGATGGGTTTGCTCATAATAATCTGTACACTACGTTCCTTTACTTGAATCCCATTCTGGTTCATCAGTACTTGACCTTTTATACTGTCACTGTCACTAGTAGAAGCAATCATGTACCACTCATAACCTTTCTTTAATCTTGGTAAGGCAAATTCATGAGGTTCCCAGTGAGCATTATAAGCAATATAATAATCTGGTTCTACTTTTCCGTTTAATGGTACACCATAAGCTCCCGCATATAAAAGTCCTACGCAACGACAATAATTCTCCAAAATAGGTTGCCAAGCTTCTTCTCCATGATAGGATAAATCCGGGTATCCACACCCTAATGTGTCTACCATTTTAAAAGGTTTGCTTGGATGAATAATCTGATTGTCCTTTCGCAGTCTAATAAGCATCTTTACGTAATCTAGTAAATCTTGATGTTTTGTTATTCCACTCCAATCAAGCCAAAGTAAGTCATTATCATGACAATACGCATTATTATTCCCTCGCCTTGTATAGGCAAATTCATCTCCCGCTAAAATCATAGGTGTCCCCTGAGATAGCAATAAATAAGTCATGGCATTCTTCATCTGCTTCTTACGAAGTGCCATAATGCTTCTCTTTCTTGTAATCCCTTCAACCCCATGATTCCAACTATGATTGTAACGATTTCCGTCCTCGTTATTCTCACCGTTGTCTTCGTTATGCTTCTGATCATATGACACCATATCATGTAGGGTGAATTCATTATAATTAGAGATATATTGTACAGTTGCCACTCTTCCATCATGAATCTTAAGAGACTCCACGAATCCTGCAATGGTGTCTTGATCACCTTTTAGAAACTTTCTTATCCCAATCATAAAGTCCGAATGATACATGGCTAACGAAGTATTTACTTCACCAGTTCCATCATAAATTTCATCTATGGACAATCGTTCAAAGAACATCTTTGTATCATGGAATAAAGCTTCTTTTCCCAGAATGGCAAATGGAATCTGTTCTCCCATAAGATGAACGCCGTCAATGTGGTACTCCACAATCCAATAAGCAATCACATCATACATGACCTGATACGGTATGTCTTTGGGAAAATAAAATTGCATGATGAATTCCAATCCTGCTAGATGAAGTTGTTTAATCATTTCTTTCATCTCTGTAACACAATCACTACTACTTGCATAAGAACTCTTAGGAGCAAAATAATGTGCATATTTATAGCCCCAGCAATTCAACTTTTGTATTGGTGCCTCCACCTTCTCTTCACGGTAATGTCGAACTGCATACTCCATACGCATACTTGAATCTTGTTTCTCTACTTCTTCAAACTCATAACAAGGCATTGCTTCTACACTAGTAATGCCCAATTGCTTTAAATAAGGAATCTTTTCTATAATTCCAGAGAAAGTTCCCTTTGCCTTTACTTTAGAACTCTTATGCTTGGTGAACCCTCTTACGTGCAAAAGATATTGAATAGTATTAGAATGAGGAATTCTAGGGCGCTTATCATTCTCCCAGTCAAAGACTGGTGAAACGAGTGCACCTTTCCTCTCAAGTGTGTCTACTTCTCCATTACCACCAAATCGCTCATTTCCTATGACTCTCTTGGCATAAGGATCTACTATTATTTTGTCTTTGGTATAATAATTATATCCTGCTATCTGTCGTAGTGGTAACCCTAGGATTCTTCCACTATATACTTGACCAATCTTACATTCATCTGTAAAGGGAATGCGAATAGAGTTGTGCTTCGTATAGAATATCATACCACACGCTTCCTGTTTCATGGTAATTGCAAACTCAATTACATCTTCCACTATCATAACACCAAATTGAATTGGGTACGTTCTCTTTGGTAGTAATATTACCTTGCCTGTTTTTGCCATTGTTACCAATGCCCCCATCTTCTTCTTTCTCATTCTATATTGCTACCTGTTTCATGACACATAGCATAATATAATCATTCTACCACACATTCCCCTGTTTAGACACACGAAACTAAGAATCTATAAAATATTTGTGATTCTTTCCCTTGGTCTCTTGAAAAATATCACATAGTTGGTTACAATAAACTTAATACAAAAGAAAGGAGACATTCCTATGAGTAATCCAGATGATTCTACTGATAAGCCATATTCTTTTAGTGCAGAAGATATGACCGTCACACTAAGCATTGACGAAGGGGAAGTTGAATGTGCCATCGTAGTAATTCTTACTATTGAAGAACAAGATTATATGGTTCTACTTCCACTTGATGAAAATGGAGAAAATCAAGAAGGAGAAGTATGGTTTTATCGCTATTTTGAAAATGAAGATATTTTCGAAGACCCAGATTTAGAATATATTGAAAGCGACGAAGAGTTAGATGCTATTTCCGACTTATTTGAACAATATTTATCTAGTTCTGAATTTGATGAATATATAGACGATGACGATGACCTACCACTATTATAAAGTTCTTTGAAAAATGGAGATGATGCCACACTGGTGCCATCTCCTTTCTCTTGTATACTATAGCAATATAATCGGTCCTTGGCACGAGTCATGGCCACATACAACAGTCTTCGCTCTTCCTCTATAGCTTCCTGAGACTTAGCCTTTCTATGTGGCACAATACCTTCTATTAGATCAGGTAAGAGAACCGTTTCAAATTCGAGACCTTTTGCACCATGCATAGTCATTAATTGTACACGCTCTCTTCGATTAACTTCTACACTTACCTCTTCCTTCGGTTCCTTAGTCCAGACTTCCAATAACTGTTCCACAGTTTCATAAACTTTGGCCTCTTGATGCAGTTGTTCTAGAACTTTACTCCCATTATCATTGCCCTCTTTATCATCCATGGCATTCACATGATGTTCGTATTCCATTGCCTTTCGAAAATACATAATACTCGCGTAAGGATCTAAACCCTTCGCTGCACATAGTTGTTCTAAGAATTTCTTTGCAACTCCATGCATTCTCCCGTTTTCTTGATAATAGTGTACAAATTGTTCTTCACAAAATCCATACTCTTCTATTGCTTTCTGGGAAAGGTCTCGCATAGGCTTATTTAGAAGATATCGAAAATCTTTTGCTGTTTTCTTCACATGAGTATAACGTAAAAATGCGCACAAATCTTTCGCCACTTGGTGTTCATAGAGGGATTTTTTCACTTTCTTAACAGAATGAAGTACTTTGCATTTCTTTAATTGCCTTGCATATTCTTCTAGTTGCGCTGTAGTTCTCGTAATAATTGCAATACTTCCTTCTTCCTCTAAACATAGGGCAATGGTCTTCATCATATGACTTACTTGGTCTTCTACAGTAGAAGCAAGTATATAAGTCACTAAATCACCCGATGGTTTATTCGCCTCATATTCTTTGGCAAAACGATTTTCATTTCTCTCAATAAGACACTTACTCTCTGCAATAATTTCCTTGCTACTACGATAATTTCGATTGAGAATAATCTTGTTCCCTTGGGGGTAATCAACAAGAAATTGTTGCATAACAGAAGGATTTGCGCCGCGAAATCCATAGATTGACTGATCATCATCTCCCACCACGAAGAGGTTCTGATCTGGTTGTGCTAATTGTTGTACCATGGCATATTGTAAGGGGTTGCTGTCTTGAAACTCATCAACTAATAAATATTGTATGTTCTTCTGATACTTAGCAAGTACTTGAGGATTACTTATAAAAAGTATATAGCATTCTAACAAAATATCATCAAAATCAAGCTTCTTCTGATTTCGCCGTTCTTCTTGCAGAAGGTGATAGACCTTAATAAATACTTCTTCTTGTATTCCATCGCATTGATAATCTGGCATTTCCCTCATAAGAGGAGTCCCATACCCTAGGTTCTTCCACCGACTTACTTCTGTACCAATGGCAGATACTAGTTCCCTATGAACCTCATACTCATAACCAACGTTTCGAAGGGCAGATTCCACCATACGATTTTGCTCTCGTGTGGACAAGAGACTATCTCGCGTATAAGGTGTTTCTTTCATCATAATGGAAAGAAATACGCTATGGAATGTACCAAATACCACTTCACTTTGTCTTCCCTCTGTGAACTTCTCATAGCGTTCCTTCATTTCTTGTGCCGCCATTCTGGTAAAAGTAACAACGTAAATCGTTGACTCTAAAATAGATTCTTCTTCCACCAAATGGCGAATGCGGTTCATGATAATGTAAGTTTTACCTGAACCTGGTGGTGCGATTACAATACAAGGACCCTCCTTGTGCTGAATTGCTTGTTCTTGATATTCGTTGTTCATATAGCCCTTTCACTGGCTACTTCTCTCTTCATATCGTTCATTAATCCAATCAATGGCCTCTCCTAACCCTTTCTCTGAAAAAGCGTGTTCGCTTGTCATCTTAAGGGTTTCTTCTGTTTTATCATAACAGAAAGGTTCTGGCCAAATACAAGCCTCTAAGGTAGTCTCATCTTCTTCCTTATGGCAATGTAACCGGTAGCGTAATCCATTCATGCTCCCGTGAAAACTTTCTTTCTTCAAATATTCAAGTCCAATAAATTCGTCTCGCTTAATCATAAAACTTCTCTACCTTTACTCTTGTTCTAAATAAGCAATTCCTTGTTTTATTCTGCAAATAGACTCTTCTTTCCCCAATAATTCCATTAATTCAGTTGCACCTGCTGGTGTCATCTGTTTTCCGGAAACAGCAGTGCGTATGGGCCACATTACATATCCATTTTTGTATCCATGTTGTGCCACATAATCAAGTAAAAGTTCGTATAAACTATCATTAGAATAATCACCTGTATCCTCTAATAATGGTAGAACTTCTCGTAATACTTCAAGGGATGTCTCTTTCGTTGTCTTCATCTTCTTATGACAATACATTGCTAAGTCATACACAGGTAATTCTTCTATAAAATCAATATGTGATGCAATATCTGGTATGACTTCAATTCTGGTCCGTACCATTTCTGCAATCTTCTCATAATCATATGGCTTAGTAATAATGGAAGCGATTTCTTCCTTTGCCATTTCATAGAATTCTTTAGCATCCATCTTCTTAAAATATTCCCCATTCATCCACTTTAACTTGGTATAATCAAATACTGCTGGAGACTTAGATAAATGCTTGTAATCAAATGACTGAATTAACTCTTCCAGAGAAAAAATCTCTTGATTGTCTTGTGGACTCCATCCTAGCAAAGCTACAAAGTTCACAATTGCTTCTGTTAAAAATCCTTGCTCCACTAGATCCTCATAAGAAGAATGTCCACTTCTCTTAGATAACTTCTGATGATTTTCATCTGTAATAAGCGGGCAATGTACATAAGTTGGAATCTCCCAACCAAAGGCTTGGTATAAACGGTTGTATTTAGGAGTAGAGGATAAATATTCATTTCCACGAACTACATGAGTGATTCCCATTAAATGGTCATCTACTACATTGGCAAAGTTATAAGTAGGGTATCCATCTGATTTCATTAATACCATATCATCTAATTCTGTGTTCTCTACTATAATCTCTCCATACAATTGGTCTACAAAAGAAGTTGTTCCCTCTCTTGGAATATTCTGACGAATCACATATGGTATACCTGCTTCTAACTTCTCTGCAATTTCTTCTTGGGAAAGGGAGAGGCAGTGCTTATCATACATATTAATTGATTTACCTGACACTTCACTTGATAAGGTGGCAAGTCGCTCTTTGTCACAGAAACAATAGTAAGCTTCTCCTTGTTCCACTAGCTCTTTGGCATATTTTAGATATAAGCCACTTTCCATGCGTTCACTTTGTATATATGGACCATATCCATTTTCCTTATCTGGTCCTTCATCATGGATTAATCCCGTCTTTTCAAGAGTACGGTAGATAATATCTACTGCCCCTTCTACAAGACGTTCTTGATCCGTATCTTCAATTCGAAGAATAAAATCTCCACCTTCATGCTTTGCTAATAAATAGGCATATAATGCAGTTCTTAGATTCCCCACGTGCATGCGCCCAGTAGGGCTTGGGGCAAATCGCGTTCTTATTGTACTCATTTCTTTCTCCATTCTTACAATTCGTTATCTGGAATCACCTTCTCAGCTTTCTTTTTAAAGCTTTCTAGAGCTTTTGCTGCTTGCATAACTGGAATATTAGTGCCAGCACCAGCAATACAACCTCCTGGGCAAGCCATTCCTTCGATTAAGCAACCATTCTTCTTACCAGCCTTAGCTAAGGCTAATATTTTCTTACATTCAGCTAGACTTTCTGCATGTTCAATCTTCACTTCTGTTCCAGGATAGTATTCTTGAATACATTGTTCAATGGCCGAAGCAACGCCACCTGCTGCTCCATATCCTCTACCTGCTGCAGTTGCATCGTTCATTTCATAAGCTGCATTGATTTCATCTACTAGCAGTCCTTTTGCTTCAAACATACCTGCTAATTCTTCAAAGGTAATAACAAAGTCTACATCAGAACGTACCGTTCTTCTCTTCGCCTCTAACTTCTTAGAAGCACATGGTCCAATAAACACCACACTGGCATCAGGATGTTCCTGCTTAATTACTCGTGCTGTAGCCACCATTGGTGTTAATGCATTGGATATCTGGTCAATGGTCTCTGGGAAGTATTTCTTCGCCATTACAGACCAAGATGGACAACAAGATGTTAATAAGAAATCTTGCTCACCTGATACTACAGTTTCCACATAATGATGAGCTTCTGCCATAGCACCTGCATCTGCACCAATGGCAGTTTCATAAACATCTTCAAATCCTAATTCGATAATAGCTGTTTTCACCATATCTGGCGTAACTTTTGGGCCAAATTGACCTACAAAGGCGGGAGCTACTTGAGCTATAATCTTGCGACCTGATTCTAAGAATTTAATTAATTGGAATAATTGTGATTTATCAGCGATTGCTCCAAAAGGACAATTAACCATACATTGTCCACAAGAAACACAAGCATCTTGATCAATCTTAGCTCGTCCTCTTTCATCATTCTTAATGGCGTTCACTCCACAAGCTGCTGCACATGGACGCTTCTGATGAGTAATGGCATCATATGGGCAAATTTGCTTACATTTCCCGCATCGAATGCATTTTGCCTGATCAATGTAAGACTTTCCATCTTTCATTGAAATTGCATCTTTTGGACAGACTTCTCTACAAGGGTGAGCCAAGCATCCAAGACATGCACTTGTGACTGTATATTGGTTCACTGGACAGGAATTACATGCAGAAGGAATTACTTGAACAAGTGGTGGTTCGTAATAACGCTCGGCAATATTACTTTCCTCGACTCCGTGGGACAAGTGAACTGGTTGATCTTCAGGACGCAGTGACATTCCCATTGCAAGGCGTAATCGTTCACGTACTACGGCACGCTCTCGATAAGAACTCTCCCAGTACTCCGACTTGTCAGCATTTACAATCTTATATGGTAAAGCCTCCATATCATCTGTTAAATTCTCTGTGTGATATGCTAGATTAGCAACTTCCTTAAAGACAGTTCTCCTAATCTTACGAACTTCTGTATCAATTCCTCTCATGCAATTTCATTCCTTTCTTAATCTTATAACACTAATTCTATAACAATCTATTATACCAATGTGCTACTAGTTTCGCAAGTAAAAATGTAGAAACATCTATTATCTTTTATCATATGATATACAAAGAATAATGGAAAGAAGTTATGATTATGATGAATCAAACTGTAATGCACCATATGGAACAAGAGAAACCACTTGATCAATATGAAGTTGCAATGGCATATGTTCCTTGGCAAGAATTCACGACAACTTACGACAACTTAGAAGAAGCCTTTCATGTGGGAACTATTTTCCCTGAACTAACAAAACCTTTTTCAGGAAGGAGATGCTCCTAATGACCCAAACAAAACCCAACAACGAACAAGAACAATTACTCCATTCTATTAATATTGCTTCTTTTGCAGTAGTGGATTTAACTGAGTATCTAGACACTCATCCAACGGATCAAAAAGCAATTGACTATTATAATTATTATTGCAAAATGCGTAATGAATTAGTAGCAGAATATTCCAAAAAATATCAACCCTTAACCCTTGACCATGCTTATGATAGTACTACCTCATGGCGCTGGGGTATGGAAAGCAATCCTTGGGAAGGAGGAATCTATTAATGTGGAATTATGAAAAACGCTTAGAATATCCCATTAACATCAAAACACCAAATCCTGAAATTGCACAGGTGATTCTTACGCAGTACGGTGGACCTGATGGGGAACTTGGTGCAAGTCTTCGATATCTATCGCAACGATATACCATGCCATATCGAGAAGTAGGTGGACTTTTAACTGATATTGGTACAGAAGAACTCGCCCATCTTGAAATGATTAGCACCATTGTGCATCAACTAACAAGAGATTTAACCATGGAGCAATTGCAAGAATATGGATTCCAGAATTACTATGTGGATCACACTACTGGTATCTATCCTTTATCAGCTGGCGGAACACCTTTCTGCGTAGAATACTTCCAATCAAAAGGGGATGCCATTACAGACTTATACGAAGATATGGCTGCTGAACAAAAAGCTCGCACCACTTATGATAATATTTTACGACTTGTAAAAGACGAAGAAGTTGCTGATCCAATTCGTTTTCTACGTGCCAGAGAAGTAGTGCATTTCCAACGATTTGGCGAAGGATTACGCATTGTACAGGATCGATTAAATGATAAGAATTATTATGCCTACAATCCTGAATTCGATACGTGTAACAATAAGAATAAATTCGAATTTTAGGCAGATAAAGCTATAGCTGGTGCCATGAGCACCAGCTACTTTTTAACATAAAATTCATAATTGCCCTGATACATGATTCCATTGTAGTGCCTGACAATCCAAATGCAGATGTAATTGCAACCGCAAATAGTTCTTTTTCTTTCGCTCCATAAGAAAAGGAAATAATTGGCATAGTTGCCATCTTATTCTATTCCATCTTTATCGTTTTTCTCCAAGGAAAAATAATGCTATGGTACCAGGTCCTGAGTGTGCCCCAATGGTTGGACCAATGGTATGGATTAAGTATTCCTTCTTCCCAAACCGCTCATCGATTAATTCTGTTACAAAGGTAACATCTTCTAAAGCATCTCCATGACTAATAAATATAATATCATTCTCATTGACACGATTGCCAATATGCAATTCCATATAATCTACTAAAGCTACGAGGGATTTCTTTCTTCCTCGTGTCTTGTCATGTGCCACAAGCTTACCTTCATCGTCTACCTTTAGAAGGGGTTTAATACCTGCTATGGTTCCTACTACTGCTGTCATCTTACTTACGCGGCCACCTCTATGTAAGTGATTCAAATCATCCACCGTAAAAACATGACACACCTTGCACGCATTTTCTTGTGCCCACCTGCACACCTCATCAAAGTTTTTTCCTGCTTCTCGTAACATAACTGCTTTGTGTACCAATAGTCCTAATCCAAGTGATGCACACATAGCATCGATTACAACAATTTTGCAATCTTCTCTCTCTTCCATAATTTCTTCGGCCGCAATTCTTACGCTATTGTACGTACCACTTAGCGCACTCGAAAAGGCTATATGTAAGATTTCATTAGTTGTTTTTAATAATTCTAGGAAAAACTCCTTCGCTTCCTCTGGATTTACTTGGGAGGTGGTTGGCATACTTCCTGCCCTCAT
>JAWXVE010000110.1:0-3880 GCA_044425575.1 Eubacteriales bacterium | reverse complement strand
TAAGTTCCATATGGAGAGAAATATTTCCTTTGCATTGCAAACATCTTATATTCCCGTAGCATCATCCTACTATGAGTTAACAATCGAGGAACAGGAGAATCTATTAGCTCAGTATGGTGGTATGAGTGAGAATGATAAAGAAATCTATCGCTTGGTTATTGCGCAGATGGAGGATGGCTTAATCTATCAACCGGATGCATTTATAGGTAGTTATGATGTGCGAATAGAATTAAGTGAAACTTTCCAACAAATAGCAGATGCAAGCTTGGCATCTATTACACCTGGAGCAAGGCGCTATACCTCAGAAGAAGTATTAATCGAATCACTTTCCATTGCCCAGCAGTATGAATATGTAATTACAGCAATTCGTCAATCATTAGAGAATAAAAATATTATTTGCAGATAAAGGATGAGAAGGTTTCCTATGAGATATCAGATGAAAGGTTTTCAGAAAATAAAAAAGAAATCGCAATCCATGAGGACTAGACTTGTTACAATCATGATCCTCTTTACTGTGATGCAATCTTTTATTTTCTGGAGTGCTTTAATTATAACAGATTTCTTTGGACGTGTAGATGAACAAAGTATTGATACATTTTATTTAAGAGCACAACAGAAGGTGGAAGAAGTAAATGCAGATACGGCAACTATTGTGGAATATGTTACAAATGCTAGCGAAGAATTAACGTTGGTATATGCTACTAATACCAATTTTTTGGCAGATCAACACGATCCAGATTTGTTAGGGGAGACTTCTTATGCACAACAAAAAGTAAATGCTGCTCAAATCTTATTGAATCTATTAGATAAAACAGAAATTGACGGAGCTTTCTATGTGATTAATGATGGTGCAGATGGAGATTATACATCTGTATTAATTCGTACGCAAAATGGCACACTTTCCTCTCAGAATCTAAATACATACGAATTAGTAGTGGGTAATTCTAGTATTGCTTTAGAATATAATATTAAAATATCAGATGATTGGTCGATTAACATGGATTCTAGTGATGTGTCACGCAATTATTTTAACAAACCTTTAGAAGCAGTATTGGAATATCCTTATGGCACAATCGAACAATATGGATATTGGGACATTCCTAATATTGTAGAACGAGAAGAAGATATTATTTATGCAGTTCCTTTATTTAACAATGTGGGCGAGGCATATGGGGTGATTGGTGTTGAGTTATCCAAGGATTTCTTTATTACGGAATATGTAGAGCAAGATACAATAGGGTATGAGGAGAGCTTTCATGCCCTTGGCAATATTAGTGAGGATGGAAGTTTGGAATACGATCCATTTACACCCAATAGTGAACTAGCCATGTTGACTTTATCAGATGGTCTATCTTTAACCACCATAACAAGCAATGATCATATTCTATATGAAACTGTAAATGAGGATGGTGTGGAATTACTATGTACAGCAGATGTATGGAATCTATATAGTTATACGTCTCCATTTCTAGAAGAAGAATTGATGTATTTCACCTTTGTACCAAGCGAGTATCCATACAGTAATTCTCAAGAGATTATTATGTGGTTTATTAATATATGCTCCATTTCGGCATTAATAGCGGTAATTGTAATGGTGATAGTGTCCAAGTATGAAATGAGAAATATGGTACGATTATCCAAGACCTTAGCCACTTCCTCACCAGAACAAATTGTAGCACTTGAGAAGACCAATCTAACAGAAGTGGATGATTTAATTGATAAAGTTTGGATGTTAAATGAAAGAGTGGTAGAATCATCTAAACGATTTGAGACCATTATTTCCATGACCGGTCTAAATATAGGTGGATATGAAATTCTGCCAAATTACGGTGGGGTGATTGTGACTACTTACATTTATAATTTACTGGGAATTGAACCTGACAGCAAGATACCACAGCGAAAATGGGAAACTTATTTTCATATGTTAACACAAGAACAATCACCTGATTTTGACAATACGTATCATTATATTTTTGGAGATCAAGCAATATGGCTACGCATTATTCACATGGATACACGAACTGGTGGAATAGGTATTATTCACGACATTACAGCAGATGTGAATGCCACTATTGAGTACAAGAACCAAGCAGAATATGACCAATTAACAGGTCTTTATAGTAGAAGTGCATTTTATCGACGTGTCAATGATAAATTATTATCCTATCCATCTCAGAGGGGTGCTACCTTATTTATTGATCTTGATAACTTAAAGTATACCAATGATACATTTGGTCACGAAGCAGGTGATGATTTGATTCGAACAGCAGCATCTATTTTCGACCAATTTTCAGAGGGAGAAGCAATTGTATCTAGATTAGCAGGGGATGAGTTTGCAGTATACTTAAGTAGAGGTCATAGTGAAGAAGAATTAATACAACATGTCCAGTCTGTTTTTGATAAAAATAAAGACACAAGTATTCTCTTGCCAAATGGAGTGAGGCAGAAGATTCGCTATTCTACAGGAATTTCTTTCTACCCAAAAGATGCAACAGATATTATAGAATTGCTTAAATTAGCCGATTTTGCCATGTATCAAGCCAAGCAAACGGAAAAAGGCAGTATACAGATTTTTAATGAGCAATTATATGATGATAATAGTTTTATTACCAAGAACCGAGAATTAATTAATCACTTAATTGAAGAGAAAAAAGTACGCTTTATGTATCAACCAATTGTAGATTTACATACAGGCGAAGTCTATGCATATGAAATGCTTATGAGGTCTGTACTAGATGAATTCAAATCTCCACTACACATTCTTAAAGTAGCTGAGGCAGAATCAAGGCTAGGTAAATTAGAAGAGATGTTAATAACAAAAGCAATTCGAGATAGTTACCTTGTACGTGATGCAATTGGTAATCGGAAGCTCTTTTTGAATAGTATTACCAATCAAATCTTGCCAGATGATGTATATGAGGAGCTAGTATCTCGATATGGTTCATTCCTAAGTACATTTGTAATTGAGATTACAGAGGGCGATAATCTGTCCAAGAAGCAGTTAGAACATAAATTAACTGCTATTCGGGATGCTAATATGGAACTAGCCATTGATGATTTTGGTAGTGGGTACTCCAATGAATTGCGAATTCTAGAAATAGAACCTGATGTGATTAAGATTGATATGGCGTTGATTCAGGGGATTTCCAAAGATGTAAATAAGCAAGAGTTAGTTCGCAATATTGTAGCTTACTCACATGGACGAGGAATTAAAATCATTGGAGAAGGTGTAGAGGATCGCAACGACCTAGAGAAAATGATTGATTTAGGAATTGATTATGTGCAAGGGTACTATGTTGCAAGACCATCTTATGAGATTCTGGATATACTAGATATTCGCAAAGATGAAATTCGTACCTATCAATAAGTAGTATGAGATAGTAAGAAGCAGAAACTTCTATAGGTGAGGAGGATAGGTGTGGTATCTTCACTTCCATAGAAGTTATGCTTCTTTTTAGTTGTAAGGAGACACACAATCTGATACAATAAATTGACTTGACCGTGAGGGGTTACACAGGATAAAGAAGGAATGGAGATTTCCATGAAGAAAAAGACAGGCTTGCAATTCTATAAGAGACGTAAGAAAATCAACATGTCCATTGTGAGAGAAATCATATCATGGATCGTTGGAATTGTAGTAGCTGTTTTTGTGGCTGCATTTCTATCTTTCTCAGTTGGAATTCGTTCCAACGTAATTGGAGCATCCATGGAACCTGAATTGCAGAATGGTCAAACAGTCTTGATTAATCAGTTATTATATGATTTTATAAAGCCGCAGCGAGGTGATATTATTGCATTTCTTCCAAATGGAAATCAGAATTCTCATTATTATGTGAAGCGAGTTGTAGGGTTGCCAGGAGAAACGGTTCAGATTATCGGG
>JAWXVE010000029.1:0-24767 GCA_044425575.1 Eubacteriales bacterium | reverse complement strand
GGAAGTTACAGCGCTTGTAGGTCCGTCTGGTGGAGGTAAATCAACAGCTATGAAACTATCAGCGAGATTCTGGGACGTGTCAGAGGGAACGGTTACCATCGGTGGTGTAGATATTTCCAAAATCGACCCAGAAGAGCTTCTAAAAAGTATTTCTATCGTATTCCAAGATGTTACGTTGTTTAACAATAGCGTGCTAGAAAATATACGGATTGGTAACAAAGATGCCACTGATGAGGAAGTTATTGCAGTCGCTAAATTGGCGAATTGCGATGAGTTTGTACAAAAAATGCCTGACGGATACCATTCTTTCATCGGTGAAAATGGACATAGCTTATCTGGGGGTGAACGTCAGAGATTGTCAATTGCTAGAGCACTTTTAAAAGATGCACCGATTATATTGCTTGATGAGGCAACAAGCTCACTGGATATTAAAAACGAAAGCTTGGTACAAGATGCAATTGCGAAGCTTATTAAAAATAAAACTGTTTTGGTAATCGCCCATAGAATGAGAACGGTTGCTGGTGCTGATAAAATAGTACTGATCAAAGAAGGAAAGGTGGCCGAAGAAGGAAGTTACCAAGCACTGATTCAAAAGGACGGTCTATACAAAAAGATGGTGGAATTACAGACCCAAAGTGCCAACTGGAATATCGTTTAGGGAATTTCATAGAAGCAGATACATCATTTATACCGTTGATGGCAATGGCTTATTTTTCAAAGGTTTTTCCTGAATACTTCTATGATGAAAAGGTAATAGAAATTGTGAATTAGTTGCCACCGAATTTTGTTACTGAAAATGATTGACAAAAAAATAAAAAATACATTCTAATAACAACGTTATTGATAACGTTGTTATTTTTAGATTGGAGGTACAAGATTGCAATTGCAGCTATGAACACTATCTAGATGGTTTGGTAGAGAAAGCATCTAATCAGACTTATTTAGAAAATCTACTAGAAAAGCTTGACAAAGAAAGAAAACCACACTAGTATATACCTATACCCCCTATGGGTATATAGACGAAAATATGAAACATACAATTGAATTACATGATCAAGTGTGGTTGCGATTGTAGAAGGAGCGGGTGTTTATATGAAGCAATGTATAGAATCAGAAGATATTACTCTACGACTGAAGAAGGTAGAAGGGCAAGTAAGAGGCATTCAAAAAATGGTAAACGATGATAAAGACTGCGAAGATATATTAATACAAATTGGTGCGGCAAAAGCTGCATTACACAGAATAGGACAAATCATTCTGGAAGGTCATATGCATCATTGTGTGGCAGATGCCATTGCAAATGGTCAAGGTGATGAAGCCGTTGACCATTTGATTTCTGCATTAAATAAATTCTCAAAAACATTATAATGTTCAGAAAGGAACGGTTATGATTATGGAACATAAAATCAATCAATTAAATTCTATCCCATTTTTATGGGTTTCAGGTATTTGTTTAGTGGCAAGTTTTATTCTGGAGTATGTAGCACCACTCCTTCAGGTGGAGGTTACCGTTCCCATTAATCCGGCTTGGGTATCTTTCGTAATCTCTGGAATACCATTAGCATATTATGCCATTGTTTCTATTATTAATAAGAAGATTACATCTCCAATTCTGATTACTATAGCTATGATTGCAGCGGTAACTATTGGAGACGTTTTTGCAGCAGGAGAAATTGCATTCATTATGGCAATAGGAGAATTCTTGGAAGAGAGAACAGTCGAGAAGGCAAAGAAAGGCATTGAAACATTACTGAATCTCGTACCCACACAAGGAAGAGTATTAACAGAAGCGGGAGAGCAGGTTGTAGATGCCAAAGACATACGCAATGAAGATGTTATACGAGTACTTCCAGGTGAAAGCTTTCCAGCAGATGGTGTTATTATTCAGGGCAATACCACTGCGGATCAAAGCATTATGACAGGGGAAAGCTTACCAGTAGATAAAACAGTGAATGATGTAGTTTTTGCGGGAACCATGAATGTATATGGTTCGGTTGATGTTCGAATAACCAAGCCATTTGCCGATTCATCTTTGCAGAAAATGATTCGTTTGGTGGAAGATGCAGATCACCAAAAAGCACCAACACAAAAAATTGTAGACAAATGGGCAGGATACCTGGTTCCGCTTGCTTGTGTCATAGCCATTATTACTTATGTAGTTTTTGCATTTATCCTTCAAAGACAGGCAGATGCCTTAATACGTTCCGTTACGGTACTAGTGGTATTTTGTCCTTGTGCCTTAGCCTTAGCAACCCCCACTTCTATTATGGCTGCCATTGGTCAAGCTACGAAAAACGGTGTCTTAATCAAATCAGGGGAAGCACTAGAACGTATGGGCACTGTATCAACCGTATGTTTTGATAAAACAGGTACCATTACACAAGGTCAGTTAACCATTAGTGATGTGTTACCAGTTCGTGTGGAGCAAGAGAAGGAAGAATTAATTGCGTTAGCTGGGTCAGTGGAAAGTCGTTCGGAGCATCCCGTTGGAAAAGCTGTGATTTCCTATATGAAGGAACAACGCATAGACCTTTGTGCCATAAGGGATTTTACCATGTTAGTAGGAAAAGGCGTGCATGCGAAGGTAGGGGAGCAACGTATTTTCTGTGGAAATGAAAAGTTAATAGCGGAAGAAGCGAAAGTGGCAATAGAAGAAACGGTGACATCTAAAATTGCAGAATTACGGGAGCAAGGGAAAGCTGTTATTATTGTAGCTAGTACAAGGGAGATTTTAGGTGTAATCGGTTTGTCGGATGAAATCAAAGAAGGTGCCAACAGAGCAATTGAAGCACTTCCTTCTGTGGGAATTGAACAAACGGTGTTGTTAACGGGAGATAATCAGGCGAGTGCTCATTACATTGGGAATCAAGTAGGGATTACTCAAGTATATGCATCCTTGCTACCAGAAGACAAAGTCTCAACCATTCAAACTCTTATGAAACAAGGGCAAGGTGTATGTATGGTAGGAGATGGTGTAAATGATGCGGCAGGTTTAAAAACTGCATCGGTTGGAATTGCTATGGGAACTATGGGTAGTGACATTGCCATAGAAGCAGCAGATATAGCCATTATGGGAGACGATCTTTCTAAGATATCCTATTTAAAACGATTATCAAATGCCGCTATATTTTCGATTAAATTCAATATTTCACTGTCTATGCTTATTAATGTTGTTGCCATTATTTTATCAGTAGCAGGCGTACTCACGCCAGCCACAGGCGCATTGGTGCACAATGCAGGTTCTATTCTAGTGGTACTGAATGCAGCAAGATTATACGATAAAAAATTTGCATAGAAAAGAAAAAAAGAAAGAATATTATTTCAATTTACAGATACTTATAAAGTTGATATACTAAAACATAGAATAATCCAAATAAATAACTCCAATTGACACGTAAAATGGTCTGAAAGAAAGGCATGGATAAGTATATGAGCTATATTGAATTTAAGGATGTAAAGAAGACGTATCAGGTAGATAAAATCGAAATCAAAGCATTAGATGGAGTTGATTTTACCATTGAACAGGGAGAGTTTGTTATTATTACGGGTACATCTGGCGCAGGGAAAAGTACTATTTTGAATATTTTAGGAGGAATGGATACCTGTACCTCTGGTGAAATCACTATTGATGGTAAGAAGATTGATCAGGTGGATCAGAAGGAATTAACTGAGTATAGAAGAAATGATATTGGGTTTGTATTTCAATTCTATAATTTAGTGCAGAATCTAACTGTTGTAGAGAATGTTGAATTAGCAACTGAAATATGTAAGGAGCCACTTGATGCAAAGAAGGTGATTCAAAAAGTGGGTCTTGAAAATAGAATGAATAATTTTCCATCGCAAATTTCAGGAGGTGAGCAACAGCGTGTAGCAATTGCAAGAGCAGTTGCAAAGAATCCGAAAGTATTATTGTGCGATGAACCAACAGGTGCACTTGATTCAAAAACAAGTCAACAAATACTGGAATTATTACAAGATAATTCAAAAATTTTCAAGAAAACAGTTATTGTGATTACTCATAATCTAGCTATTTGCCCTATGGGAGACAAGGTGATTCGTGTCAAAAATGGGAAAATAGATTCAATTGAAATAAATGAAAATCCAAAATTTGCAGAGGAGATTGAGTGGTAATGAGAGGAAAATTATTATTAGATACCATAATTACAATTAAAAAGTCATTTGGTAAATATCTTTCCTTACTCTTAATTGTGTTAATGGGGGTAGCATTCTTAACGGGTATGTTATCAGTATCCCCTGCTATGGGAGAAAGTGTAGATCGTTACGCAGATGAATATCGTTTATTTGACATGCAGATTTATTCCAATTATGGGTTCGACCAAGACGATGTTGATGCCCTAAATACACTAGATGAAGATTTGCAAGCACAAGGTGGTTATTTAGTTGATGTAGAGGCAACCTATCTAGAAGATTCTTATGTAATTCGCCTAGAATCTTATGAAGAGGATGCTATAATCAATACAATGGAATTGGTAGAGGGAACTTATCCACAAGCAGCCAATGAAGTGTTAGCAGAAGCATCCAATGCATTTATAGATGTGCCTAAGATTGGAGATGTGGTCACAATCCAACGAGCAAGTGCAGAGTTAGATGAAGTGTTGTCTGAGACAGAATTTATTGTAGTTGGTTTAGTGAATACACCGAATTACTTAAGCTTAGAAAAGGGAGCAGGATTTCTTGATAACCTTACAGTAGAGACTTTTCTATACGTACCCGCAGAAGCTTTTATACAAGATTACTACACCACCATTTATGTGACTAGTGATGAAGCACAAGCACTGAATGCATTTGAGGAAGAATATACACAATTCATAGAGGACAAGGAAGAATGGCTCAGTACTTTTATTAGTAGTCAAGAACTTGTGCGAGGAGAGGCAATCTACACAGAAGCTCTAGATTCCTATGAAGAAGGTCTAGAGAGCTATGAAGAAGGGTTCAAGGACTACGAAGCAGCAATAGAAGTATGGGGCGAAGAAGCATTAGCAGATGCTCTTGTGGAGTTAGAGCAGGCAGAAGCGGAACTAGCAGATGCTTTCCGTGAAATAGAAGAACTAGAAGCAGGGGAGTGGACAATACTCACACGAGAAGAACATTATGGAATGGCATCGTATACGGGTACAGTTGAACAGATGGGAGTACTAGGGTTTATCTTTCCGGTCTTTTATTTTATGGTAGCGGCACTTGTGTGCTTGGCAACTATGACACGTATGATTGATGAACAAAGAGGTCAAGTTGGTGTACTTAGAGCTTTAGGGTATGGTAGATTCGCTTGTGCTTCTAAATTTCTTATCTATGCATTAAGTGCTACTTTTATTGGAGGCATAATCGGAGCAACCATTGGTGTGTCTGTTTTCCCACCAGTGATTTTTATGGTATGGGGAATTATTTATAACTTACCACCTATCCAGTATGCATTTCCGTTTGTAAATGTTTGTATTGCTATTGGAGCCTTTTTACTGCTCATTGGCGTTGCAACGTACAGTGCCATTCGAATGGATACTAAGCAAGTTCCAAGTACTTTATTAAGGCCAAAAGCACCCCCAAGTGGTGAACGTATTTTCTTAGAACGTATTCCATTTATTTGGAAGAGATTATCCTTTACTAACAAAGTAACGGTGCGGAATCTAATTCGTTATAAGAAGCGATTCTTTATGACGGTAATTGGTATTTCAGGATGTACTTGTTTATTAGTTAGTGGATTTGGTATGAGTGATTCCATTGCAACTATTTCAGACTTGCAATATAAAGAACTAACTTTATATGATGGTATTATTGCAACAGATGATTATTTAAGCGAAGAAGACATGGATACGCTATTGACTCAAGTGAAAGAGATTGATGCTAGTGTGGAAGCCATTGCTTATACTAGTTATGCAGCTGCCGTATCATTTGGAGAAGCAGATGAAGTAGGGTATGCACAAGTATTTCAGAACCAAGAAGAATTTTCTACCTTTAGCTTAATGCGAGATAGTGGCAATCATACTAGCTATGAATTAGATGACACCTCTCTTTATATAGGTGATAAGCTTGCAGAGTTACTAGGTGTAAGTGAGGGTGATGAAGTTACATTAGAAGATATAAATGGAGAAACTGCTGTTGTTACCATTGGCGGAGTATATGAGCGATATATTAACCATGAGATTTATATGAGTGTGTCGTGTTACGAACGTTTATTTGGAGAAGTACCACTTGAAAATGCAGTGCAATTTTCCCACGATTTAGAGGAAGAGGTAATCCAAGGTGCAATTTTAGAGATTGATCATGTAAGCGGAATTACGTTTAACTCATCCTTTATTTCAACGTTTGCCATTATAGCAGCAAGTATGAGTATTGTAGTCATTATGATTGTGGTGTCAGCAGCTATGTTGGCCTTTGTAGTACTTACGAATCTAGCAAGTATTAATATTAGCGAACGTACAAGGGAAATTGCCACGCTAAAAGTCTTAGGATTCCATCCAAAAGAAACAGGAAGTTACGTTTTTAAAGAAAGTGTAATCTTAACATTAATTGGAGCATTTGTGGGAGCTATACTTGGTATCTTTGTGCATCACTTTATTATTACTCAAGTGGAAATGGATTATTTAATGTTTGTGAGAATGGTATCATGTAAAAGTATTCTATATTCTGTATTGTTAACTGTAATTTTCTCATTAGGTGTGAATAAGTTTATGATTAAGAAGTTAGATCAAATCAACATGATAGAGGCACTAAAAAGTGTGGAATAATAGATGTTTCCACAAGTATAACAGTAAGAAAAAGGATTGCGAACCCCATGAGAGTATTAACCAATACGCTAAAAACAAGTACGACAGCACTTAGTTTATTTCTGCAAAGTGCACTTAGTATCTATATTGGATTGCTTATGATCTACGATTACAGCTTTTTTGTTCGTCAGGCAAAAACGTTGTTATTTATATACTTTTGGTTGATTGTGGCTATGAATGTGATACAGCTATGTTTGGGATTTAAAAAAGGTATCAAACAAAGTATTCAGAATTTATTCACCATTTTTGGTGCAGCTATGGCTATTGGCTTTTTATACGAAAATATAGAGCGAATTCTATATAGTTTAACACACATTATGTATATGTGGACCTTTTTATTGGGGATTTGCAGTTTTATTAGTTTTATTCAGTATCGCAAGGAGAAAGATGCAGCATTATTTCGATATTTATTATCCGCTATCTTGCATATTGTATTTAGCGTATTATTTATGAGATATTTTTACAATCATGTTACAGTAGGAATACGTTTTATTGGATTATACTTAATTTTAATTGGAATCACCTTGTTTTTAGATGGTATGGCACAGGCAATTCCAGATGCTGCCATTAGTCGATTTAAAAATCCTATCAGAATTGCAGTTCCCGCCTATGCGGCGGCTTTTTTTCCATTGCGTATTTTAAATAGTTTAAATACCTATTTTAGAGAACACTCAGAAGATTGCTTAGAGTTTGAAACAATCAAAAGTGAGGAAGCAGCCAATGTAGCAATCTTTGTTCATGTATCGAAATTATTAAAGGGAACCACAGGTCATGTAGATATTGCTGTAGGTGATACCATCTATTGTTATGGGACTTATGATCGTGAGAGCTTGCGGCTAGGTGGTATCGTAGGAACGGGAGTTCTGTATGAAGTCTACAACAAAGAAGAATATTTGGATTTTTGTATGCACCAAAGAGAAGAAACTATATTTGAATTTGGACTAGCTTTGTCAGATGAGGAACTAGAAAGAGTATATTCTTTTCTAGAAGAGATAAAGTCTAGAACAAAAGTATGGCAATGTAAAGTGCAAAGGGCGAAAGAACGAAATGAAGATGTAGAATCTTTTCGAGAACCAGCTTGTAGACTAGCAAAAGCCACTCATACCGTATTTTACAAGTTTGAAAAGGGTTCCTATAAATATTATTGGTTTCTCGGAACTAATTGCGTAAAGTTTACAGATGATATTATTCGAGCAAGTGGAATGCCAACAATCTTTACGGGTATTATGACTCCAGGCACTTATTTTACCTTTTTAAATGGTGCATTTATGAAAGGACAAGGAAATGTGGTGAGTAGAAGAGTGCATTATGCCCCAAATAGTCTACCTATGTAGAAATCATGTGGGAAACGAAACAGAAGCAACAGGGAAGGGTAGAAGGATAGAGTATGCAAGGAAATTTAACATTCCAGAGGATTGACGAAGTTTGTAAGGAAATTCAAGAATTTTTAGCGGAAAAGGGGTTAAAAACAAAAGAAGTTATAAAATTATCATTTGCAGTGGAAGAAGTGTTATTGCAGTACCGAGAAAGTTTTGGAGAAGAGCAAGTATTTTCAATGCGCTATAGTAAGAGATGGGGCGTGAATCGCATTACTATCGATGTTCCCAATCAAAGTATGGATCCATTTATTGTTGCGGAAGAAGAAGCGGAGTCAGTTAGTTCTATTATGCGCAACTTGTGTGGGAGTATGGGTTTAATGCCAACATGGAAATATGTAAATGGATACAATTCTATTGTGATACATGTACCAAAACCAAAGAAATCACCAATCATTCATATGTGTGCTAGTATTATTCTTGGAGTTGTGCTTGGAATGCTATGTAACCTGTTACCAGAATATATAACATCTAACATATCTCTTTATCTTATGGTGCCTATTTTCAATGTGTTAATGGGCATTATTACAGCAGTGGCAGGTCCCATGATATTCCTATCGGTAGTATGGGGAATCTATAACATAGGAGATACAGCTACTTTAAGCAAAATCGGCAAGTTATTAATTGGACGATATTTACTTTATACGTTATTTCTTGGCGGAATGGTACTCCTTGCTTATTTGCCAAGTTTTCAGATTACATTAGAAAGTTCGGCAATCACCTTAACTACCCTATCTAGTATTTTAGATATGTTTCTAGATATGATACCTAATAATTTCTTTGCACCGTTTGTAGAAGGCAATCCTATGCAAATTATTGTAATTGCGTTTGTAGTAGGGTTTATTATTCTAGTATTAGGGGATAACCTTTCTAGCATTACAGAATTAGTGGAACAGGGAAATTATATGATTCAACATATTATGAAAGGCATTACAAAGATTCTACCAATATTTATATTTGTTAGTGTGTTTAACATTATAATACAACGAGAGTATTACACCTTAATTAGCTCCTATAAATCTGCTTTATTAGTATTACTTGGCACGGGTCTGATTGTAGCAATTTATTGCGTGATTCTAAAAATACGAGTAAAAATGCCAATTATAGCGTATTTGAGAGGAACCTTTACTAGTGTATTGATTAGTTTAACAACAGGATCTTCTGCAGCGGCATTTCCAGAAAGTCAAGATATTTGTATGAATAAGTTAGGAGTTCCGAAAAAATTAGTAGATTTCGGCTTGCCCCTTGGACAAGTAATCTATATGCCAGGTTGTATGGTCGTTTACTTGGCCGCCGCATTCGTTATGGCAGAAAGCTACACAATGGAAATGACCATTGTCTGGTTATTCATGGGATATATTGCATGCGTGATTGTATCCATTGCCACGCCGCCTGTTGCAGGAGGTGCATTGACTGGATATACCATAATCTTCACCCAATTGGGTATTCCAACAGAAGCAATTGCTGTTGCACTCATTGCAAGTTTATTCTTAGAAATGATTGGTGCCGCTCTAAATGTATTTTGTGTACAATCGGAATTAGTTCTGCTAGCCCATTCAGTAGATATGTTAGAAGAACACTCGCTGAATAAATAGCCGTTGCCATTTCAAGTTTCCTATGGTAAAATAGAACAAACATTCGATTGGAGGAGAGCTGTATGATTGCATATTTAAAGGGAGAATTAATTGAGGTAGTAGAAGACCAATTAGTCCTAGAAGTAGGGCAAATTGGGTATAACGTATGTATTTCTACTAAGACTGCAAGTTCCTTGCCATCATGTGGTAGGCAGATTCAGATTTATACCTATACATGTGTGCGGGAAGATGCTTTTCTTCTCTATGGATTTTTAAGGAAAGAAGAATTATCCCTATTTCGTTTGATTCTAACCGTGAATGGCATAGGGCCTAAAGGAGCATTAGGTATTTTATCTTCAATGGGAGAGCATGAATTAAAGTGTGCTATTTTAGCAGGAGATGATAAATTGCTTGCCAAATCTCCGGGGATTGGCCCTAAGACTGCCGCAAGATTGATTCTTGAATTAAAGAGCAAGATTACAATAGAGGATATTACATCAGACACATCGTCCACACAGGGAGCAAGTGAATCCCATGATTCACTTATTTTTAACAATGTAAAGTATGGCAAAGTGAAGGATGAAGTAATGCAGGCATTGACTTCGTTAGGTTATAGTTCTACGCAAGTAATCAAGGGTATGAAACAAGTGAAATTAACGGACGACATGAAGACGGAAGAAGTATTGAAGCTTGTTTTGAAAAATATGGAATTCTAAGTAAGAAGAGAATAGGATAAATATGGGCAAAAGAATTATTGAAACAACAATATTAGAAGAAGATGAAAAAATCGAAGGTAGCCTCCGTCCACAAATATTAAAGGAATACATTGGACAGAAGAAGGTGAAAGATAATTTAAAAGTTTATATTGATGCTGCTAAATATAGAGGAGATCAACTAGATCACGTTTTGTTCTATGGACCACCAGGACTTGGGAAGACCACTCTGGCAGGTATTATAGCTAATGAAATGGGTGTGGCTATGAAAGTGACAAGTGGTCCAGCAATTGAAAAGACTGGAGAAATGGCAGCGATTTTAAATAATCTACAAGATGGCGATGTGTTATTTGTAGATGAGATTCATAGGTTGAATCGCCAAGTAGAAGAAGTATTATATCCTGCTATGGAGGATTATGCCATTGATATTATGATTGGAAAAGGGTCTTCGTCACGTTCCATTCGACTAGACTTACCTAAGTTTACATTGGTAGGAGCCACCACTAGAGCGGGCTTATTAACAGCACCACTCCGAGATCGCTTTGGCATTGCTAGCCATCTGGAATTCTATTCTATAGAAGAGTTGCAGTTGATTATTCAACATTCTGCTAAGATTTTAGATGTTTCTATTGATGAAAAGGGGGCCGTAGAGCTTGCAAGGCGAAGCAGGGGAACGCCGCGCTTGGCAAATCGTATTTTAAAGAGAGTGCGAGATTTTGCTCAAGTAAAATACGATGGTATTATTACGGAAGAAGTGGCGCATACGGCATTGGACTTGTTAGAAGTAGATCGAATGGGATTAGATCGAATTGATCGAATGATTTTAACGACTATTATTGATAAATTTGCAGGTGGACCAGTTGGACTAGATACATTGGCAGCAGCCATTGGAGAAGATGTGGGAACCTTAGAAGATGTGTATGAGCCATATTTGATTCAAAATGGATTATTAAATCGCACACCTCGAGGACGTATGGTTACCGATGCCACTTATGAGCATTTAGGACTTGTAAATCCTGAATAATTTGTTATAATAATGAGAGTATTGTCACTTTTTGTTATAACATATATTTTTTTGAATTGGAGTGTGGAAGATGTCTACTAAGAATAACATGGAAATTACCATTGGTGGGAAATCATTTACCTTAAGTGCTCATGAGAGTAAGGAATACTTGCAGCACGTTGCATCTTATATCGATCAGAAGCTGAAAGAGTTCGGTAAAATGGACTCCTATTTGCAACAAACTGAGGAGTTGAAGAATATTTTGCTGCAACTTAATATTGCAGATGATTATTTTAAGGCAAGAAAGAAAATCGAGCAAATGGGATTTGAGTTAACAGCCAAGGATAAAGATGTATATGATATCAAGCATGAATTAGTGTCATTGCAGATGAAGCTAGAGAAAGCCCAGTCAGATACAGCAAAATATAAACAAGAAGCAAAAGGGTTAAAAAGCGAACTGAAAATGTTGAATAATTTACTAGAGAATATGACAGAACCGTCTAAAGAGGAAAATATTGAGGCAGGAGAAGTATCTGTTCAAGAAGATGCAAAGGAACCGGCTGGTAACTCCAAATCAAAAAAGTAAGTGTATCGTTGAAATAGGCTGTCTTTATGACAGTCTATTTTTACAAATAAAGCAATGGATTCGCAATTCATTAGTGAAATAGGAAGTAAGAAAGGAAAAGCATGGTTGAACTATTATCACCAGCAGGTAGTTATGAGGGATTTCTAGGTGCTATTCATGCAGGTGCAGATGCAGTTTATCTAGCAGGAAACCAGTATGGTGCAAGAGCATATGCTCATAATTTCACAGAAGATGAGATTATAGCAGCGATTACCTATGCCCATTTATTTCAAAGAAAAGTATACTTAACAGTGAATACCTTAGTGAAGGAGCAGGAACTGAAGGAACTGTATACATATTTATATCCTCTATACCAAGCAAAGCTAGATGGTGTGATTATTCAAGATATGGGAGTATTTCAATTTGTTAAGAGGAATTTTCCAGATTTAGAATTACACTGTAGTACACAAATGGCTATTACAGGTAAATATGGGGCTACACATTTACAGAAAATGGGTGCTTCAAGAATTGTAGTTGCAAGAGAGCTTGGTTTACAAGAGATTCATTCTATTGTACAAGAAGTAGATGTGGAAATCGAAATGTTTGTGCATGGAGCCATGTGCTATGCCTACTCAGGTAATTGTTTATTTAGTAGCATGATTGGCGGGCGTAGTGGAAATAGAGGTAAGTGTGCACAACCATGTCGATTACCGTATCAATTAGAGCATATAAGCGAGCAAGAAGAATATTTACTCAGTTTAAAAGATCTATGTCTATTACCCCAGTTACAGTCTGTTTTAGAAACGGGTGTTCATTCTCTTAAGATAGAAGGGCGTATGAAGAAACCCGAATATACTGCGGGGGTAACAGCCATCTATCGCAAATATATAGATGCCTATTATAGAAATCCCCACGAGAAGTTTGTGATTTATAAGAAAGATTTACAATTATTAAGAGCGTTGTATATGCGAAGTGAGTTATCGTTAGGATACTGTAATGAGCATAATAGTGCAGATATGGTTACCTTAGCAGAACCTAGTTATGCAGGTGTATCAGCAGATGTCTTAGGCAGTATTCGCAAGATGTATGTTCAGGAAAACTTTCAGATTCCCATTGCTATGAAAGTTGCAGTTCGAGTAGGGCAACCAATTGAGGTTATCATTACTCATGACAAGTATGGAAGCGTTACCATTGCAGGGGAAGTAGTGCAAGAAGCCCAAAATCATCCATTAGTGAGGGAAGGTGTTACAAAGCAATTCGAGAAAATGGGCGGAACTCCTTATAAACTCACTGAATTAGATATTTCCATAGAGGGCAATTGTTTCTTATCTGTAAAGGGAATGAATGAAGCTAGAAGACAGGCAGTTGAGGCTATGGAAGAGCGGATATTAGAACCTTATGCAGGGAGAAATAGAATGTCCAATGGAGTAAGTCATAGGAAACAAGCTCCTTGTAACATAAGAGAAAATCATGCCATTGATCATCAACTGCATGTAGGTGTGTTAACTCTAGAACAGTTGAAAGCTGTGGTACATCTACCTGAGATTTCAAGGCTTTATGTGTCTAGCGATTTATGGAAATTATCACCACAAGGGAGCAACTATCCCATGGAGTATGTAAGGCAGGATGGAAATGAACTGTATGTGGCACTGCCTTATATTGTAAGGAAGCGTTCCTACCCGCAGCTTGAGTATCTTGCTAACATCATACAGGAACACTACATTAGCGGTGTGTTAGTTCGCAATATGGAATCTCTGGAATGGCTAGAAACCATTGGATATACGGGGAAGATTATATTAGACAGTAATGTATATTCTTTTAATACAGAATCTTATGACTATTACAAAGAGAAAGGATATGAGGTGTTTGTACCGTATGAATTGAATCAAGGAGAGTTACGACAAATGCCATTTGCTGGAGAGTCGTACTACTGTTATGGAAAGGTTCCCATGATGATTAGTGCCAACTGTGTTGCCAAGACGAAAGAGATGTGTCAACAAGGTAACTCGACTTTCGTTTCTCTAATAGATCGATATAATAAAAAATTACCTGTTTATTTAAATTGCAATTATTGTTATAATGTAATATATAATTCAGTACCACTATCCTTGCACCAGACGTTGCGCACCTTTGTGAAAAAGTACAGGTTACAGGCGACTATAAACTTTACCAATGAAACAGCAGAAGAAGTGGTACATCTGATTGGATTTTATAAAGAGTGCTTAATTGAGAAGAGAAAAAATGCAGATGAAATCGGAATCGCTTATACAAAAGGCCACTTAAAACGTGGTGTGGAATAAAGTAAAGGAATATGTATGGAGCATATAATTGTTGTATTATCAAAATATATTATGGTGGGAATGATTGTGCTATTTACCATTGAAAGTTGTATTTTAGTAGCCAGACAAGGGAAAAAGAATAATTTTTTCCTGCTAGGTACGCAAATTTTTCTTATATTTGCCTATCATTTTATGGGATTTATAACACTGGTTATTCAAAAGGAGGATATGGTGTATGTTTTCCTCTATGTTTTTGAGGTGATTTTAATTTTTGCCATGTTAGTCTTATTTAAAGCTATTTATAGTGAGTGTAATCAATTTCTAATGAATAATATGTGTATGTTATTTGCCCTAGGAAGTGTGATCTTGGCTAGACTTTCCCTAAGTCAAGCGGTTAAGCAGTTTGTGATTATGGTGATTGCCTTTATGGCAGCTATGGTGATTCCCTATTTATTAGCAAAGTTTCGTATTTGGCGAGAATTAGGATTCCTGTGTGGAGCGGTTGGTATCTTTGTTCTAGGTGTTGTACTTGTAGTCGGAAGTGTAACGAATGGCTCTAAGTTGTCGTATACCTTATTCGACATTACCTTTCAACCATCGGAAGTAGTTAAGATTTTATTTATATTCTTTCTAGCTTGCTTCTTGTGGAAAGCAGATAAGTTTCATAACGTGGTGATTGCCACAGTAGGTGCAGCAATTCATGTGCTTATTCTTGTATTGTCCAAGGATTTAGGAAGTGCACTAATTTATTATGTTGCATATGTGATTATGTTGTACGTTGCAACTAGAAAAGAACTTTATCTGCTGACTGGTATTTCAGCAGCTACAATTGGTTCTTATATTGCATATCAATTATTTACACATGTACAAGTTCGTGTAGAAGCATGGTTAGACCCGTGGAATGATATTAATGATACAGGTTATCAGATCACCCAATCTTTATTTGCAATTGGAACGGGAGGATGGTTTGGGTTAGGTTTACAAGAAGGAACTCCAAAGTCCATTCCTTTAGTGGAGACAGATTTTATTTTTTCAGCCATTTCAGAAGAGATGGGAGCGATTACAGGTATTTGCTTGATTATCATATCTTTCACCTGCTTTTTGATTATGCTCTATCTTACTTGGAAGGTAGAAGATAAGTTTTACGGATTAATTGCATTGGGAATTGGAACAACTTATTTATTCCAGACATTCCTTACTATAGGAGGTGGTACCAAGTTTATTCCACTAACTGGTGTAACATTACCGTTTATTAGTTATGGAGGAACCTCTGTATTAGCAACTGTGATTATGTTTATAATTGTACAAGGAGTCGATTTAGCTTATAAGGAGCAAGAGAAACTGCGTGAGAAAACCAAAAGAAAAACAACCAAGGTCAAAAGACCAACCAAACTTAAAACAAATAGCAAAGACTAATTTTTTTCATCAAAGAGAATTAGTTGTGGTGGCATTACTCTTGCTGATTCCATTTGTATGGATGATTTATGATTATGCTTACTTTATTAATGTAGAAAGTGAATACGCCATTAATAATTCTTTTAACCCACGACAAGCCATTCTTGCTGCTCAGACTACGAGAGGACGTATTTTGGCAAGTGATTTAACGGTTCTTGCGGAAACAGTTACAGATGTCGATGGAACTGAAGAGAGAGTGTATCCATTTGATAACTTGTATGCTCATGTAGTAGGTTATGATTCAAATGGAATGCAAGGGATTGAATTGCTTGCCAATTATCAATTGTTGCAATCAGATATTTCCCTAACTTCTAAAATGGAAAATGAATTAAATGGAGATAAGAATCCAGGAAACGATGTGGTGACCACACTAGTACCAGAACTGCAAGAAATTGCAGAAGATGTATTAGGTGTTTATGACGGTGCAGTAGTAGTCTTAGATGTGGACACAGGACAAGTACTTGCCATGGTTTCTAAACCAGATTACGATCCCAATGAGATTAGCGATATATGGGATGATTTATTACAAGATACAACGAGTAGTGTTTTGTTAAATCGAACCACTCAGGGATTATATCCACCAGGCTCCGTGTTTAAGATGATTACAGCAATTGCTTATTTAGAAGAAAATAATAACGATATAGATAGTTATTATTATACGTGTGGCGGTTCGATTACCGTTGATGGAGAACGCATTACGTGTTATCATGGTTCTGTACATGGAGGAGAAGACTTGTATCGATCTTTTGCAAAGTCTTGTAATACCTCTTTTGCTAATATTGGAATCAACTTAGACCTGACTTCATTTAACTATGTATTAGATCAAATGTACTTTAATCAAACTATGCCAATTCAATTAACTTCATCAGCGAGTAGTGTAGTGGTAGATGAGAATTCTACAGCAGCAGAATTATTACAAATGTCCATCGGTCAAGGAACTACATTAGTTACACCTATTCACATGGCCATGATTGCAGCAGCAATTGCCAATGATGGTGAGATGATGAAGCCATACTTTGTGGAGAGCATCTTAAGTGCGGAAGGTAGTGTGGTCAAAACTTATTCCCCAACAAGCTTAGGAGTTGTAATGTCGGAAGAAGTAAGTGATAGCATGGTATCCCTCATGACAGAGGTAGTGGAAACAGGAACTGCGACGAAGTTAGATGGACTATCCTATACGGCAGCTGGTAAAACGGGTTCAGCAGAATATAATTCCAATGCTTTAGATAGTCATGCATGGTTTGTGGGATTTGCACCAGCAGAAGAACCAGAGATTGCAATTGCTATTATTGTGGAAGGGGCAGGTTCTGGAGGAGATTATGCAGTACCCATGGCGAAGAGAGTGTTTGACACATATTTTGAAGAGTAAGGTAGTGCTTAGGAGGAGGTATTGGAGACGTGAAATTTTATAATCCATTGTATTGTGAACCTCAATTAAAACGTAAAAAACATATGATTATGTGGAAGTTAAAGAATACAAAGCTACAAGTGAATGTATATGTAATTCTAATAGCCACGAATGCGGATCAATTAGAAATCCTACATTGTTCTTACTTACAGCAACCTTATTATCAAGAACACCCACCTTATATTGTGGGAATTACAAGTTCCATGCCAGCAGCATTTACTATTATTGAAGAACTTACTAGAGAAGTGTATGCTAGTACAGGAACAGCAAATCTCAAAGAATATTTATTAACACATAAGAGATAGGAGATTTATGCTCGCAATTATTGTAACGTGTTTAAAAATCATAGGAATCATTCTTGCCGTTCTAGTGGGAATGGTCATATTTATGATTTGCTTTGTATTATTTGTGCCATTCAAGTATAAACTAAGTGCTAGCAAGGGAGATGAGGTACATTTTTTGGCTCTTAATTTTGGGTGGCTTTTATCTATGTTACAAGTAAAGGTATTGTATGAGGAGAAATTCCTTGTTATTGCAAGAATATTTGGTATTCCAGTTTATCGTTCCGACCGTCAGCCAAAGCCTAAGAAAGAAAAGAAGAGCAAGAAGAAAGACAAGAAGAGCAAGAAGGAAGAAGAAAGTAATCAAGATACAGAGGAACCTATCACAGAAGAACCGGCAACAGAAGAACCTATCACAGAAGAACCTATCACAGAAGAACCGGCAACAGAGGAACCGGCAACAGAGGAACCTACAATAGAAGAAGATACTTGCCAATCTAAAAAAGACCGTGATATAATAAGAGACAGCGAACTATATGAAACGTGGTTACGAGTTAAAGAAATGATTCGCTCCATATGGTATATAGTGAAACATTACAAAGAGATTATGAAACGAGAAGAATTTAAGTTGGCACTTAAAATATGTTTTCAACAACTTCTCTTCTTATATCGTAAAATGAAACCAAGAAAGTTGGAATGTGCTGTAGAGTACGGGGATGCAGACCCAGCTACTACGGGCAAATTTCTAGCATATAGCATTATGCTACAACCCATTTTAGAGTCTTTATTGCAATTTACACCTTATTTCGAGGAGCAAGTATTTCGGTTTTCCCTTAAGGTGTATGGCAGAATTACAGTAGTACATTTTCTGCAAGTTGCAATTAGATTATATAGGAACCGTGAATTTCGAACAATTCTTACATTGTTAACAAATAAGGAGGGTACAAATGGCAGAGCAAAATAAGAATCAGATAATGGATTCCCTAATGACGGGGATGGAAAGCTTTTTATCTGCAAAGACAGTAGTAGGAGAGGCAACTAAGATTGATGATACCATTATCTTACCACTTGTAGACATTAATTTTGGAATGGGCGTAGGAACTTCTAGCGCAGATAAGAAAAGTGGTGGTGGTGGCGGTATGACCGGTAAAATATCACCGACAGCAGTATTAGTAATTAAAAATGGTCAAACTAGATTAGTTAGTGTGAAGAATCAAGACGCAGTAACAAAAGTTATTGATATGGTGCCAGACTTAATTGACCGTGTAGTAGGGAAGAAAGATGAGCGCATTAAGGATGAAGATGCAGTAGAAGCAGCTTTTCCAGAAGAAGAAAGTTAGAATGACAACAAGCTCCCTTGCATATGGTACTAGTAAGAACGTGTACTAGTTATAGAAGAGTAGGATGGGAGTAATCAGACGAGACGAGTAATAGGGTTTATGTTCTTTTTTACAGGACTTGGAATGTTAATTATGTTAGTGCTATCTAATCGTTTTATTGGTATTATTTTGATTGGATTATTGTTGATTGTGGGATATAACTTATACGCTTGCAAATAAAAATGCAAAAAAAAACTATCTTGCGATAGTTTTTTTGCATTTTAGTTTGCTCTCTAAGCGCGTTCTACTTTGTTAGATTTTAAGCAACTAGTACATACGTGTAACTTTTTGGCAGCTCCATTCACAACACATTTCACATTTTTCACATTAGACTTGAAAATACGATTAGATCTTCTATGAGAATGGCTTACAGCATTACCAAAATGAACACCTTTTCCACAAATATCACATTTAGCCATCGTAACACCTCCTAAATCAGATTAAGTCATATAGACTCGCAACATTGGTATTTTAGCAGATATCCGTAAAAAATGCAAGATAAATCGTAAATTTCATAAACCTTTTTTACAAAACAAGGTAGAATACAATGCAAAAGGAAGGCTTGGAAAGATTATTTTCGAGAAACTAGTTTCATTTTTAGAAGAAAAAGGGTATAATACTTAATATACAAATAAATTATAGAATAGGAGGATTTGTATGAAAGGGTCTATGGACACACATAATGGTAGCATTGTAATTGATAATGATGTGATCGCACAATATGCTGGTTCTGTTGCGGTAGAGTGCTTTGGCGTTGTTGGAATGGCAAGTGTGAACGTGAAAGATGGGATTGTAAAGCTTTTAAAGTTAGAAAGTATTACAACAGGTATCCAAGTAATGGCTAATCCAAATCAAAAGTTAACTATTAATTTTCACATAATTGTATCGTATGGCGTTAATATCCTTACGATTGCAGAGAACTTAAAGAGCAATGTAAAATATAAAGTGGAGAACTTTACAGGGCTTGAAATAGACAAGATCAACATCTTTGTAGAAGGTGTTCGAGTGATTGATTAAGGAGGAAGTTAGTAGTGGCTTTGAATACAATCGATGCTAAGATGTTATCCGTAATGTTTTTAGCAGGTGCAAAAAGTTTAGAACATAAGAAAGAATGGATTAATGAATTAAATGTATTCCCAGTTCCAGATGGAGATACTGGTACGAATATGTCGATGACAATTATGGCGGCTTCTAGAGAAGTAGTCGCAATTGAAGATATGACAATGCGCAATCTGTCGAAGGCGATTTCTACAGGATCTTTGCGAGGGGCAAGAGGTAATTCGGGAGTCATTCTCTCGCAATTATTTAGAGGGTTTACGAAATCAATTAAGGAAAAAGAAGAAATAACAGTAGATGATTTGGCTGTGGCAATGCGAACAGCAGTTGATACGGCTTATAAGGCAGTTATGAAACCAAAGGAAGGTACTATTTTAACAGTTGCCAAAGGAGCAGCTGAGAAAATGGAAGAATTGTCAAAGCGTAAGCGTACTGACCTAGAAGGCGTTTTTGAGGAAGTGTTAGCTCACACCGAATATGTACTGAGTCAGACACCTGAGATGTTGCCTGTATTAAAGCAAGCAGGTGTGGTTGATTCTGGTGGTCAAGGATTATTAGAAGTGCTTAAAGGTGCATACGATGCTTTTCTAGGTAAAGAAATTGACACTACCATTACTTTTGAACCAACTTCAACTAAGATTGATGCAGGAATCTCCCATGATCTTGCAGATATTAAGTTTGGATACTGTACGGAATTTATTATTTTAACAGATAAGGAATTGTCTTTGAATCAAGAGACACAGTTAAAGAAATTTCTAGAATCCATTGGTGATTCTATTGTAGTAGTAGCAGATGAAGAAGTGGTTAAGGTTCATGTACATACCAATGATCCTGGACTTGCTATTCAAAAAGCATTAAAATACGGTCAATTATCCAATCTGAAGATTGACAATATGCGTTTAGAGCATTTAGAACAAGTGGAGAAGCAAGCGAAGGCACAAGAAGCACTTGAACAAGCATCTAAGAAAGCCATTGGATTCATTGCGGTTAGTATTGGGGAAGGTATGAATGAAATATTCCGTGAACTTGGTGTGGATTACATTATTGAAGGTGGCCAGACGATGAACCCAAGTACGGAAGATATGTTAGAAGCCATAGCTAAGGTGAATGCAGATGCTGTATTTGTTCTACCTAATAATAAGAATATTATATTAGCAGCTAATCAAGCTCAGTCCTTAGTAGAAGATAAGCAAGTAGTGGTAATTCCTACTACTACAGTGCCACAGGGTATTACAGCAATTATTAATTTTATAGCAGATTTATCAGTGGAAGAGAATGAAAGTGCTATTTTAGAAGAAATCGTACGAGTTAAGACAGGTCAAGTAACTTATGCAGTAAGAGATACTATGATTGATGATAAAGAAATTAAGCAAGGCGATTTTATGGGAATAGGTGATGCTGGTATTCTTTCAGTAGGAACTGATTTAGCAGATATTACAGTTCAATTAGCAGAAGAGATGATTGATCCAGATAGTGAATTAATTAGTATTTACTATGGTTCTGATGTCACTATAGAAGATGCAGAAGCAGTGCAAGCGCGTATCGAGGCCAAGCACAAGAGATGCGATGTGGAATTACAAAGTGGTGGTCAACCAATTTATTACTATATTATTTCGGTAGAATAGAGGATACCCCAGAAGAGAGGAGCCAGGTTGGGCCTCTTTTTTGGTTGGTAGGAATGCTAGATAGAAAGGAAGATGGAATGAAACTACAAGATTCAGTGGAATCACTCAAAGGAGTTGGTAAGAAAACAAATGCTTTACTGGAAAAATTAGATATTCGAAGCATTTATGATTTATTACATTATTATCCTAGTAGATATGAATATTATGAGAAACCCACTACCATAGAGCAGTTATCAGAAGGTCAGGTGGGTGTTGTAGTGGTGAAGGTGGTGCGTTATCTCGAGTCAAGACAAGTAAAGCATTTGCATATTACAAAATGCCTAGTATCCGACGGTAGAAGTGAACTATGCGTTACCTTCTATAATATGCCATATTGTAGACAAACCTTCGTGATTTCTAAGAGGTATTGGTTGCGAGGGACGATTACACAAGTGAAGAGTCAATATAGAATGGAACAGCCTGTTATTTATAATCAAGAGCAATATGAAGCATTACAAGGCACATATCAAGCAATTTACCCATTAACAAAGGGTCTTACTAATACACTTATGCGTAAAGCAGTGGCTCAAGGCCTTACCTTAGTGCAGGAGTTGCCGGAAGGGATTCCAAGTTATATGAGTAAGGAACATGATTTTATATCTTATCAGAAGGCTATAAGTGACATTCACTTTGCAACGAAGGGCGAAGAAATTCAGCAGGCAAGAGACACTTTGATTTTACATGAATTTTTTCAATACTTTTATTATCTGTTACAACAAAAGCAAGAGCGGAATTTTGTCAGTAATGAATTTCGCTTACAACCAGTGCCAGAGACAAAGTGCATTTTAGAGAGTCTTCCTTATGAATTAACGAATGCACAGAAGCAGGTATGGGAGGAGATTCAACAAGATATGGCAAGTGAGATTCTTATGAATCGTTTAATTCAAGGTGATGTAGGTTCTGGGAAGACAATTCTTGCTTATTTAGCCCTTGTTTTATGTGTGGGGAATCACACTCAAGGAGCGCTTATGGTACCTACAGAAGTTCTTGCTAAACAACATTTCCATGGACTGGTGGAGCTATTCAAGGAACTTGAGATTGGAATCACACCTATTTTATTAACTGGTTCCTTAACAGCTCGGGACAAAAGATTGGTACAAGAACAAATTGCTACTGGGGAGGCTCAGATTATTATTGGAACTCATGCGTTATTCCAAGAAAAAGTGAGCTACCATAATTTGTCTCTTGTGATTACAGATGAACAACATCGTTTTGGGGTGAGACAGCGAGAATCTCTTTCGCAAAAAGGGAAAGATCCCCATGTTCTAGTAATGAGTGCAACACCTATCCCAAGAACATTAGCACTAGTTCTTTACGCAGATGTTTCCTTATCCATCATTGACGAGTTGCCGACTAATCGACTGGCTATTAAGAATTGTGTCATTGGAGAACGGGAACGACGCAAAGCCTATGGTTTTCTGGAGAAAGAACTTGCAAAAGGCCATCAAGGATATGTAATCTGCAAAATGATAGAAGAAGGAGAATCGGAACAAACGGCTGAAAATGTAATCGCCTACACACAAATGCTACAACAAGAACTAGGCCAAGCGATTCACATTGAGTATTTACATGGTAAAATGAAACCCAATGTAAAAGAAGATATTATGAATCGTTTTAGCCAAGGGGAAATTCAAATACTTGTATCCACTACCGTAATTGAAGTAGGCATCAATGTGCCAAATGCTACCGTTATTTTAATAGAAGACGCAGGGTCTTTTGGATTGGCACAACTTCACCAATTACGAGGTCGTGTGGGAAGAGGTAAGGCACAATCCTACTGTATTTTCGTGAACACATCAAAGAAAGAAAGTACGAGGGAACGACTTGATATTGTAAGAGATTCTAACGATGGGTTTTACATTGCTCAAAAAGATATGGAATTACGAGGGAGTGGAGATTTAGGGGGTGTTCGCCAAAGTGGAACCATGATGTTTCGCTTAGGGAATATTCTAGAAGATGCTAATCTACTTCGACTTGCTCATAGTTGTGCGGAAAGTATTGTCTCACAATCGCCTAGTCTAACCCAAGAAGAAACTGATAAATTACAAGCTTATATGAAATATCATGATAAAAGATTTGACTTTGGGGCAATATAACCTTACAATAAGAAAGACTATGGTATCATAACGAGGAGGTAGTAATGTCAAAGATTGCAATTGTAACAGATACAAATAGTGGAATGACAAGTACAGAGGCAGAACAACTAGGAATCTTTCTTATTCCAATGCCATTTATTATACAAGAAGAAACTTTTTTTGAAGGCGTTACCCTATCCAAGGATGACTTCTATCATAGAATGAGTCAAGATGAGAATATTTCAACTTCTCAACCAAGCCCAGAATCTATTATGGAATGTTGGGATAAGGCGTTAAAATCCCATGAGGAAGTAGTACATATTCCCATGTCTAGCGGGCTGAGTGGCTCCTATCAAACAGCAGCTATGTTAGCACAAGACTACCATGGAAAAGTTCATGTAGTGGACAATAAGCGAATATCAGATACTTTGAAAGAATCTGTAATGGATGCAGTGTTTTTAACGAAAGAGGATTTAAGCGGTATAGAGATTAGGAATAAGTTAGAAGCAGATGCTAGCAATTCTACTATTTATTTAACAGTGGATACCTTACATTATCTGAAAAAAGGTGGAAGATTAACACCGCTTGCTGCAGCACTTGGAACGATTCTTAAGATAAAGCCAGTTTTAACTATTCAAGGCTCTGCTTTAGATGCTTTTGCAAAGGCACGAACAACTTCTCAGGCCAAGTCTATGATGGTAAATGCAGTGGCATCAGATTTAGAAAAACGATTGGGTGGCATGTCTCGTACAAATCCTATGAAGATTTGTGTGGTGCATAGTAATAATGAAGTAGCTGCCAAGGAATATCAACAAGTGGTGGCAGAAGCTTTTCCTTGTTATGAGGTAACCGTAGCAGAGTTAGCACTTAGTATTGCTGCACACACAGGACCAAATGTATTGGCCATTGCATGCACACAAAAGAATCTATCAAAATGATAAGATATAGATAAGACAAACAAAATAAAAGGGGGATATTACAATGAATTCATTATTTACAATTTCAACAGATTCTAATTCGGATCTGCCACAGGATTATGTGTATAAACACCGGATTGGTGTCGTCCATCTTACTTGTTTATTTGAAGGTAGGACTTATGGTGAACATGACCAACTAGATCATAGTTACTTTTATGAGAAGATGAGGGCAGGAAGTAT
>JAWXVE010000109.1:0-4011 GCA_044425575.1 Eubacteriales bacterium | reverse complement strand
GAATAGGGGAAAGAACGATGTTAAAAGAAACATGGAATTATACATGGCCTGAATACTTTTGGAAGTTATTTTCCGAAGCGGACATGGCTTATAATGCTACGGCATTCTGGATTGTATTACCGATATTTTTAGGAATATATTTGCTACTACGTAACCAAACAGCGAAGCGAGTTTGGATTTTATTTGGCAGTATTATATTCTACATATGGAGTGGGCCAGCTGCACTTGCTATTGTGCTAGGAACTTCACTTATAATATATGGAATTACTAGAAGAATAGATGGCATCTATTCGAAGTATGATGTAGAGAAAGATGGATTGTCTCCAAAAGAGCAAGCCGTCTTATTTGCGTGTTATAAGAAAAAAACTTTGAAGTACGTGTGGTTGGCATTAGTGCTTATATTAGGGATTTGGATAGCTGTTAAAGTTGGGAAATTATTGGAATTCGATACAGTAGAGACATTTGTAGAAATGTTCTCTGGAACTGGAATTATTGTGCCATTAGGAATTTCTTACTATACCTTGTCATCAGTGGGATATCTCATGGATGTGTATTGGAGAAAGACGAAACCTGAGAAAAATATCTTGAATTTAATCTCAGCAATGATTTATTTCCCACACATTATGCAAGGGCCGATTAGCAAGTATCAGGATTTGATTTCACAGATGAAGAACCTACCAAGTGTTGAATATAATCGTGTGTGTTACGGGCTTCAGTTAATGGTATGGGGATATATCAAGAAAATGGTTATAGCAGATAGATTGGTACTGTATACGGCGACGGTATTTGCAACACCAAAGGATTTTGCAGGAGTGGAAGTATTGATTGCAGTGATTCTCTGTACGATTCAATTATATGCAGATTTTAGTGGATGTATGGATATTGTGCGAGGGATTTCACAAGTACTTGGAATTGAATTAGCAGAGAACTTCAGGCAACCATTCTTTGCCAAGAGTGCACAAGAATTCTGGGCAAGATGGCATATTACACTCGGAACATGGACAAAGGATTATATTTACCTTCCTATTGCAATGAATCCGAAATTCATGAAGTGTACAAGGAATTTGAAGAAAAGTGGGAAGGCATGGTTATCATCTTTCTTGAAAGCGTTTTGTCCACTGATTACTGTGTGGATATTCACAGGATTATGGCATGGAACAGGTGTTGATTACCTTGTGTGGGGATTGTACTGGTGTACAATTATGACATTGTCCAAAGAGTTAGAGCCATTAGGAAAGAAAATGGTGGGAAAACTTAGAATAAACACAGAAGCTGTGTATTATAAGAAATGGATGTCTATACGAACCGTAATGTTCTTTGGAATTGGAAGGATGTTTACCGTGACGGGCTCATTAGCAGGATGTCTCGTGTTGTGGAAGCAATTATTTAGTGAGTCACGAGTTTGGACATTATTTGATGGGAGTCTGTATACATACGGATTGGATCAGAAAGACTTCTATGTAGCATTAGTCGGAATATTCGTAATGTTCTGGGTTGACACAATGCATGAAAAGGGCGTGAGTATTAGAGCATCACTTGCAGCGCAACCACTTGTACTTCGATGGATTGTATATTATGCGGCAATTCTGACAGTAGTGATATTCGGAATGTACGGACCAGGATTTGATGCATCTAGTTTTGTATATGGAGCGTTTTGATAAACAGTCCATAATATTTGGTATATAACAATATGAATAAACAAGGATAAAAGAAAGAAAAGGAGAGTATGAAAATGAGAGAAAAAGTATTAGCAATATGTGAAGAGGTAAATGATACAATCGATTTTACAGCAACAGACTTAATTGATGGAGGAGCGTTAGATTCTCTTACATTAGTGGAAGTAGTAACAGAACTTATGGAAGAATTTGAAGTGGAGATACCATTCGAAGAAATGCAACCATTTAATTTTAATTCCGTAGATGCAATGGTCAAATTAATTGAAAAATACATATAACTATAAGAGGGAAGTGTAGTATGAATCATACAATTATTGAATATATCAACCAACATGCAATAGAAACACCCAATAAGTTGGCTATAGTTGACGAAAATATTGAGTTAACATATAAGCAATATTGGCATAAAATATTATCGGTCGCAGCATTTCTTAAGAGTATAGGGAGTGACGCAGGTGACTTCATAGTAGTTAAAAATACACAAACAGTGCAATTCATGGTGGCAATTCATGCAGTTCAACTCATCAATGCAATTGTTGTCCCGATCGAGAAAAGTGCCAATGAAGGACGTGTAAAAAGTCTTGTACAAGAAACAGGAGCGAAAAAGCTGTTAGGAGACCTTGTTGTAGAGGAATGTGACTGTTATACAGTGGAAGAGGCGTATTTATTTGATGGAAGTTTAGATGAATATACATTTCCAAGCAGCAATGAAATTTCCATGGTGTTATTCACAACAGGAACTACAGGGAAATCGAAAGGTGTAGTAATAAGCCATAGAGCAGAGCGAGCAGTCGGAGAAAATCTAATGATTAGCGTGGCAATGCAAGAAAATAATGTGGAATTACTACCGATGCCTATGAACCATGCGTATAGCTTGCGAAGATATTTTGCGAATATGGTAAATGGATGTACAGCAATTATCCTAGATGGAGTATTCTTTGTGCAAAGAGTATTCGCAATGATGGACAAGTATCAGGCAACTTCAATCGCAATGGCACCAGCGGCTTTGAATATTATTTTCCAATTATCAAAAGATAAATTAGGAGAATATGCAGAACAGCTAGATTACCTACAATTTGGAACAGCGCCTATTTCTGAAGCAGATAAGAATCGTTTAATAGAGCTATTACCGAATGTGAGGTTATATAACGTATATGCTTCAACAGAGATGGGGTGTGTATGCGTGCTTAATTTCAATTCAGAAGACAACAAACCAAGTTGCCTAGGTTACGCAAGCCGTGGTACATCATTTAAGATGGTAGATGAGAACGGTAACGAGCTATCAGAAACGACAGTAGATGCGCCAGGTCTTATAACGTATACTGGTGATATGTTGATGGAAGGTTACTATAAAGAACCAGAACTTACTAGCAAGACAATCGTCAATGGCTATATTCAGACAAGTGATCTAGGATATCAAGATGCAGAAGGCAGAGTCTACATGTTAGGACGAGCGGATGATGTTATCTCAACAGGCGGCAATAAAGTCTCGCCACTTGAAGTAGAAGATATAGCAAAGCAATATCCAGGAATTATTGATTGCATATGTAAAGGAAAGACAGATAAGCGTTTAGGCGCAGTACCACTACTATATATTGTAGCAGACGAAGAAATTGACACAAAGAAACTGTCTGAACATATGGCGAATCAGTTAGAAGATTTTAAAAGGCCACGAAGCATCAAGAAGATAGATGAAGTGCCACGTACGTATAATGGGAAAGTGGATCGGAAGACAGAGATATAGTGGGATAGCCATTTTGAGCTGAGGTATATTGTTTGAAATGGCTATTTTCTATCAGTATTGTTACATGATGAGATGTATGCAACTTCCAGAAATCAATAGCAAGCAAGTAAGAGTCCCAATTTTTATTGAATTCTTATAAGTATTAGATGAAGCAATGTTTTCATTCTATTCCCTTCTTGCACCAGAAGTTCTATGATGTGATAAAGAATTGTGGGACGGAATGTAGTGCGGAGAAAATACTGAAGAAAGAAGATAGCCTAAAAGAAGTAGAAAAAAGATGGGGAATTCAAGAGTGAGTAAAAATAGTTTGTTAATTATATCAGCACCTATTTTACTATTATGCTGTATTCTATTTTTACCAACCAATATATTTCCACATTTGAGATGAGAGCAGCAATTGGAACCGTAGTATGGATGGCAGTTTGGTGGGTGAGTTCATGTGCAGATTATGCTGTGACTGGCATTTCTACCAATCGCGATTAATGCTGTGATTGTGATGAGCCCGATGTCGAATGTTATCGCCAACTATTCATCAGAGACGATTCTTCTATTATTAGGAGCTTCCATATTGACCGTTTCTTGGGAAGAGGT
>JAWXVE010000108.1:0-4038 GCA_044425575.1 Eubacteriales bacterium | reverse complement strand
CAGTATCTCCTGCGGTAGTCGTGCCAAGGATGATTCGCATGATAGAAGAAGGGTATGGCGTAAAGCAAGGGATTCCTCAGATGATTCTAGCAGGTGCATCGGTAGATGATGTATATGTAATTGTATTATTTACGGCATTTCTATCCATTGCGAGTGGAGGGGAAGTCTCTCCATTTACATTGGTACAAGTGCCAGTTGGAATCTTGGTAGGAATTCTAGTGGGCATTCTTATGGGATTGCTCCTGTTACAATTGTGGAAAATGGTAGCAATGCGCCACTCTGTAAAGGTGATTGTGTTACTAAGTACGTCCTTCTTACTCTTAGCAGTAGAAGGTGCCATAGAATCTTACCTTCCTATGTCCGCACTCCTTGCCATTATGAGCATGGGTATCGTAGTATATCATAGGGAGAGAGAAACAGCAGTAGCCTTATCCCTTCGTTATCAGAAGTTGTGGGTAGGGGCAGAAGTGTTTTTATTTGTATTAGTAGGAGCGAGCGTGAACTTGGCTTATGTGCAGAAGTCAGGAATCTACGCGGTGGTAATTGTGGTAGTGGGATTAGTGCTTCGTATGATCGGTGTGTGGTGTTCCACGATTGGGACGAGATTACAGGCAAAAGAGAGATTGTTTTGTATGGTGTCTTATACGCCTAAGGCGACGGTGCAAGCTGCTATTGGAGGAATTCCGCTCGCACTTGGTTTGGCCTGTGGAGAAGCGGTTTTAACTACAGCAGTATTATCCATTATTATTACGGCACCATTTGGTGCGATTTGTATGGATTACTTATATAAGAAGTGTACAACACAATAGAGATTAGACTGTGAGAAAGGAAGAATAGTAGTATGACATTTAAAGAACAGTATCTACAAGGACTTGTTGAATTTGAAGCCATTGATGACTACAGTGAAGAGTGGGGAATGAGCGAAGATGAGAGAACTTTGTGTGAATATTTAGGGCTCAGTGCAGAAGAAGAGGATGCTTGGATTAGTCAATCAGAAGAGGTACTTTATGAATTACTAGAAGCCCAGAAAGAGCAATAAGAGAAGAACATATGAAAGCTTTATTAGTAGCAATTAATGCAAAATATATTCATACCAATCCAGCAGTGTACAGTTTGCAAGGATATACAAGGGCTAAGAACCCGGACTATGGTGAATGGATAGAAGTAGAGGAATATACCATTAACCATAGAAAAGAACAGATTTTAGCAAGTATTTATAGAAAGCGTCCTGATTTTATTGGGATTTCATGTTACATCTGGAACTTCCAGTATGTGAGGGAACTTATAGGGGAACTTGGTAAAGTAATGCCAGATGTTCCTATTTGGCTAGGAGGACCAGAGGTGTCCTTTCATCCAGAACAATTACTAGAAACATACCCTGCTCTAACAGGGATTATGATAGGGGAAGGTGAGGTGACCTTCCTAGAGTTATTCCAGCATTATCAAGGAATTGGTAAGCCACTTCTCCAGATAGAGGGACTCTGTTACGGAGAAGAACAAGGAAATGGTAGTAAGTCAATAGTCACTACACCGGAACGCCCTTTAACAGACTTAAGTTCCATTCCATTTCTCTATGAGAATCTTGAGCTATTTACCAATCGTATTCTCTATTATGAATCTAGTAGAGGATGTCCATTTCGCTGTAGCTATTGCTTATCTGCCATAGATAAACAAGTTCGATTACGAGATATGGAATTAGTGAAGGAAGAATTACAATATTTCCTAGACCATAAAGTGCCACAAGTGAAATTCATTGATCGGACTTTTAATTGCAATTATGAACATGCCATGGAAATCTGGCAATACTTACTAGAACATGACAATGGTGTCACTAATTTTCATTTTGAAGTGGCTACGGAATTAATGAGAGAAGAAGAATTCCAGATATTGAATCAAATGCGAGCAGGATTGGTACAATTGGAAATCGGAGTACAATCCACCAATCTCCACACCATTCAAGCAATTCAGAGGACTATGAGCTTAGACCGTCTAGCAGTGGCAGTTAAGAGAATTCAAGCAAGCAATAATATTCATTGTCATCTAGACCTAATTGCAGGGTTGCCTTATGAAGATATGGCCTCTTTTGCCAATTCTTTTAACGAAGTCTATGGTATGAAGCCAGAGCAGTTGCAACTTGGGTTCCTAAAGGTGTTAAAGGGGTCCTATATGGAGGAATCTGCCCATGATTATTCCATACTTTACCAGAGCAATCCACCTTACGAAGTCTTGTCTACCAAGTGGATTTCTTATGAGGAGATTCTTCAGTTAAAAGAAATAGAAGAAATGGTAGAGTTGTATTATAATACCAACCAATTTGTACAAACCATTAGACTATTAGAGGAAGAATATGATACACCATTTCACATGTATGAGGCATTGGCAGGATTTTATCGCAAAAAGGGGTACTTTACCAACCAGCCCTCACGCTTATACCGTTATGACGTATTGCTAGAATTTGCAAGAGAATGTATCCAGACAATAGGCGAGAATGAGAAGAGAGATGTACAATATCGAGAAGCCTTAACATACGATTTGTACGAACGGGAGAATCTAAAGAGTCGACCGAACTTTGCAAGAGATTTAGTAGAAGAGAAAGAAGCACTTCGCAACTTTTATGTGAGAGAAGTAAAAGAACGTAATGTGTTACCACAGTGTGAGGTACAGGATAGCAAGCAACTGGCCAAAATGACCCACATTGAAGCCTTTGAATGTTTATACGAGAGTAAAACTTATCTACTATTTGATTATACAAAGCGCAATCCTCTTACCCATGGAGCAAGTGTATGGAATATAACCAAGTGGGTGTAGGTGGGAATGCAGAGAGAATGAGAGGTATCAGACATGACAAAACGTGTAAAAGAAATTCTAGAACGTCTTGATGCAGAGTATGGCACAGAATATCGCTGCTATTTAAATTATTCTACGCCAGAAGAATTGTTAGTAGCCACTATGCTCAGTGCGCAATGCACCGACGCGAGAGTGAATCTTGTAACAGATAAGTTATTTGTTAAATATAAGAGCGTAGAAGATTTTGCCAATGCCAATCTAAAGGAATTAGAGCAAGATATCTACCAAACAGGGTTCTATCATAACAAGGCAAAGAATATTATTCTCTGTTCCAAACAACTTCGAGATGACCACGGGAGCAAAGTGCCCAAGGACATAGATTCTTTAGTGGCTCTTGCAGGTGTAGGAAGAAAGACGGCTAATGTAGTACGAGGCAATATATTTAACGAACCTAGCATTGTTGTGGATACTCATGTAAAGCGTATATCGAAAAAGCTTGGTGTAACGAAAGAAGATGATCCAGTGAAGATTGAGTTTGACTTAATGAAGAAGCTTCCAAAGGAATATTGGATTGGTTATAATACCCATCTGATTAAGTTGGGACGAGAGATTTGTATTGCAAGAAGACCGAAATGTCAAGAGTGCTTTTTAAGTGAGGTGTGTAAATCTTATGGTAAATAAGTACGTAGCAATTGACCTTGAAACAACAGGTCTTCGTGCCAAACATGATAAAATTATTGAAATTGGTGCTGTTAAAATAGAAAATGGCGAGATTATTGACACATATGTCACATTTGTAAATCCAGGGTTACAGATTAGCGATTTTACGAAAAATCTAACGAATATTTCCCAAGAAGAATTAGAGGGAGCGCCGTATATTCAAGAAGTCCTAGATGAATTTCTTGAATTTGTAGGGGAGTATCCTTTACTCGGTCATCAAATTTCCTTTGATTATGCTTTTCTGAAAAAGGCAGCAGTACAAGAGGGGAAGACTTTTGAGAAAGTGGGTATGGATACCCTATCCCTAGCACGTATGTATTTGCAAGAGGAAAAGAGTAAGAAGTTGGTGGATTTGTGTAAGTCACTTGGGATTTGTCACAATGCACATCGAGCCTTAGATGATGCTAGGGCTGCCCATGAACTATATCAATTATTGCTTGCCAAGAATGAACAGGTAGGGCAATGCCAACCTACGCCATTGCAATTCCAAGTGAAAAGAGAAGCACCAGCTTCTCCCCGAAACAAAGAGCG
>JAWXVE010000028.1:0-25243 GCA_044425575.1 Eubacteriales bacterium | reverse complement strand
TGCACAAGCACCTAGACAAAGGGCGTTATGAACATTCTATACGCGTAGCATCTACCGCAGTGTCTCTTGCCATGTGTTACGGGGAGGACATGGAAAAAGCTGAACTTGCAGGTCTTTTACATGATTGTGCAAAGTGTATGAAAGAAGAGAAGATTCTAAAAGAATCCAAAGAGGCGCATATACCTATATCTGCATTGCAAGAAGCAAATCCATCACTGCTCCATGCTCCCCTTGGGAGTTATCTAGCAAAAGAGAAGTATGGAATTAAAGATCAGGATATTCTCATGGCAATTCAAAGTCATACACTTGGCAGAGCAAATATGTCCTTGTTAGAGAAAATCATATACGTAGCTGACTATATAGAGCCTGAGCGAGATAAAGCGCCAGATTTACACGAAGTGAGACAAATGGCTTATCATAATCTAGATGGAGCTATCCATAAAATTGCTGTTGATACCATTGAACACCTGCACCATCATGGAAAACCAGTGGATTTAGCAGCATATGCTACTGTTAAAGCCTATGAACCTATTAACATTAACACGAACTAAACATCTTTATATAAAATAGAATTACTTTATAGGAAAAGAAAGAGAGGTATAACCGTGAATGGAAAAGATATGACAAAAATTGTAATTCATGCCTTGGAAGAAAAAAAGGCTAATGATATTCATGTAATTGAAGTGAGTGAAGTTACATCGGTTGCAGATTACTTTATTATTGCCAATGGTAATAATCGCAATCAAGTGCAAGCACTAATTGACAGTGTAGAAGAAGCTCTAGAAAAAGTTCAATGTCACGTAAAACAAATCGAAGGATACGATAGTGCTAACTGGATTCTTATGGATTATGGCGATATTATTGTTCATGTATTTGACCAAGAAAATCGTTTGCTATATAATCTGGAGAAAATGTGGCGAGACGGGACGCAAATGGAGCTATCAGATTTCTCTTAAAGTACTTTATAGCCCCATCAACTCTAGACGAAAGAAAAAGAATGTTTCACTAAAATCTTATCATAGTGAAACATTCTTTTTGTGTAATATAAGTCCATAGATAGACTTTCCATGTATTGGACTTCCTTACATAAGACGAAATACTCCAAATACACGTCCCAAAATCTGACAATCTGGAACGATGATAGGTTCCATTGTATCATTTTCAGGTTGTAAACGAATATGGTTTCTTTCTTTGTAAAAAGTCTTAACAGTGGCAGAATCATCTATTAATGCTACGATAATTTCCCCGTTTCTAGCAATATTAGTCTGTTCAACAAAGATTTGATCTCCATCATATATTCCAACATTAATCATACTTTCCCCTTTTACCTTCAAAATGAATAAATCTGAATTGGGAGCTATATCCATAGGAATAGGAAAGTATCCTTCAATGTTTTCTTGAGCCAACAGTGGTTGCCCAGCAGCTACCGCTCCTAAAATAGGAATGCTAGTCATTTCCCTGCGAACCATTTGAAAACTATCATCCACAATTTCAATTGCCCGTGGCTTAGTTGAATCTCGTCTAATATAACCATTCTTCTCCAATGTCTCAAGATGAGAGTGTACAGAAGAAGTGGATTTTAAGGAAACAGCTTCACAAATTTCACGAACAGCTGGTGGGTAACCTCTCTTTAAGATTTCTTCCTTAATATATTCTAGTATTTCACTTTGCTTCTTAGTAATCTTGCCATAGCTCATAATCGAACCCTCCATTTCCTATTTCTGTTAGTATATCATAACCACTTTCCAAAAGCAAACATATATTTGGAAAATATGTTCGAAAAATATCAAAAAAACTATTGACAACAGAATGTATGTTCGCTATAATGCGTTTATAGAACAAATGTTTGGAACGGAGGTTCGTGTATTATGAATAGAAAATCATTATTATATCGCCATCAAAATACAATTGGAATGTGCATACTTGCGTTAATTATTGTTATTATGTGTACTGTATTAAGTGATAATTTTTTAACCTTTTCGAATGCCGCTAGCACAGAAGGTCGGGTGAAATGTTTTACGAGTTATGAAGTACAACCAGGAGATACCTTATGGAGCATATCCTTAGAACATGTAAGTGAAGAATATAGTTCTGCAGAAGCATATTTGGAGGAAGTAATTGCATCCAATCATTTAAGAGATGAAACCATTCAAGTAGGACATTTTTTAATGATTCCATATTATAGAGATGCTCCATAAGAGAACTATGTAATTATTAATTTTTCTTTTTTTCTCGCAAAGTAACCATATTTGCAGCTGTGCGACGACGATCATCTTCAATGGCAGCATAATGCTTCTTCGTAGTATTTACATCTTTATGGCCGAGAACATCAGCCACTAGATAAATATCACCTGTTTCTCGATAAAGATTCGTACCATAGGTGCTACGTAATTTATGCGGCGTGATTTTTTTCAGACTCGTTACTAATCCGGCATATTTCTTTACTAGATTTTCTACTGATCGAACTGTTAGACGTCTATTTTGCATGGACAAGAAGAGAGCATGTTCATGGCCTGTTGTAGGAATTACTTTCGTTCTCTTTTCTAGATAATCAGAAAGTGCTTCTTGTACTTCTTCACCAAAATAAACCACTGACTCATAACCACCTTTTCGTTTGATTTTGATTCCGTTATTCTGAAAATCTAAATCTTCCAAATCTAACCCAACACATTCAGATACGCGGATGCCAGTACCTAATAGTAGGGTTAATAGAGCTAAATCACGCACTTTTGTTTTCTCGTGGTAAGCTAATTGTTGTTTTGTTAATTTAGATCCCATTTCTACTTCATCTAATAAAATTGCCACTTCATTATAGTCAAGACGAATAATTTCTTTTTCATGAGTTTTAGGCATTGGAATTAAGGCTGCTGTATTTTTACCGATTAATTCGCTTGTAAAGAAGTACTTGTAAAAAGATCGGAGTGATGCAAGTTTTCGCATTTTCCCTCGTTCATTATTCGTAAATTCTTTCCCTTGACTATTCGTATAGTAAGAGAGGTATTCTAGATATTCCTCTAAATCTTGTCTAGTTAATACATCTAATAGGGAAAGTGTATATTCTCGTATTTCTTTTCCTTTATATGGATTGTAACAATCATGGATAAATTCAAAAAATACTCGCAAATCATATGCATAAGCAATACGTGTTCGAGATGAAGTGGCTGTTTCAATACCACGAAAAAAAGTCTTGCAAAAAGGGGGCAATTCTTCAAGTAGTACCCGCAATTTCTGGGTGTTTTTAATAGCAACTTCATCGTGATAAGTTTTATGTTTTTCTGATATTTTCATTATAATAACCATGCCTTTCTTCTCTGCTTGTAAATTTTGATATGAATTTATTTGTGTTTATCAGAACAGAAAATCACTTGCAAAAACTTCTTTCTAGCAAAGGTGAAAACTTAATGGACCCGCTCCCAATTGGGAAGATTTGCCCTGGTAATTGCCGTAAACATACGCTCTTTTGCACCAGGATTTGTTGTATTCAAACTCTTTAATAAGTCCTTGGCATATTCCCGTTTGGTATGACCATCGACTGGACACGGACTTTTTACAACAGGTAATTGATACTTTTTTACAAATCCAATCACATCGCTTTCGTTCATATATAAGAAGGGGCGAATTACCGTAACATCCATTCGATCTAAATAGGTATTTGGTGAAAATGAATGAAATCTTCCTTCATACAATAAGGAGAGTAGCATGGTTTCTACTACATCATCTTTGTGATGACCGTAAGCAACCTTATTACATCCAAGTTGTTTCATTTCTTCATATAAGGCACCCTTTCTCATTTTAGCACATAAGGAACAAGGATTTGTTTCCTTGCGATCATCAAAGACTATTTTTGCAATTTCAGTTTGAATAATCGTGTAAGGAACATCTAATTCCTTACACATAACTTTAATAGCTTCTAAATCAAGATTTTGAAAGCCTAAATCAACAGTAATAGCATGTATAGTGAATTTCTTTGGATAAAAACGCATAAGACCCTTCATGGCATGTAAGAGAGCAAGGCTATCCTTCCCACCAGAGATACCAATGGCAATATGGTCATCTTCTTCAATCATGGCATAATCATCAATGGCTCTTCTTGTGTAACTAAGTAATTGTTGTAATTTCATGTAATTCCTTCCCTTTATGTATGGTGTGTTCTCATATAGCATACCATATATTTTAGAAGAATCCTATACTTTCCATCTAGCATTCTTCCAAAGTATTTGATACAATGAGAGAGAAGAGAGGCAATAGGTGAGAGATTATGGGTTATGATTTTAATAATAACAAGGATGGGTATAATAAATATGTTTGTTGGGGACTTACTGCCTTTTGCGTTTTAGCCGCAGGCATGGGATTTTATTACCTGATTTTTCACATGCAATCAGTTCGTGATATTTTGAGTAAATTAAGTTCAATCTTAACGCCTGTATTGAATGGTATCTTAATGGCATACTTTTTTACACCATTATTAAATGCTGTTGAACATCGCTTTGTAATTCCTAATATGCAAAGTAAGAAAGGGAATAAACCAATTAATTTAAAAGCAGCGCGGAATTATTCTATTTTCTTTACTATGGTAATTGTGCTATCTCTAGGCTCTGGATTCTGTGCAATCGCTATACCACAGATTTATAAAAGCGTTATGAATATTTACGACCAATATAATACGTATTTGAGTAATTTTATGAACTGGATTGATGAAATACTTTCAATTAACCCAGAAATCGAAGTTTTAGTCTATGATTCTTTCGCACAATATTCAAGCTTCATTGGTGACTGGATTAATACGAACATATTATCCCAATTAGAAGGTGTTATTAAATCATTATCTGTTGGTGTGATTGGAATTTTAAGTGCATTACTAAACTTAATATTAGGATTTATTATTTCTATTTATTTATTATCAGGTAAAGACACCTATGCAAGTCAAAGTAAAAAAATTGTTTACGCATTCATGGATACACAAAAAGCTAATACATTTATTAAAAATGTAAGATTTGCCCATAGAACTTTTATTGGTTTTTTTGTAGGTAAAATTATCGATTCCATTATTATTGGTATTATTTGTTTCATTGGCCTTAATATTCTTAAAATTGATTATGCTGGTCTTATTAGCTTAATTATAGGTATTACCAATGTGATTCCCTATTTTGGTCCTTTTATCGGAGCGATTCCTAGTGGATTGCTCATTCTTATGATGAATCCGAAGCAATGTTTATACTTTATTATCTTTATTCTTGTACTACAACAATTTGATGGAAATATATTAGGTCCTAAGATTTTAGGTGAATATACGGGAATTTCGAGCTTCTGGGTAATCTTTGCCATTACAGTAGGCGGTGGAATATTTGGTGTATTTGGTATGTTTATTGGGGTTCCTGTATTTGCAGTATTCTATGCAGGGCTACGAGGTTATTTAAAGCGAAGATTAAATCGCAAGGGATTAACTGCCTCTACTGAAGAATATTATAATTTAAATCGTATTGACTCGGAAGAAAATTATATCTACGAACCACAGGTAAGCATAAAAAAGGGGACTATCAGAAGTCATGTGAAAAAACTTTGGAAACGAAAGTGAATTCGTTAAAGCTGTCTTTTGCGAATAGTTGTGAATGGGAGACCGATGATCTCTTCTTATATAATAGAAAAAGCACTCTATATATTATGAGTGCTTTTTCTATTATTCATATTTTATGATGTACATACCCTTTTGACCCTGATATCATTTTATTTGGTTATCTAGAAATCGGAACCAAGTGTTTTCTTAAATTCCTCTACATATTTAATAATCAAATCAACTGTACCCTCAACACCTAGTACGGAACTATTCAAACACAAGTCATAACCATCTGCCTTGCCCCATTTTTTAGATGTGTAATAATTGTAGTAGCTTTGGCGCTGTTTATCTCGTTTTACAATCATATCTTTTGCTTTTTCAGGGGAAATATTATATTTATTCGTAATGCGCTTCATTCGATGTTCCATATCACTAAAGATATATAAGTTTAAACAATTATGATAGGAACTTAATGCGTAATCAGAGCAACGACCAACTATAACACAAGATTCTTCGTCTGCAAGTTTCTTAATGGCATCAAATTGAGCCATAAATACTTTTTGACTAATTGGTACGTTATCCATTAATACAGCTGAATTATATCCAAAGGAATAAGAATCCATAACAATGTTGTATAAAAAAGAATTAGTTGGACGTTCATCGTGATTCTTAATCATTTCTTCACAAAAACCACTTTCTTTTGCAGCTAAAGATAATATTTCTTTATCATAACATTTTACACCTAATCGTTCTGCAATCTTATCTCCTATTTCATGACCACCAGAACCAAATTGTCTACCAATTGTAATAATTATGTTCATATAAATCCCGCCCTTCTAAGAGTTCTAACTATTTGCATGTTTTTAGTATTCTAACATTTTCTATTACTATATGCAATCAATTTGAAGATATTTCTCCTATATCTTGTGCAGTCAGACCTGTTTTTACTAATAGTTGTAGAAAATACGTTGGAATAGGTGCCTGCAGTTCTATATATTCATGACTTGCAGGATGCACGAAACCAAGTGAATAGGCATGTAATGTTTGTCCATTTAATGTGTAGGGTGAATTTCTTTTAGAATAAATTATATCACCTAATAGTGGGTGGCCAATACTTGCCATATGAACTCTAATCTGATGAGTTCTTCCTGTTTCTAGTGAACACTCAATATAGGAATATTGAGGTGTTGAGGCTAATACCTTGTAATGGGTAATAGCTTCTTTTCCGCCCATAGTTACAATGGCCATTTTTTTGCGGTCATTTTTATGACGTGCAATAGGCGCACATATTGTTCCGCTACTTTCTTTCACATTACCATATACAATAGCACGATATTTTCTTTTAATCGTATGATCCTTTAACTGTTTTGCAATACATTGATGTGCGAAATCATTTTTGCACACCAGTAAAGAGCCTGTAGTGTCTTTGTCAATTCGATGAACAATACCCGGTCTTAACACTCCATTAATCCCAGATAAGTTACCCTTGCAATGGTACATAATTGCATTCACTAAAGTTCCTTTATAATGACCAGGAGCTGGATGTACAACCATATTCTTTGGTTTATTGACCACGATTAGGTTATCATCTTCGTATAGAATATCAAGAGGGATATCTTCTGCTACTATTTCAGGTAGAACGGCATCTGGAATAGTCATAGAGATACAATCTTCTACCTTCATTTGGTAATTTACTTTAATTGTGCGTTGATTCACTAAAACGCTACCATCTTTCACAATCTTCTGCAAATAAGACCTTGTGTAATTAGGAAAGACTGCTGCTAGGACTTTGTCAATGCGTTGGCCAATATATTCTTCTTCTATTACGAATTCATATTCATTCAAAACTAAATCCATTCCTTCCTATATTGTTTCACTAATCAATGGAACGATATTTTTTTTCTTTAAAACTTAGGAAGTATAAATCATCTTCTTTATAAACAAAAAGAAGACAAATACACAAAAAGAAAGTTGCTACGCACACATATATATCAGCCATATTAAAGATTGGAAAATTAATGATTTTTACATAAATAAAATCAATCACATAGTTATAGGAAACTCGGTCAAACAAGTTGTTTCCCACTGCTCCAGCTAAAATCCCAATTAAACATAAGTGTAGAGGACTATATTTTTTGTGGTCAGGCACTTTGTATAGTAGGTATACAATCATAATGACTACTAAACAGGTGACAAATATGAAAAAATATTTTTGATTCTGTAACATTCCAAAAGCCGCACCACTATTTTCTAAGTATTTAAATTCCAAAATCCCTTCAAATATTGGAATATCCGCTTGGTCTTTTAAATTCTTGACTGCCAATTGTTTTGTATATTGATCAAGAATAATCAACACACTTAATAAGAGGCAATCTAATGCAAGTAATATTTTTTTACGTTTAGTCATTCTGTATTTCCTCACGATCATATACTTCTTCAATAGCTTCTAATATTTCTTGATCCGATACAGTTTTATCAATAATAGCCTTACCAATCTTTTTTAGCAAAATAAATTGGACTACACCATCTTTTCGTTTCTTGTCACTTTTTGTATCCTTGAGTACTTGTTCTGGATTTAAGTCAGTTGCCATAATACGCAATTGAAAAGGTACAAACATATCACGAATTTCATAATATTCTTCTGTTGATAACAGGCCACGCTTGTAAGAAATATAGGATGCTGCAATACATCCAAGTGCTACACATTCCCCATGATGTAGTTGGAAATTTTTTGATTTTTCAATGGCATGACCAATTGTGTGACCAAAATTTAAAATGGCACGCTCTCCTTTTTCAAAAGGATCTTTTTCTACAACTCGTTTCTTAATCATACAACTACGATAAATCATTTCCACGAGCACTTCATCTTCCAGCTCTCCAATTTCATTGAAATTGGTAATAAGCCATTCATAAAAGACAGCGTCTTTTATAAGTCCAGCCTTTAGCACCTCTGCCATACCTGATGCAAATTGACGTGAATCTAAAGTCTGTAAGGTAGCAATGTTTGTATAGACAAGCTTTGGCATGTGAAATGCACCTACCATGTTTTTATACTGATCAAAATCCACGCCTGTTTTCCCGCCAATGCTACTATCAACTTGAGAAAGTAGAGTAGTTGGAATTTGAATAAAAGCCATACCGCGCAAATAAGTTGCTGCTGTGTATCCTGTTAAATCACCTACTACACCACCACCTAAGGCGATAAGCAAATCACCTCGCTCTATGTTATGTTCAATTAAAAAGCGATACAATTCAGTGACCGTATTAAGCGTCTTATGAGCCTCGCCACATGGAAAGGTGAATATGGCAACATTATTCACTACTCGCTGACAAATCCCAGCAATTTGTGCTGCATAAATTGGTCCTACTGTGGAGTCAGTAACAATTACCATGTTCTTTGCATTCAATTCCAATGTGTTTAAAGCAGATTCTAATTGATCAAAAGAATCTTGTATCTGAATTTCATATAAAATTTGTTTTCCTTTATTAACGGTAAGTATTTGTTCCATAAGATAGAGTTCTCCTTATATAATCTAATGATATCAGGTCAAAATACCTTTTAACCCTAGCATCTATAAAAAACTTCCAACAAACGCTGGAAGTTTCTTCGTTTTTAAAATGCATTGTTGATTGGCTGAACATCAAAGGATCCTGAGAATAAATCTTGAAAATCACCTGATATATCTACGCTGTTAGGAGTAATAATGAATATGTAATGAGAAATCTTCTGTAAATTTCCATTAATGGCAAAACAAGAACCTGATGTAAAATCAATAATGCGTTGCGCAATGTCTACATCTAATCCTTCTAGATTCAATACAACCGTGCGATTTGCCAAAAGTGTTTCTGTAATCTCCCTGCCATCTTCCACAGAGGATGGTCGAATCACACATACTTCCATTCCGTTTCCAATATTAGCACGCCTTGTATTTTTAAGTGGTGTTATTTTAGAAAGGGATTTTGGTTTCTTGCTGTCTTCCTCATAGGAGTTTTCCTTAAAAGAATGCTTTGGTTGCTCTTCTGGTATTACATCTTCATAATAGTCACTATCATCATATTCATCTTCTTCGTCATTTAATTTCATAAAATTCAGGAACCTGTCCATTGCTGTCATATATCCCTCTCCTTACAATATCTTAATTATAATCACGTTCTCCAAACAGTCTTGTGCCAACACGAATCATTGTGGCACCACATTGAATTGCAACAGGAAAGTCATTACTCATTCCCATTGATAGTTCAGAGATACTTCTATTATCAATGTTTTTGCCATTAATGTCAACAAGTAATTGTAATAAAGAGGTAAAATACTGTTTATTTTCCTCTTTGTTTTCCGTATAAGGTGCCACTGTCATAAATCCTTCTAAGGAAAGGCACTCTAAACCTTGAATTTGCTGTACAAGTGTAGGTGCATCCTCAATCATTACTCCATATTTACTTGGCTCTCTGGCAATATTTACCTCTATTAAAACCTTCACTCTAGGCACACCTTTCTTTACAGCCTGCCTATTGACCTCTAGTGCCAACTCATAGGAATCAATACTATGAATATAAGCTACTTTATCAATTATATATTTTACTTTATTACGTTGTAAATGACCAATCATATGCCAACGAATATCTTGAGGTAATTGTGAATACTTTTCTAGAAACTCTTGCACCTTATTTTCACCAAAATCACGACAACCTAGATTGTAAGCTTCTTGAATTGCACTTACTGGGTTTGTTTTACTAACTGCAATCAATCGAACGGAATCTGTAGAACGATTGGTCTGCATACAGCTCCCATGAATTTCCTTAGTAATTTCTAATAATCTCTCTTTCAACCTCTTATTATCCCTTTCCAATTTACTAATCCTTAGTAGATAAAATCATTTTCTTCTACTGCATCGGCATCTAGTACAATATAATCATATACAGTAAGTCCATATTTGGTGTTAGGTTCCACAATAGCATATTCTTCATTTTCATACAGAATGGTTACTTGTGTAAAGTCAGCATAGCCCTTATTCATATTATAGACTCCTATCAGCGATCCGCGCTTGCTAATTGGGTAAGTTTCTGTAGAATCAGGCATAACAATATAGTCACTACTACTTAAGGAATCGGAACTAATATAGTAATCAGTGTCAGATTCGTTATAAATGGTTACCTCGATAAATTCTTGTGTCTGCGTTCCATCTTCTAAATAAGACTCTTGCATTACACCAAGATTAGTAGAAGAACCTTGTGCAATAATATATTCTTTCGGAATCAAATAAAATTCCATTTCAACAATTGCACTTTGTGGAATCTTGAATCCCGTATCATCTTCTAAAATCAATTCAAAGTTAATATAGCGGTCAGAAGCAAATTGTATCATCGAATTGTTAAAATCTAAGCGACCGTAGATTTCATCTCCTATTGTCAATAGATAAATTTGAGCCCATGAGGTGGTTTGTGTTTCTAGAAAACGGACTTCAACATAGGCGCCATCTTCCATTGTTGCTGCTACATCAGCATCTAGTTGCATATATACACTCCACTCTTCGCTAGTAATCACTTTGTAAATAGGTTCTTCTTGTATTACTAACTCATTCCCTAAGTATTGCTCCTTTTCATAAAGGGATTGATCAAATAAATCGGCCGATAGTAAATCTTCTGTAAAAGATTCGTATCCATCTGTGTTGTATACAACAATTCCGGTAATGGGTGCTAGGCACGCATTCATTGACTGACTGTATTGACTAGAAATCTGTTCTATTTGTTCTAGTAATTGTGAATTAGATAACTTCTGAATAGTTCCTGATAAATTATATTTAAAGTCATAAAGGGTATTAAATTCATAATCATCATAGGTGCTAACGAATTGCACGATTTCTCTCCTTAAAGAATCATAATCTTGACTACTTTGAAGAGAGCTTTCTGTACTTGCTTCTGTAATATAATCATACAAGGTTCCTGTTTCATCAATGGTACATACAAGATTGCCTACTCCAACTCGCTCGCTCTCTCGCACAAAGTAATTAATATAGCCATCATACTCACTTGTAATAGTCGTTTCCTCTCGTACAATAAATCCGGTATATCTAGTAGATGAAGTAAGTGTTCCAATATTGACCTCGTGGGCTACAATTTGAGGAGTAGTTAAATAAATCCATATACAGATTAAAATATAAACAAATATGATAAAAAATATTGCAAGTCCAATATTAATCTTAGCGGGTTTTCGATAAGCTCTTACATTACTACGTGGTTTTCCCATTCTGGCATACTCCTCCTTTCTCTATTCAATAAAAAAGCCTCGGATTTCCGAAGCTTTTTTATTCCGTCCTATCAATCTAATTAACTACTAATTTCTTCATTCCGTTGGATAAAGAATCTTCATTAACAGAAATACTAACTACAAAATTCACCTTAAATTCACTTCCTAGTGCAACCATTTTATTAATGGATTGTTCAATATCTTTGCCTTCTAAACAAGCAATTTTTAGAAAACTATCGCAATATATTGCTTGTAAATCATTGTCTTGTGATAAAATCCCGCAAATAAATCCAATAAATTCATCGCTATTTGTAATATGATAATCTTTGACATTTATTAACCGAATCTTATTATTCAGTTCATACATATGCTTTGTTGATTTATCAAGATATACGATATTTCCAGAAATAGTGTTTACTTCTTCATTTACTTTTGCTAGCAATTCTAATGTCTTACCTTCACCCTTACTACCAACTATTAATTGAACCATATTGCATCCTCCTTAAAGTAAATTATATTTAATTTATACTTAACATTATAAGTTATCTAATAATAAAATACAATGTTTTTTTAGATTTCTGATAATAATTCTATCATCTTCTCATAGATCAAATCTCGCTGTGGAGCATTTAATATAATAGCGATATAGGAATTGCCACTTGAATCTTTTCCATGAATTACAAGGCAATGGCCAGCCATTTCTGTAGTACCAGTTTTACCTCCTGCTACCACAATTCCAGAAGGTGCCTCTTCCGTACCAAGAATAAATCGATTAGAAGAATTACATTCAAACGCAACCTCTGTTCCACTCGTATTGTAGGTGACTGTATTATAAGAACTCATTGAGGTAATATCGTTGAATTTAGAGTAAGTAATGGCCTCATTCATAATTAAGTACATATCATATACAGTTGTATATTGATTATCATCATGTAACCCATGCGGATTAACAAAATTAGTATTAGTAGCACCAATTAATAAAGCTTCTTCGTTCATTAATTCACTAAATCCTTCAATAGAACCACCAATTTCGTTGGCAATAATCACGGCTGCATCATTGGCAGAACATATTAACAGTAAGTGTAAGGCTTGTTCCATTGTTAATTGGTCTCCAGCCTCAATTCCAATTGTTGTTACACCCCATTCATCAAAGACAATAGGTTCTGTTACGGTAATGACCGTGTCTAAATCAGCGTATTTCAATACTACAATAGCAGTCATAACTTTTGTTAGACTAGCTGGATATAACGTAGTATGAATATTTTTGGCGTACAAAACATCCTGCTGGGATAAATCAAACAACCCAACACCTGACAATTCTTCCACGTCCATGGTTATTCCATACGTTTCTGTCTCACTGGACAATACGCATAAATCAGATGCAAAGGAAGTTAGTACGTATTCACTTGATAAAGAACTTGTTAAAGTAGGAGCTATTGATGTCATTGTTACATAAGGTGCTCCATAAGTTGTCTGACTGCACCCAGTTACAAGGAAGGTGCATACTATAAGAATTACAATTCCAATACGACTATTATTTATACATTTCACGCCACTCAAGGTCTCCTCTATCAAGTGATTTAATTAATAATTCTGCTGATGCAAGATTAGTAGCAAGTGGTATGTTGTGCATATCACATAATCGCAGTAAGTTGTGCACATCAGGCTCATGAGTTTTTGGGTTTAATGGATCTCTTAAAAAGATGACTAAATCAATTTGGTTATGTTCAATTTGAGCACCAAGTTGCTGTTCTCCACCTAAATGTCCTGCTAGGTGTTTATACACTGATAAATGTGTAACCTCTTCTACTAACCGTCCTGTAGTTTCTGTTGCAAACAAATCATTTTTTGCTAAAATTCCACGATATGCAATGCAAAAATTCTGCATTAGTTTCTTCTTTGCATCATGTGCAATCAATGCTATATTCATCTCATGTTACCTCCTAAGTATAATTACGTTTTCGTTGTAATCCAATATTAAGAACAAATCCCATACCAATTAAGATACTAACTAAGGAAGTGAGTCCATAGCTAACAAATGGTAATGGCAATCCTGTATTTGGAAATAATCCCGTTGTTACAGCAATATTAATTATGCTTTGAAATCCAACTAATGCAGCCATTCCTGAAGCAATTAAAGTTCCTTCAAAATCCTTTGCTTGTTTTGCTATGATTAAGCATTCAAATATAATACAGAGAATCAGTGTCATTGTAACACAAGCACCAACAAACCCAAGTTCTTCTCCAATAATGGCAAATATAAAATCTGTTTGTGGTTCTGGTATAAAGTCACCATTTTTAACAGATGCTATGACATTATTGTTAAGGCCTTTTCCCCATAATTGTCCAGATCCAATGGCCATCATAGAATTACTCTGTTGATATCCAATGGTCATTCGATAATCTTCTGGATGTAACCAAGCGAGAATCCGTTCTTGTTGATAGCTTTCGATGAGTTCTTGTCCTGGTCGCACTACAAGTGCTAAGAATATTAAAAAACTTGGAACTAAGACAATAAGAACTCCTGCTACTATTTTATAACTTATTCCTCCAATAAACAAGAGGGTAACGAAAATTAATGCAAGAACAATGCTTGTTGATAAGTCAGGTTGCATGTAAATCAATAATAGTGGTGGCATAAAAAGTGCACTTAAAAGGACGATCATACGAAAAGAACTTATTAATTGCCGATACTTCATAATAAATTGTGCATAAAAAAGAATTAGCATGATTTTAGTAGTTTCAGAAGGTTGAAATTGGACTCCAGCAATAGAAATCCACCGCTGTGCTCCGTTGCTTTCTGACCCAAAAAATTGAATCAGTATTAACAATATAAGATTAAAAACATAAATTACCCAATAAAACTTCAGAAAAAAATGGTAATCAAATAATGATAAAATAATCATTAGAAAAAATCCCACAATAAATCCCATAATCTGCTTGTCTTGCACGGATTCCTGTGCACTTCCAATGACTAAAATGCCAATGATACTTAATGCAACAATATAGAGAACTAATCTGAAGTTATAATTTCTTACTTGGTAATTTTTAAACATTATCTTATTCTTTCACTCCGATTTGCTTATTCAAATCAATAATTGGTATATTAGCGAAAATGGACGGTGTTTTTGATATTTGGATCTCCATTTTCTGTGCGTCAATTTTCATGTATTTTGATAAAACCTTAGAAATATCATTTTTAATCATCTCCAACATCTCAGGCGAACAATTTACTCGGTCCGAAATGAGAAGAATCTTAAGTCGATCCTTGGCAATTTCTTTTGAAGTTTTCTTGCGAAATAACTTAAATATATTCATAATTCCATATCCTCCCCTAATTTTTCTGAAAAATCGTTGAAATCCGTGTCCAAAATGACAGATTTCCTTCAAATTCTGTCATCGGGATACTTTCCCCAATTGTTCGTAGGCAGATATCTTGAAATGCTTTACCGGCTAGCGTTGCACTTCCAACAAGAGGTTCTCCTTGATTCGTTGCAATGACTACATTCTCATCATCTGGTATTGCACCTATTAGAGGGATGGATAAAATATCTTCTACATCTGATATGGACATCATATCGCCTCTTTTAATCATATCGTATCGCAAACGATTTACGATTAAGTCGATTTTTTCGAATTCATTTGCTTCTAACAGCCCAATAATTCGGTCTGCGTCACGTATAGCAGATACCTCTGGCGTTGTCACAACGAATGCCCTATCAGCTGCAGCAATTGCATTTTGAAAACCTTGTTCAATTCCAGCTGGACAATCTAATATGACATAATCGAACTGTTCTTTTAAATGTGAAACTAGTTTAATCATTTGCCCTGGTGATACTGCTGATTTATCTCGTGTTTGTGCCGATGGCATTAAATAAAGACTAGCGTGGCGTTTGTCTTTAATCAGTGCTTGTTTAATACGACAATTCCCCTCCACTACATCTACAAGATTATAAACAATCCTGTTTTCTAGTCCCATAACTACATCTAGATTTCGTAGACCAATATCCGTATCAATTAACACGACTTTTTTATTCAGTGCAGCTAATCCGGTGCCAACATTCGCCGATGTTGTGGTCTTTCCAACGCCTCCTTTTCCAGATGTGACGACAATTACTTCACCCATAAATTTACCTCCATAAAGTTAATGAAATATTGTCCCCTAATTAAAATATCTATGTAAGAAAGATTTTAGATAGATATTTCACTTAGTAATTCTTTTGTAATGGAATCCATATATATTTGATTGTTTTTCAAATATGCAATTTTAGGTTCTATCTTTGGTTTTGCTCTCCAGATAGAATTTTTTGCTTGTGCTCGATAAGTAGCATCTGCAATTTTAAGTTTAGTTGGAGCCATTTCAAGTGCTACTACATAATGATTTTCTTCTCCACTAGCACCTGCATAGGCCGCTCCATTTAAAGCACCTAATATAATAATATCTTTATTGGAAATTACTGTACAACCAGGATAAACATCTCCTAATACAATAATAGAAGAATCCATCTCTAATACTTGTCCATCTTTTAAAGTACCTCTGTAAAAACTCCCGTAATTTTCTTCCCTTTCATTGCACTCATGAAGAACAGCATTAAAGTATTGATTTACTGGGTCATCTTCTCTTCCAACTACGTATAACACTTCTAAGTCAGAAGATTCCGATATAATATTTACTAATTGCTGCTCTTCTTCTGTAGTTAGTACACGTCCATCAAAAAAGATTGCGGCTTGGGAATTTTGAAAGAATTTTTTAGATTCTTTAAATTTAAGTGCCACTTCATTTAGCAATTGTGGAAAGGGAATACCGTCATCTAAATAAATACTAAGTCCACTTTTATAACTTTTTATCATAATTACATTTTTCATATTGTCCCCATTCTGAAGTATGTATACTTCACTAATAAAAGTTATTTAATCCTCACTATCATTTAAGGATGTTTCAGGAGCTGTTGCTGTTCCTGAGATTAATTCTTCTTCATCTTCTAGACCAAAATAATACATAATAACATCCTTCGTTGCTTCTGCTGCATAATTGGATGTATATCCGTTGGCAATACGAGTTGCCACTGCAATCTCAGGCGTTTCATACGGTGCGAATCCAACAAACAAGGAGTGATCCGGTCGTGATAGATTCTCTTGTGCAGTACCCGTTTTACCAGCAACCGTTATACCAATATTTTGAAAATAGGATTTGCTTTCTAGGGCACTATACATTCCTTGGTGAATAGCCTCCCACGTAGATGGATTAAAATTGATAATAGTATCAATTTCAGGGGTATATTCCATTACTAAATTATTATTAATATCCGTTACACAATCAATTAGACTAAGATTATAAGTGGTACCTTTATTGGCAACAGCTGTAACATAACGAGCAAGACCTACTGTTGTATAGTTGTGACTTCCTTGTCCAATGGCAGATGGAATGGCATAATCATCTGACACTTGTGGGACAGATTCCATAATCTCCACACCTGATGTTTCATCTAGACCAAATAAGGTTGCGTACTTACTTAAGATTTCAATTCCGTAATCACTGTTATATTGATTATTAATCAGGCATAGATTAAACATAGCTTGGTAATAATAATAGTTGCAAGAGTTTGCAATTGCTGATGCAATGTTCATTGCTCCATGAGTTCCTTGCGGATAAATCCAACATCGTATAGAAGGTGTAATATCATCAAATATCCCGTAACAAGTTATGGTATCAGTAACGGAAACTACGTGTTCTTCTAATAAAGCAGCAGATGAAACCATCTTAAAGGTAGAACCAGGTGCTGTCTTTTGTTGTGTAGCATAATTCCAAAGCGGATTGGATAAATCATTATTTAATTGCTTATAATAAGTTGCATCATTCATGCGATTATTGTCATAGCTTGGATAAGACACAAGTGCAAGTACCTCACCTGAATTCACATCTGTAATAACACACGAACCCGAACAAGGATCCAGAGCTAATTGAGCCGGCGTGATTTCAAGATTTTCTAATCGTTCAATCATAAATTGGTAAGGCGTGATTTGATTTCCCTTTAAGCGATCAATTTCTGTGGTAGACACGGATATCACTTCTTGTTCCCATAATAAAAGGCACACCTCTTGCCCTGATATTTCATTCTTCTGAATCATATAATCAATCATTTTCTTCATGAAATCAGAATCTTCATCTAAATAATTCAGAATATAATCAATCAAATACATGTAAATCTCATCTTTATCTAGATACTCCTCTTCTAAATCTAAAACAGTAATATCAATCCAATTCATAGCAATGGCATGGAGCAAGTATTCTTGCAAACTAATGGTTTCATTAGTGCGCCAATCAATATATACCTGGTCACTAGTATCAAGATTGCTTGTAAAGAATAAATCGGAAATAATCGTTGTTAGATAAGATTGATATACCTTATATTCTGTTGTTAATTGGTTATATGGTGTTGCAGTAGTTTCTAACTCTTCGCGAAGTTTAATTAACACTTGCTCTTCATACTCCAATAATGTTTGAGCAGTTTGCTGTTCTATTTCACTGGCATCTTCTGCATACAATGCACTAATGGATAGAATATTATTATTAAATACTGCAAAATATACGTCATCAATAGAAATATTATTAGCTGAAATCATTGATTCTGAAAAAGATGATTCCTTTATATTCACAATATTGGATATTAAAATACCAGCGATTTTTTGTTCTAATATTTGATAAGTGGCAATTTGTAAATCCTTATCAATGGTAAGATATAAGTTATTACCTGCAATTGGGTCCACGTAATCACTTGTTTCAATGGTAGTACCTAACTTGTCTACGTGAACAATCTCAGATCCATTTACACCTCTAAGATCTGATTCCATAACCTTTTCAATACCTGCTTTCCCGTAGGAATCGTTCATGGTATAGGGATTGTCGCTATTGATCTCTAATGTATTTGCTTCATCTAATTCTGTTTGAGAAATATTTCCTGTATAGCCCAGGATATGCGAAAAATAAATGCTATCTACATATCTACGAATGGTATCCTCTTCAATGGAAACTCCATCTAACCGTTCTATATTTTCTAATACCATGGCTACTGAATTTTCCGATACTTCTGTAGCAACTGTAGTGGAAATAAACTTCTGATATTCATTTTTACTTAAGGAGTAGCGAACAGTTAAAATTTTTAAAAGTTCTTCTTCTGTATATCCAAATCCTACTAGAAAGAGTTTCTCTTCCGAGTCAGGTTCTATTTCATATGCACCTATTTCATATCGAGTAGATCCAGCTAAATAGAGAATCACCTCTTCTGCAGTGGCTGTATATTGAGAAAACACTTCTTTTAGCTCTTCAATTGTAGAATATCCATATACATCTGCTAGAAAGCGTTCTTTTGTGGTACCAGTAACTGCATATTCCCATTCGTTATTGTCATTTAATACAATTTCAAAGTCTGCAACCACTTCATCTCCACTTCCTTCAATGATAGTAACTAATTCATAGATTGTTTGATTGAGCAATTGATTTTTATCACTAGAAGATTCATACACATCTTCTATTTCTACTGAATATGCTAGCTCATTATATGCTAATACATTTCCATTTCTGTCGTATATAATCCCTCTTGAAGCTTGGATGGATTGGTCTTTTTGAATCATCAAGGTAAAGTTTTCTAAATAGGAAGCACCCTTTACAATTTGTAAGTTAAAAATGCGCACAAAAACAACTAAAAACAGTGCCAAGAAAACAAGCATGAGAATAAATACACGAGAAGTTATTAAGTTAAGCACTTTATCTTTTATTTCTCTAATCAAAATTCTTTTAACTCCCTTTTTCTATCTTATCAAATTTAGAATTCACTACTAGTAAGCATGGATATAAAAGTAGCGAAACGGCTATGGTATAAATGATTTCTGGTAATATAATATGGTTCAAATAATGTGGAAAATTAAATTTACCTTGCAATAAAAATATTAGTACATAATAGACAATGCTATATATGAAATCGCTTACAATAAATAAAATCAGTGGTAATTTAATATCTTTAGGATAAAAGATGCGTTCAAAATAACCATTCACAAATCCAAGATACATGTAGATTAATGCAAAAAAACCAATTACCGTTCCAAAGAAAATATCTACTAGAAGTCCAGCTAAAAATCCATATAGAATTCCAGCGTACTTTCCTCTCATAAAACCAATAGTAGCTACTGCAATTATTAACAAATTAGGAGCAATTCCACCAAATTCTAAATAACGAAATAAAGTGGATTGCAAAACGAAGCACATCATAACAATTGCCACCAATACAAGGTTTCTTGTAACTGCAATGAGGCTTCTTCTATTTTTACTTGATTGTGTAGTGCGAGCACTTTGTTTATCTTTTTCCATCTATTGCACCGTTTGCTTTAATTGTAAAATCACAAGAACTTCTTTTAAATGTTCAAAGTCAACTACAGGAGAGACGGTACCTGATTTAGTAAGATTATTAGCATCCTTATTAACCTCTGTAATATAACCGATAGAAATTCCTGGAAGATATTTGTCGCTAATATTCGATGTTACAATCTTATCTCCTACCGTAACTTGATCTGCTGAATCCATAAGTTGGGAAAAGGAAATATTGCCTGTTGTCATTAACTCTAAATCACCTGATACAATTAAATTATCTGATGTGGATAAGACCATGCCACTTACGTAACTATTATCATCAATAATAGAAACGACTTTAGCCCAATTGGTTCCTATCTCTGAAATACGCCCTACTAGACCCCCGTCTGCAATTACATTCATATCGATGGCAAGTCCATCTTCTAACCCTTTATCTATGGTAAAAGAATGGAACCAGTTACCTGTATCTCTTGCAATAATACGAGCGCCTACTTTTTCATACTCAGAATATTGATTATCCAATTGGTAAAGTTGACGCAAATTACTAAGTTCATATTTGTCTTGCTGGAGTAAATCATTTTCTACCTTTAACTCTGCAAGTTCTGCCTTTAGAGCAGTATTCTCCTCTAATAAATCACTGATTTGCGATAACTCATCAGAGCGATCCCCAAACCAATTGCCCACATTAGTAACACCTGTTTGAAATGGAATCACTATTGCTGCAAAAGGAGTTCGTATTAACAAACTGGCATAATTAGTAGTAAACGTTATGACCATTAATACGATGCATAAAATAGTTAAAAATAATAAGATATATTTACTAGGAATATTAAATTTTTCCGATTTTTTCTGAAACATTGGAGACATATGTTTCTGCTACCCTTCTTTCTTCGTAGATGCTGACCTTATAGATACCAATCTTATCGTTTATCATTGGTATATAAAATGGATTTATAGTGTGGGTCTTTAATTGCTTTAGCAAGGCCAATTGCTACTGTTTCAATTGGATTCTCTGTAGTATTCACCTTTAATCCAGTCCCCTTACTAATTAAGTCTGCTAAATTAGTTGTTTGGGAAGCACCACCTGTTAAATACACTCCACGACGATAAATATCTGCCGCTAATTCTGGTGGCGTACGTTCTAAAATTACTTTAATATTATCAATAATCACATTGTAATTAAACTCAAGAGCCTCATTTACCACATCTGTGTTAATCTCTTTTTCGATTGGTAAGCCTGTAACTAAATCACGTCCATAGACTACTTCTGTTTCATTCATGGTAGGTGTTGAGGATAAAAGAATCTTAAGGTTCTCAGCTGTTCGGTTTCCAATTAGAATATTAAATTGCCTACGGATAACACCACAAATCGATTCATCAAACTTTTGCCCACCTGTTTTAATGAGCTTACTAAGTACAATTCCTCCAAGGGATAAAATGGAGATTTCTGTGGTATTATATCCCACATCAACGATTAACACTCCTTGAGAATTCTTTACATCAATATCAAGTCCGATTCCATTGGCAATTGCTTTATCAATTAAATAAATCTTCTTTGCTTTAATGTTAGAATCTTTAATTAAATCATAAAATGCACGCTTCTCCACTTCCGTAATATCTGTTGGAATGGAAATGTAATACTCAGCCGGCTTCATATTGCCTTTTGTAATCATCTGAATAAAACTTGCAAGTAAAATCCTCATATTATGAATATCTGCAATTACACCATTAATTAAAGGAAAACTAATCTTAATGTTAGCAGGTGCTTTTTCAAACATATCATAGGCACTATCTCCATATGCAAATAAAATATCTTTATTCTTAATGGCAATAATATTCTTCTCAATGTAAATCTTTTCACCAAGTCGACTATAAATCTTTAAATTATTCGTTCCTAAATCAATTCCAAATACGTGTTTGTTGTTCATATACATCTCCATTTCTAACTTGTTGTACTGCTTTATATCAAATGTTGTTCCTTAAAACTACTATAACAATTGTCGCCTATAATAACATGGTCTAATAAGGGAATCTCCAATAATAAACCAATCTCTGCAACTGTTCGTGTAATGCCAATATCCTGTTTGCTTGGAGCGGGATCACCACTAGGATGATTATGCAGTAAAATAATAGATACTGCCTGATAGGCAAGTGCCATTTTAAATACTTCTCTAGTAGATAACAAAGAAGTATTTACCGTTCCGCTAGATAGCAAATGCTCTGCTATAATTCGATTTTTAGAATCTAACATTACAACATATACAACTTCTTGTTCTAAATGGCGCATTCGCTCCATAAAATAGTCTGCAAGCAACTTTGGATTAGTCACTTGTAATTGCCTTCTTGCTGTTGAAGTTGCAATTCTTTTGGAAAGTTCTAAAATGGCTTTGATTTTAATTGCCTTTACTTCACCAATGCCCTTAATACTCTTCAACTGTGCATCTGTAATATGATACAACCCTAATAATCCGTTATCACCTTGTCCAAGTTCTAGCACTTTACGCGCCAAGCTTGTTGCATCACAACCACTTGTTCCTGTACGTATGATGATGGCAAGTAATTCTACTTCTGTTAAAGCTTCTGGTCCATATTGTTGAAACTTTTCATAAGGTTGTTCTGATTGTTTGTGTAATTCATGTTCCAAATCTGTTTCCTCTATGTGGCAACTTCTCTCTTTGGTTGCTCATAGATTGCATTTTATAAGAAACGATAAATAATAATACCAATAATAATGCCAATAATACTCGAAATCGTGATCTTAATGGATAGTCCAAATGTTAATACAAGAACACCTAAATCTAATACCACCGGGTCTAATAGTCCAAAGCTCTGTCCATAACTTAGAAATGAATTGGGGAAAATAGATCCAATCAAGCCACCAAGGACAATTCCTGCAAGTATTAATATGATACATACCCAACTACTCTTTGTTCCTTTCATATGTATGCTACCCTTTCTACATTCTTTCTCATCTGTATTCTCATAAATCATTCCTAAATAGTGTACCACACCTTAAAATTGATGTATAGCAAAATACTTGAAAATCTTTCGACAAAACATTACATTTCACAATTAGCAAGGTGGTAATGTTACCATTTGTTTCTCCCACAAGAATTGCAATGATTTTAAAACGCCATATTTTGCATGAGGAAAAGTTAATCCGCCTTGAAAAAATACGCTATATGGTGGTTTCATAGGCGCATCTGCACTTAACTCAATGGATGAGCCAGAAATAAATGCACCTGCAGCCATAATCACTTGACTATCATAACCAGGCATATCCCAGGGCTCTGGTGTTACATGGCCATCTACTGGGGCGGACGCTTGTATACCTTCACAAAAAGCAATGACTGCTTCAGGATTCCCCAATATGACTGATTGAATAATGTCATGTCGACTTTCTGTTCCGTTTGGAATCGTGGGATAGCCTAAGGATTCATATAAATTTGCAGCAAAAATTGCACCTTTTAGTGCAGAAGCCGTTACTGTGGGTGCTAAGAACAATCCTTGAAAGAAATCCTTCAAAATTCCAAGAGAAGCACCGACTTCTTTACCAAGTCCTGGAGCAGTAAGACGATATGATGCTTGGTCTATATATTCCTTTTTGCCTACAAGATAACCACCAATAGGTGCAAGACCACCACCTGGATTCTTAATAAGAGAACCAACCATCAGGTCTGCCCCACACTCTGAGGGTTCCGTTGTTTCGACAAATTCTCCATAGCAGTTATCTACCATGCAGATTAGAGAGGGTTTCTTGTTCTTTAAAAAGGCAATGAGTTCTTTAATCTGTGTTACGGAAAAGGTAGGACGTGTATCATACCCTTTGGAACGTTGAATTGTAACCATTTTCGTTGCATCTGTAATGGCCGATGCGATTCCATCATAATCAAATTCTCCTGACTCTAATAATTCTACTTGACGATAGGTAATCCCATATTCCGATAGAGAACCTTTCGTCGCTCTTATGCCTATCACACCATCTAAGGTATCATAAGGCTTGCCTACAGGCGATAATAATTCATCCCCTGGACGTAAATTACTCATTAACGCCAATGCTAATGCATGGGTACCACAAGTAATCTGTGGCCTTACAAGAGCATCTTCACAACCAAACAAGGTGGCATAGACACCTTCTAGGGTATCTCTGCCTAAGTCATTGTAACCGTATCCTGTAGTTCCTGTTAAACAAGCCTCGCTTACCCTATTTTCTTGCATAGCATGTAAGACTTTTAATTGGTTGTATTCTGCAATTTCATCAATAGTTACAAAGCGCTTTGTTAGTCCCTCTAAAATCCTGTTGCCATAGGTGTAGACTTCTTCTGAAATTCCCATTTTATCATAATAATTCATATTCTTTACTCCATTTATCTAGAATTGCTAGAACAATCTCTTGTTCTGACTCGTAATGGCTTTTGTCTATCATATACACATTACGTTCTCTACGAAACCATGTCATTTGCCTTTTGGCAAAGTGCCTTGTGTGTTGCTTGATCAAATCAATGGCTTCATCCTTCGTTAAATTTCCCTCATAATAGGCAATGATTTCTTTGTAACCAATGGCCTGCATAGAAGTCATATCTTTTGTGTACCCCTTCTTAAGCAACCGTTCTACTTCTTGAAATAAACCCATGGAAACCATTTGATCCACACGCTCATTAATAGTTTCATAAAGAAGTGCTCTTTCATTGGTCAAAACAAGATAAAGCCCTTGATAAATTGGTTCTTTTTCCCGTTCCTTTGCATTATGGTCAGAGATACAAGTGCCTGTTCGTTCATAATATTCTATGGCACGAATGACACGCTTTACATTATTGGGATGAATTGCGGCAGCCGACACGGGATCACACGCTTCTAATCGATTCCATAAATTCGCTTCCCCTTGTTCTCTATAGTAAGCCTCGATCTGTTCACGGAGAGAATCTGCTTCCTCTTGCTCAAATGAAATTCCATATAAAATGGATTGAATATAAAATCCCGTACCACCTACTATGATAGGCAGATTCCCACGCTTATATATACCATCCATACATGCATAAGCCATTTCTTGGAATTTGGCAACATTACATGGTTCATTAGG
>JAWXVE010000107.1:0-4151 GCA_044425575.1 Eubacteriales bacterium | reverse complement strand
AAAATTCTCTCTATGCTTCCAATATGCCATAATAGTTAGAAAGGCACCTAATACATACATCTCATACCGTTTGGATGGATCCATGTGATTCATAAATCCCCACTCCCCTACGACTACTAATTGTACCATAAATCCCGCATATACTAGAAGGGAGCCTAGGGACACATAATGAGTCGTTAGAAATGCTCCAAAGAATAGAATTAATGCCACCACAAGAAAAGATGGGTGAAAGGCTGCTACTAATCCTATAGTTGCTGCAATCCCCTTTCCTCCTTTAAAGCCTAAATAACAAGGAAAGTTATGGCCTAATATGGCACCTGTGGCTGCATACAGCATATAGAGATATTTGGAATCTTGATATTCTTGTGGCAAAAAGATACGAACCGCCACAATTGCCAAGATACACTTAAGAATATCTCCTGCTAATACAATGAGACCTGCTTTCTTACCTAATACTCGAAGAGCATTAGTAGATCCCGCATTTCCACTACCATGTTTACGAATGTCGACTCCGTGGGCACGACCATATAAATAAGCCGTCTGAATCAATCCAAATAAATAGCCTCCCAGCAAACATATGATTCTAACCATCTTGTATTGTCTCTCCTTCTTTAACTTTCTGATTTTCTCTCTCGTATAATAAATCGAAGAGGTGTTCCCACAAATCCAAAGGCATCACGAATGCGATTTTCAATATATCTAGTATAGGAAAAATGCATTAATTCCTTATCATTTACAAAGATTACAAAGGTTGGTGGTTTCACTGACACTTGAGTAATGTAGTAGAGGCGTAATCGTTTTCCTTTGTCACTTGGTGGCTGTTGTAAAGCAACTGCCTCAGACATAATTTCATTTAATACGCCTGTTGCAACACGAAGGGCACAATTTTCTGTTACCACATCAATTAGTTCATATAACTTATTTAAGCGTTGTCCTGTTTGAGCAGAGACAAAGAGAAGTTGTGCATATGGCATATATGCTAAGACTTCTTTCACCTTGTTGGTATATTGGTAAATGGTTTTATCATCTTTTTCAATTAAATCCCATTTATTCACGAGAATAATTACACCTTTTCCACGTTCATGAGCAATTCCGGCTACTTTCGCATCTTGTTCCGTAACGCCTTCTTCTGCATCAATTACTAGAACCACAATATCTGCTCGCTCCACTGCACTCACCGTTCTTACAATCATAAAGCGTTCTAATTCTTCCTTAATCTTATTCTTACGTCTAAGACCTGCTGTATCAATAAATACATATTCTTTGCCTTGGTACTTTACAGGGGTATCTACAGCATCTCTTGTAGTTCCTGCAATGTCTGAAACAATGAGGCGATTCTCTCCAATTAACTTGTTAATAATAGAAGATTTCCCTACATTTGGCTTCCCTACAATAGCAATACGAGGGCGTTCATCTTCTTCCTCTTCCATGGTTGATTTATCAAAATGTTCGGTAACTAAATCAAGCATATCTCCAATTCCTAGTCTTCCTGAGGAAGAAATTGGTACTGGATCTCCAATACCTAGATTATAAAATTCATACACATCAGGCATAAATTTCTCAAAATCATCCACTTTATTCACGATTAAAATCACTGGTTTTCCAGATCTTCGTAACATATCTGCTACCTTAGAATCGGAATCTACTAATCCCTGTCTTACATCTACCATAAAGAGAATCACATTGGCTGTTGCAATGGCAATTTCTGCTTGCTCTCGCATCTGTGACAAGATAACATCTTGGCTATCTGGTTCTATTCCACCTGTATCTACTAAAGTAAACACCATATCAAGCCATGTAATATCAGCGTAGATACGATCTCTTGTAATACCTGGCGTATCTTTTACAATAGAGATCTGCTCTCCTGCCAATGCGTTGAATAGAGTAGATTTCCCAACATTAGGTCTCCCTACCACTGCTACAATTGGCTTTCCTTTTCTTTTTGCCATTCTAATAAACCATGCCTTTCTTGTTATCTACTCATAATTGCTTGTATGAAGTCATATCCGCTTGATTTTACAATATCTATTCTAACTTGTAAAGTATTTTCCATATCAGCAACTGTATAATCATCTAATAAAACATTCTCTCCACTACGAAGTGTATATTCTGATAATAGCAACTTTTCTCCCAAAGGTTTCCCTTGTAACTGGGCAATAATATCTTGCCCTGTTAATAATCCTGTTACGGTAATCTGCTCACCAAAGAAGTGATTCACAATTGGATAGAGATGAATCTTTACATGAGGGCACACCTGTTGAATCCGCTTGATGATATTGTGCATATGTTCATAAACTAAAGTACCGCATACCATAGATAGCTCTTTGGCTTCCATCCCCTGTAATTGCACTCTCTCACTCTCTAATGCTAGTTCCACTTCTTCCATAAGAGAACGCACCATACCCACACCGTTGGCTAGTTGCAAATATCCATCGTAAGTTTCTTCTGCTGGGACTTCACACTCTGCTAGAATATACCATTCATCACTTGCATGAATAAAATGGTTTCCTGTTTGAGCATAAGCCAGTTCTTGGTAATGATGAATGCACCGAATAACTTTAGTGGCATCCTCTTTGGTAAATGCTTCTAGAGCATATAAACCTTCTCGATGTTTGGACAATCCAACTGGGACTACGGATACGCTTTCTAATAATGGAAGATACTCCATTAAATCTTGTATGGTTCGCTCTAATTCTGCTCCATCATTGACATTTTTACATAAGACAATCTGTCCATTCATATGAATGCCTGCATCATATAAGCGTTCTACATATTTCAGAACATCTCCTGCAAATCGATTGTGTAACATCTCTACACGAAGAGCATGATTCGTCGTGTGAAATGAAATATTAATGGGTGATAAATGATACTGAATAATCCGGTCGATTTCATGTTCTGACATATTCGTTAAAGTAATATAATTCCCCTGTAAAAAGGAAAGTCTTGCATCGTCATCTTTAAAATAAAGCGTCTCTCGCATTCCTTCTGGCAACTGATCAATAAAGCAGAAGATACACTTATTTCTACAACTTCTATATTCATCCATTAAGCCATTATGAAATTCTAGTCCAAGATCTTCCATTTCATCTTTTTCGATTTCTAGAAGCCACTGTTCACCAGATGGTTTCTCAATTAATAATTCAATATATTCGTCCTGCACATAGAATTGATAATCAAAAATATCTTCAATTTCATGACCATTAATTTCCAATATTACATCATTGACTTCTATTTCTAACTCTTCCCCAATGCTTCCCGTTGCTACACTGTGGATGATATGTCTTTTTGCATCCATATTAATATGCATCCCTTCATACTCTACTACATGATTCCTCCACATAATAGTTACTAATACCATACCATTATTTTATAATCGTGGCAATATTTATTCTGAACACTTTTTATTGTTCTGAACACTTTTTATTGTTCTGAACACTTTTTATTGTTCTGAACACTTTTTATTTGTTCACAATACTTTTCATATAAATCAGGACGTCGCTCTTTCGTCCGACAAATGGATTCTTCTACCTTCCACTGGTCAATCTTACTATGATGGCCTGATAATAGTACTGGAGGCACCACTTTCCCATTCCACTCCTCTGGTCGGGAATATTGGGGATGTTCTAACAAATACTGAGTATGAGATTCTGTAATACAAGAAGTTTTGTTATTCAGTACACCTGGTACTAATCTTGCAATAGCATCTACCATAACCATAGCCGGTAGTTCTCCACCTGTTAGAACATAATCGCCAATGGATATGAAGTCTGTTACAATTTCTTCTAGCACCCGTTCATCAATGCCTTCGTAGTGACCGCATAATAGAATCAAATCTTCTTCTTGTGCCAACTCTTGTGCCTTCTTCTGGTCAAATATACTGCCTTGTGGCGTAACATATACCACACGTGTTTGATTACCGCACTCTTGGTCACTCTTATGGCTTTGAATAGAATCTCTAACATGAAGATAGGCATCATAAACAGGCTGTGCCTGCATTAACATTCCTGCCCCACCTCCATAGGGATAATCATCCACTTTCTTATGCTTATTCTTGGTGTAATCACGTATATCAATTGCATTAATTTGAATATGGTTGGCTCCCATTGCTCGTGCTAGTATACTAGTATTTAATCCCGCTAATACCATCTGAG